>JBBSJE010000328.1:0-6322 GCA_038257535.1 Polyangia bacterium
AGATGGGACAGTTCGACCAAGCGATCGCGGCCTACGAGAAGATAATGACGCTTGAACCAAACAATAGCGCCATGGCGCGCAAGCTCGAGCGTCTCAAGGCGCGCGTAGAATAGCGCGCGGCACAGTCGTCCTATACGGTTTATCGCTCAGGCCGAGGGAACATTGCGCAGGGGCGCACCTGTTTGCTCCACGGCGGGAACAACCTGAACCGGTGGTTTTCGCATGATGGCGCTTGCCGCCCGGTCGAGTATTTGAATGAGTTCATCGTCCCGTAGGCGTCGATCGTGAGGGAACACCAAATACACCAGCGCCTGCACTTCGCCGCTGGCGTCCTGGATGGGAAGCGCCACAGACGCTTCTTGGGGCACCAACATGGGCACGGTCAGGGTGCGGCGCGGCCGCCCTGTGCACGTAGAAAGGGTGGCGTTGCGTTCGAACGCCAATCCCGCAAGACCTTGCCCTCGATGCACCGACCGCGCTGAAGCCAAAGCCAGCGCGGGAAGATTGAACGACGCCGCCAGGATCAACAAATCGTCCTGGGCTCCTCGCTCGTACACGATTCCCGCCAGCGCACGCTGCTCACCCACAAACCGTTTCAACCAAGCCGTCACATCCACTTGTTTGCCCACCCCTACACAATCAGGATACGCGACGGGATCTGCCCGTGAAAAGCCATTTCTTCCCCAATCGGTGAAGAATCCCAAAACCCTAGAAATTGTGGTTTTCAGCGGGAATTTGTGAGGTGCACGTCCTACATGGTGGCATGTTACAGCCGTGTTGCAACGCTGTCACATGAGCGAAGCGGCTGTGGTCAATTCCACGTCATGTTGACGCAAGAATTCGGCGCGGGGATTCGCCTGCGGAACGCCGTCTATGTAGGCAACTGTATGGCTCATGATCGCGGGCGTTCGCGGGCCAGGTGTGATGACACCGGCCAGATTTAGCGGATCACAGGCGCTTACCTGAATCGTGGCACCAGTTTTGGGTTGGCGGCGCACCTCGCGCAAAGCCTCAAGCGCTGCAGGCAGGGCAAATTGCTCGCCGGTAAAACCCGCCACCAAACGGCCGCCACGGATCTCACCGCGCATCTCCATCAGCCGCAGGCAGGGCAACAACTCTCTCCAGGGTGGCGCATGCGCTTCACGAGCCAACAGATCCCGAAAAACCACCCCATAGCGACGGAGGAATTGGCGCGCCCACAAGTCAAGTCGCTCTGGCGCGGCGGGAGCCGTGCGCAAACTGGCTGCCGTATGAAGCAGGCACCATCGCCCCGCGCCTGGACGGGTTCGGGTGGGGGGCGCGGCCCTCGTGCGGCTGTACCAACGGGTTTTCGCGCCGCCTCGGTTTGGGTTTTTTCGCTCGCTGTCGGGCAGCAATGCCCGCAAGCTTGCAAACCCGTCGGCCGTGACCCGACCCGCGGCGACCAGCTCCCAAAGCGCCTCTTCCACTTCGCCCACGCGCGTTCCAAGTGCGGAGGTGATGTCCTCCAAAAACGAGGCCCCGGCGTCACGAAGCCAACCCAACACCTTCCGCGCGGTCTCGCTCAACGCCGCCTCGTTTTCCGCCAGCACGGTCAAGGCCGCGGTCGGATTTGTTGGCGGGGCAACGGGCTCCAAGAGCCAAGGAAGGTCGCGCCGAAGCACCAGACCTAGAGGCGCGCCGCGCGTGGGCAAGGTGCTGGGGTCGCGACGCGGCGCCAATCGGCCCCATGCCGCTTGCCCACCCAGGCATAGGTCATCTAGCCAGCCCGGATCATAACCCGCCACCCGTGCGGGCAGCAGGTTGCGCTCCCAAGCGCCGGCCGCCGCTTCAAAGCCTTGCAGCTGTCCTATTGCCTCAAGCAATCCGTCGCGGCCCGCCAGCTGGGTGTGCGGTACAAGGTGCTGCCACGTGAACAAGAATCGCATGAGGTCGGATTGCGACGCCGGCTCAATGCCACGCCGAAGACCCTCAATGGTGAGCCGGTTGGCGCGGGCCAACAGGCGGCGATCAATCCATTCGCAAGCGCCTACGCTGCTGGCACCTGTCCATTGGCCGCGCATCACGTGGCCCATGGCTTCCACTGCGGCCAGCGCCGCTTCGGCCTGCGCTTCCTCAACGCCAAGCCGACCAGCCAATTGCGCCGTGCTCACGGGGCCCGACAACGACATGTGGCCGCGCACCATCTCGGCCAGCGCGCCTTCGGCGTCTTGCCACGAGGGCGCCCGTCGGCTGGCAGGCTCAACAAGTGGCGGGGTGATGGTGGCTTGCGGCCAAACCGCGTTGAGCATGCTGACACGCTCTGCTGCCACCCAATGACGGTGACCGCCCGCTTGCATTACTCCGGCGCGGTTGTCGGCGACCAAATGGGCAAAGGCTGTGTCCCACCCCCGCGCTTGCCCTTCGGCCGCGGGCCACACACCCACGTCCAACAACAGATCGTGAAGTTCATCTGGACTGCGCACCACCGGTGCGGCTGCGTGTGTCACGCTGTCCAACGCCTCGGGATCCAAACGCCCCAAACCGTCGGCCAATTGCGCGGGCAAACCGCGGCGCACCGACACCGCCCGCGCACGCCGCTCTTCCAAAGGCGCGTCGTCAAGAAAGGCATAGGGGTTGGCGTTGAGGATTTCATGCGCGAACACCGAAGGCTCTGTGGTCTCGCGCACCACGGTGGCGATGCGGCCCGCCACCAAATCTTCAAGCACCCGCTTGAGCCCGTCGGCGTCCATCAGTTCGCACAGGCAATCGGTGACCGTTTGTTTGACCAAGGGGTGATCGGGCACCTCGATGGGGCCGCCGCCGTGGTTGTCCTGGCAAGCCACCTGTCCCGGAAACACGGCCGCGAGCAAGTCTTGTGAGCGCATGCGCTGCAGATTGGGTGGTACGCGTTTGCCGTTTTGCGTGCGTCGCAAAGCGAGCGCGCGCGTGGCGTTCCACCGCCAGCGGGTTTCAAACATGGGTGCTTGCAGCGCGGCCTGCGTGAGCAGTTCATCCACCAAATGCGGTCGCAGCATTTGCAGGATCAATTCAAGCGGAAAGCTGTGTTGTGGTGACAGCGACAGCAGCACCCCTTCATCGGTGGCCGCCGCTTGCAGCTCGAAATCAAAGGAGCGACAAAAGCGTTTGCGCAACGCCATTCCCCAGGCGCGGTTGATGCGGCCACCAAACGGCGCGTGGATAACCAGCTGTGTGCCGCCCGATTCGTCGAAAAAGCGTTCCACCACCACGCAGGTTTGCGAGGGGACGGCGCCCAACACCGCATGCCCCGTTGCCACGTAGGCACCCAGCAGCTGCGCTCCGGCGGCATCCAGGGCACAGGTTTTCATCAACAGGTCGCGCGTGGCTTGCGGCACGTTGATTTCGCCGCTGGGGGGCGCACCGTCGGTTTCGCCCAGTTCTGGCAGCGTTTGCGTGATCTCGTCGCGCAGCCGGCCCACCTCTTGCGAAAGCTCAAAACTACGGGCGGGACCTTCGCCAAACCAGAACGGCACCGAGGGCGGCAGCCCCGCGGCGTCTTCCACCCGCACCTTGGCCGCTTCGATGCGGCGAACCCGCCAACTCGTGTTGCCCAGCAAGATGATGTCGCCGGCCCGCGAATCGATCGCGAAGTCTTCATCAAGGGTTCCAATGAAGGTGCCTTCCGGATCTAGAACCACGTCAAAGAGCGCCGTATCGGGAATGGCGCCACCCGATGTGATGGCTGTGAGCCGGGCGCCGTTGCGGGCACGCAAGCGTCTGTTGACGGCGTCGCGGTGTAGCAGGGCGCTGTTGCGCCCCCGGCTGGTGGAGATGCCATCGGCCAACATATCGACCACGGCGTCGAAGGTTTCGCGCGGCAAGTTTGCATAGGGCGCGGCCTTGCGAACCAGCGCGTACAGCGCATCTTCCTCCCACGGCTCGCAGGCGCAGGCGGCCACCATCTGTTGCGCCAAGATGTCCACCGGGGCCACCCGCATCTGCACCCGATCCAAATCGCCGCGCATCGCGGCCCGCACCAGGGCAGCGCATTCCACCAATTGATCTCGCGTGAGCGGAAACAGCTTGGCCTTGGGTGTGCCGCCCACAGCGTGGCCAGAACGGCCAATGCGTTGCACGCCGCTGGAAATGGCGCGTGGCGAGCCAATCAGGCAAACCAGATCCACGGCGCCCACGTCAATGCCCAACTCAAGTGAGGCTGTGGCCACCACCAGCTGCAGATCCCCCGCCTTGAGCCGCTGCTCGGTCTGGAACCGTCGTTCACGAGACAAGCTGCCGTGGTGCGCGCCCACGGCCTGTTCGCCCAGGCGGCCGGAGAGGTTGTGGGCCACGCGTTCCACCAAGCGACGCGTGTTCACGAACACCAAAGTGGACTGATGGCTGCGCGCCAGCTCCGCCACACGGTCGTACACCTCTTCCCACTGTTCGTTGGTGCATACGGCGCCCAATTCGTCGCGCGGCACTTCCACCGCAAGATCCAGATGCCGCAGGCGCGTGGCATCGATGATGTCGGGTGCAGGGCGGTCACCCACAAGCAGGCGCGAGGCCGTGTCCAAAGGCCTTATCGTGGCCGACAACCCCACGCGCTGAACCGGCCGGCCCACCAGCGCTTCCAAACGCTCAAGCGATAGCGCCAGGTGACTGCCGCGTTTGTCGGCCGCCAACGCATGAATTTCGTCGACGATCACCGTGCGTACGTTGCGCAACCCACGGCGGCCGGAGTCAGAGGTCAGCAGGATGTAGAGAGATTCAGGCGTGGTCACCAACACGTGCGGCGGCTTGCGAACCGCTTCGCGGCGGGCCTTGAGCGAAGTGTCACCCGTACGCACGGCGGTGCGAATGCACGGCAGCTGCAGCCCCATCGATTGCGCAACGGCCTGAATCTCAGCCAGTGGGCCATCCAGGTTCCGTTGCACGTCATTGGACAGCGCCTTGAGCGGCGAAACGTACACAATGGCCGTCTCGTCCGGCAATGGCTCCAATGGCGGCTTAAACGCATTGGCAATGAGCGCGGGGGTGTTCAATGCATCGGCGCTGCCATCCAAGGCTTGGCGGATCAGCTTGTCCAAGCACGCGAGGAAGGCCGCCAAAGTTTTGCCCGAGCCGGTGGGCGCGGTGATCAGCACATTTCGGCCTGCGGCGATAAGCGGCCAAGCATCGGCCTGTGCGGCGGTGGCCGCACCGAACCGGCTTTGAAACCATGTTTGTACCACCGGATGGAACATTTGTTCAGCATGTTAGCCACTGGGGTGTCCAGAAGGCAAGAACGCACGGCATACGCCCGCGTTTCCGGTTTTCGGTTTTCGCGGGGCAACCCGCCAGGTTGCTCAAAGATCTTGTATGGTTGGCGCCGTGACCGCCAAGGCTCGCGCCGCCTCTCTTGATCCCTCCACCAGCGTGGTGGTGTCCGCGCGGGGGCGTCGGCGGGTGGAGTCGGGGCATCCGTGGGTGTTTCGCCAGGATGTGGCCCAAGGGCCGGCGCAGGACGCTTTGTCCGAGGGGCCTGCGCTGGTGCGGGTGTTCGACGACCGGGGGCATGGGTTGGGCTTGGCTATGTGGTCCTTGCGCTCCCCTGTGGCTTTGCGGATGCTGGAGCGCCATCCTGCAAGCCCAGCACCCTCGCGGTCGATCACCGCCGCGACGCCTGGCCTTATGACGCTTGTTGTTAGCAGGTTCCAGCAAGCGTTGGCCCACCGGCGTGCGGTTGGTTACCTCGATCGCTCGGCGTATCGCGTGGTGCACGCCGAGGGAGATGACCTGCCAGGCTTGTTCATCGACAAGTACGAGCACGCGGCCGTGGTGCAAATCGCGGCCACAGCCCTTGAGCCGCTGCTGCCAGAAATCACCCAGCTTGTGGTGCAGTCACTGGGGGTGAACCTGGTGTTTGCCCGCAATGACACCTCAATGCGCGATTTTGAGGGTTTGCCCCGCAATGACCACGCCGTGTTCGGGCAGGGGGATCCCACAATCACCTATCGATTGGGCCCCAATCAGCTGCGCGCCGATCTCATGCGCGATGGAAAAACCGGAGGCTTTTTGGATCAGGCGGACAACCACGCGTTCGTGGCCTCGCTGTGCCAAGAAGGTGGTCGCGCTTTGGACGCTTTTACGTTTCATGGCGGCTTCGCTTTGGCCTTGGCGCGCCGATCGGCGCAGGTGCTGGCTGCCGATGCCGATCTAGAAGCCAGCCGCCGCGCGCGCGCCAACGCCGAACTCAATGGCTTTCGCAACATGGAGGTTCGCTGCGCGGACGCTTACCAACTGCTGGCCAACCTTGAATCAGCCGGTCAGCGCTTCGACACCGTGGTGTTAGATCCTCCCGCGTTTGCCAAGCGATCCGGCGCGGTGGTGGCCGCCGAGCGCG
>JBBSJE010000329.1:0-6313 GCA_038257535.1 Polyangia bacterium
CCAAGATATCCCGTTTATACTTGGCGGTGAAGTTTCGCCGCTCCGGCTTTTCCAGAGTTTCTCGGCTCTTGGTGGCAGACTCGTTTCGTGCGGTTTCCATCGTCGACTCTTTCCCCGCCATCTACATTAAATTCATCCTCAGGTTTTGTCTCAGTTATTGTGGCAGGGAGGGGCAGGCTCCTTCTTGGGCTGCTGGTAAGCGTGATCTTGTTGCCATTGAGCGCGTACATCCCGTCCTCGCCTTACGGCCCCCTTAGTCAGTCGTTGGGATCTCAAGAGCGGTCCGTTTATGTGCCAGGCACTGTGGTGATGAAAAGCCCCGCGCCTCAGCCGCGTCGCAGGCTCAAGGTGGTTCAGAACCGTACGTGCTCAATTTAGGCATATGGCTCTTCGTTTTGTGTTTCCTCGTGGCCCACACTCAGGCAGAGGGATAGAAGGTCTACACCGCGCGGGGGGGCCCAGCAGAGGGGCGAAAGTGCAGCCGGCGTTCCAATTGCTCCCATGTGTGGGAACGGGGTGCTCGTCGGCACGTCGCGGCACGGTCCTCGTCACACAGGGGTCGGTCTCACCGGGGGGGGGCTGCGTGGCAGGTGCAACACGAAGGTTGTCGCGCCATCGGCACAGTGCGCTTCGAGCGTGCCTCCGTGCGAGAGCACGATCTGTTGGGCAATGTAAAGGCCGAGGCCGAGATTGCCGGTTGGCGACTTCTCGCGCGGTCGCGCTCGGCGGAACGGCTCGAAGATAAACGGCAGCACGTCCGCGGGAATCGGCGCTCCCTGGTTCACGATCTCGACGACCGGCCCCGCTTCATCGGCGTGTGCCTTGACGATCACGGCCGTTCCGGGTGTGGCGTAACGGATGGCGTTCCCCACGAGGTTGGAGAGCACCTCCGCCAAGCGATCTTCATCCCAGCTGCCCGTGAGGTCGCCTGCCGTCTCCAGCTCGATGGGTGCGTCGAAATCCTCGACGACGGTCTTGCAGATGGCACGCAGATCTGCCGGCGTCGGTTCGATCGGAAACCCGCCGCCAAGGCGAGCGCGCGTGAGGTCGAGCAACTGCATGATCATTCGGCTCATGCGTTCGCTGTTGCGGATGATGCGTCCAACCGTCCTCGCATCTTGATCGACGAGGTGGCCGCGCTCGAGCAGCAAGCCCGAGGCCATGGAGATCGAGGCGAGCGGATTGCGCAGGTCATGCCCGAGGACGCCGATGAACATCTCCCGGAACTCCGCGACCGCGCGGAGCTCGCGCTCGCTGCGCTCGGCGCGCTGCTTCGCCGCATCCGCCTCGACAGCCAGCTCCTGGGCCAGGATCGTCGCGTTGACCATCTGCTGGTTCGCGTCGCGCTGATCGACGATCAGTGCATCGGAGTGAGCTCGTTCGCCGATCAGGTGGGTGTCCGTGGCTTCGCGACCGGCCGTCAGCGCCCCGTCCCCGTGACGCCTTCGCTCCGCGCGCTCGCGCGCGAGCGCGGCATCTGCGTTCGATCGCTCGTCCTGGACGACATGGTCCGCTCGCCCGCGCTCGACCTCGGAGCTGGCTCCGGCGGTCGTCGCCTGCCGAGGGTGCTCGCGATCCGTGTCGCGTCGCGTCGTTTGCACGATCTCATCGGCCCGCGCGCGGTCGACCCGCACGGTCTCGTCCGCGACCCGTTCCTGCCTGAGGACCTCGTCGGCCTTGTGCCTGAGGATCTCGTCGGTCTTGTGCCGTTCGATGCGTAGGCTCTCGTCGGTCTCGTCGCGCCGCAAACGATCGGTGTCCCGCACGCTTTCGGCCACGGTACCGGCGAGCTGTGCGAGCACAGCAATCGGCTCACCGAGTGCCGTCAGGCGACGGATCGTGTCGTCTTCAAGCTCGACCGTCATCCTCTGCTTTGCCATGGCTCAGCCCTCGCGTGCCCGTCGTAGGTCCAGGGCGAGCGCCCCGGAACACCTCTGGGTATAGCACGTGGGTTCTGTCAACGTCATCGCCCGCCCTTCGGAGTCCCCGTCAGCAGGCCCTCGTAGCCTTGGAGCGCCTGGCCCACCCTGAGCCCCCCGTCCTTCGAGATCTCGTACTCTCGCAGCTTCTTGCTGTGCTGGCTGGAGCGCACCTTAACGACCGACATCGCTCTGCGGAGTTCCCCGCCGATCTCGATGTAGCGCTGGATGATGATGGCGTCGGTCAAGAACGCGACGCCGTAGGGGCTGAAACGAAGATCAGTGTAGGAGTCTTCTAGCTCGACCGTCGCCATGACCGTGACGCCCAGCCCCGTCAGCGCGCCCATCATCCGGTACAGCGATTCGCGGAAGTCCTCTCGAAACGTGGGCGCGAGCGCCAGCTCCAGACCGGATATCGAGTCGATCACCGCTCGCTTTGCGCCGAGTCTCTTCACGGCGTCCTGCATCTCCACGAGCGTCTCGTCGATCGACAGATCGAGCGGACGCAGGTAGAGGACCTCCAGCTTCTTCTCGTGGACCAGCTTCTCGAATTGCTCCCCGCGCGGCGTGGTCTGTAGATAATCGTTGGGCCGCTTCTCGAAGATGGCCACGATGCCGGTCTCCCCCTGGTTGGCTCCCTCGATGATGAATTGATTGGAGAGCACCGTCTTGCCCGAGCCAGAAGGACCGGCGATCAGCACGGAGTACCCGGTCGGGATGCCGCCGCCGAGCATCTCGTCGAGGCCATTGATGCCGGTCGAGAGGCGGTGCTTGAGGGGGTGCTCGGTGAGGTTCTCCGGCGGCTTGAGGAGCCGCGGAAACACGCGGAAGCCCTCGCTCGTGATGCGCGCCATGTGCAAGCCGGGGATCTGGCCTTGGCCGCGCATCTTGACCACGTGCAGCTTGCGCACGACCGAGTTGCGCTCGGTAGCCTGGTGAAGCCAGATCAGCCCGTCGGCCACCGTGAACACGGCGCTGTCGTGCTCGCCGTCGGCATACTCCCCGATGAGGAAAGTGGTGGCCTCGTAGCTCGTGAGCATCAGCGCGAGGCGCTGCATGAAGTTGGTCAGATCCCGCTCGCCGCCCGTCCCCGAGGCGAGCGTGCTTCGCACCATGGCTCGAAAGGAATCCACGACGACGATCGCCGGCGCGGATTTGTCGAGCTCCTGCTCGATCGCTTCTAGGACCTTCGCCATCCCGCCGTCGCTCGCCTGCTCGCCGAGGTGGACGAAGCGAACGGAGCCGTCGCCTAGCTTGGCGGCGTCGAAGAAGTCGTACTGCTGCTGATAGCGCAGCATCTTGATCGGAGGCTCGCCGATGATGCTGAAGTAGATGGCTTTGCGCTCCGGGCTCGCGTTCGCGAACATGATCTGATGGGCGATCGTCGTCTTGCCGCCACCCGGGCCGCCGCAGATCAGATTGAAAGAAAGCTCCGGGATCCCACCACCGAGGACGTCGTCGAGGCCCGGCACCCCGGAGTGCAACTTGCGAATCGAAACACTCTCGTTCATTGGTCTGTCTCCCTTGGGGCGATCTCGTCGATCATCGGCCAGGCGCCGCGCAGCACCTGGGTGGTCAGTCGCTCTCCGATCAAGCTGGCGAGCAGCGCGAAAAAGGTACCATACAGGGCTGCGAGCGACTCGGCGCCCACCGCAGCCTCTTGCGCATGCAAGCTCGCGCGCAACTTCGCCGAGCGGTCGGCGATGGGGACCTCGGAGAGCCAAGCCAGCTCGCCTTGCGCCAGCCTCGCGCTGCGCACAAGCAGGGCTTCGACGCCAGCGTCGCCCACCAGCGGGGCCAGGTGAGTGTGGAGCCTTTCGTAGACCCGGGCGGCGGCCGCCATCGGAGGCTCGTCCGCGCCGCCGCCGGCCACGCCCTCGTGCGCCAGCAATCTCGTGGCCCTCGCCATCTGCATCGGGCTTGGGCGGTTCAAAGCTCCCGCCCCATATGAGGGCAAATCCGTCACGGGGAGCGATGCTATCATCGTTTGTGGGCCCCGGCACAACTCATAGGTGAGATCTTGATGGCGATCCTCGTCGGTGCAGCCCGCCGCATAAAAGGCGGGTCACGCCGCGTGGGGGCAGTAGGTGTTTACGGCTTGAAGCAGCGCGTCGACCTTAAGCGGCTTCGGCAAGACTTGGTTTGAAGGCACCGTCTTGGCCACGCTTTGCCCTGCCGCTGTGATCAACACAACCGGCACATCCGAGAGCTGTGCGTCAGCCAGCTGGCGCCGACGGAACTCAGCGCCGTCCATCACAGGCATCATGAGGTCCAGCAAAATAAGGCAGGGCAGACCCTGGCTGTGAAGGGCATCGAGCGCTTGTTGACCATTGGCAACACAAAACACTTCATGGCCCTCGTCCTCCAGCAGGTTACAGATCGAGTCGCGGATGTCGTCATCATCATCAACGACGAGAATAAAGTTGCGTTCGTGCATTCTCACGTCTCCGGGCCGGTTAAGGGCAGCTCAACGACAAACGTGGAACCCGCTCCCAGGCGGCTCTCGACGTATATTCTACCTTGATGCGCTTCAACAATCTTCCTTGCGATCCATAACCCTAAACCAAGGCCGCCCAGATTGGGGGAAACCGCGCGCTCGAATTGCTCGAAGATTCGTTTTTGATCCTCAGGTGCAATGCCACTGCCTTCGTCGTGAACGCGCAAGATCGCAAGGCTGTCTGCCGACTTAACCGTGACTTCAATGGGTTTACCAGGTGCGCCGTATTTAAGAGCGTTCTCCACAAGATTTAGCACAACCTGCTCAATCCGTTCACGATCCCATACCCCTTCGACTTGGGCAGCCCCCTGAAGCTCGAGTGATACGTCTCGCTTTGCCGCCTCGTCGGATAAAGCGTGGAAGGCTTCGCGAACAACCTCGACGAGATCGACCGGTGCTGCCACCAAGGCCAAGCCCCCCCTCGAGATGCGGGAGACGTCCAGGAGCTCCTCTATGAGTGAAGCCAGTCGATCGCCCTGTTTAAGCATAATGCCCAAGCGTTGCTTCAGCTTTTCCTGTGGAATGGACATCAGCTTTCCCGAGGCGAGCAACCTGCCGAACGCTGACAACTGAAGCGTGATTGAGGTCAGCGGCGTCTTAAGTTCATGCGAGGCAATGGAGAGGAACTGATCTCGAATGGAAATCGCTGCGACCTTCTGATCATAAAGGCGCGCATTGTCGATGGCAACTGCGGCACGACGTGCCACCTCTTGTGCGAAGGCAATTTCTTCAAGGCTGTAGAGGCGACTTGGTCTCATATGCAGCAGCGCCATCACGCCAATCACACGGCCTCGAATCATCATCGGGAGCAGAAGCAACGAGCCCGCGCCCAACCTGCTCAGAAGCTGGGGAGGGCCACTCGCGCCGTACTTTTCCCACAGCCGTGAGTCAGCGACATCTGGGACAAACACCGGGGCGCCTTGATTGAGCTCATCCAAGGCTCCCGCAAACGCCTTAATCAAAGACGACTCTTCATGGGGCAGCGGAGGCTTGATCGCTGTGGGCTGATCGGCCCCAGCAGAAGCTATGGCCACCCGCTCCGGGGCCCCGTGGTCATCGAGAAGTTCCACCAACCCTGCGTCGCTCAAGAACGGAACCGGCAGCTCTGCCACCCTTTGCAAGGTGGTTTCTAAATCGAGGCTTGCTTCCAACGTGGTGCTCGAATCAGCCAAGAACTTAAGCCGCTCGACGGAACGACGCTGTTGCGTGATGTCGATGCCGGTGCCAATAAACCGTTTGGGTTTGCGATCCTCATCGAAAAACGTGCGACCTCGCATGTGCGCCCACCGCTCGATGCCATCCGAGACACCCCTAATCTGGTAGTCGATGTCGAATTCGCCGTCCGTATCGGGATCTAACGCCGCCGCCACGGCCGTCTGCACGCGCGCTTGGTCATCAGGGTGAATGGACTTGGCCAAGAGCTCCGGTGTTACGTCAGTGCCGTCCGGAATCCCGAACAGGGCCCGATAGCGGCTGTCGCAACGCAAGGTGCGGGTCTGTGGGTTAAAATCGAAGGTGCCTATGGAAGCGGCTTCCATTGCGAGGCGAAGCCGCTCCTCCGCGTCGTGGACCCGATCGCGAGAGGCCACCAAATCAGTGACTTCATACGCCATGACCATCACGCCTTCCACCACTTCTGATGCGCCCCGAAGAGGTTGCGCCACCGCGTTCATGAACATCGATCGTTCCGGCCGGCCGTGTGCCGCCGGCATGGTCACAGGATATTCATTTGCCACGAAGGCCTCACCCGTCCGATACCTGACTCTTAGTCTGATCTTTGAGGCACGAGTTTCAATGATTTTGATCACTTAGCTAGCAATCGCGACCGAACTGTCTGTGCGGGGAAGGGTTTTGTCGATTTGGGATCGACGAGCCTTGTGATTTCTGATCAAATGGC
>JBBSJE010000330.1:0-6298 GCA_038257535.1 Polyangia bacterium
TCATCACGATGGTGTTGAGCGGGCTGCGCATGTCGTGGCTCAACATCCCGAGCGACAAGTTGCGACCCTGGTCCACCTTCACGGTGAAAACCTGGATAGATTCGGCGATCGCCTGATCAATGGCCTCGTTGAAGCGGACGACTTCCTGAAGACTTAGCTCGTCGGGGCGGAACGCTCCCATCCACCGCCTCAGCACGCTCGCGCGCAGGGCGCGGTACTCGGCGGCCAAATCGTTGATGTCGAAGCCGCTTTGCGCTCGCAAGACGGCATGCGCCTCCGCCGGAGTTTCCGGATCCCCTTCCGCCTCCGGGGCATTCCCCTTAGATTTTTTCGCTTGAGCCTGTTTCGTTTGATGGGTAGACAAGTCCTTCACGACAGTGGTCAGAATCTGCTTTGCGTGGTCCCGCACGGCCTCGGGCGTCATTTTCGCGGCCGCCGGGATATTGGCCTTGGCGAAAGCGTCCCATTCTTCCAGGATGGCCTCCATGTCGCGCAAGATGAACTCGCCCAGTCGCATGCTCCCCCTATCCTAACCGCGAAAGTCCCCCCTGCCCGTGAAGATCTGGGCTCCCCCCCTACGCCAATATGATGCGGGGCGCTTGCAGGGTTTGCCGCACCAGGTGCAGCGCAGCTTCCGATGACGCCTCGGCCTCGGTCGCCCGACGCACGCACAGGATGCCGCCTGAGCTTTGCACCGAGGCCACCACTTGGCGAAGGTCCTCGATCAAGGAAAATGTGGCCTCAACCAAAGGTGAATCCATGGGCCCAGGCTCGGGCGCCCCGGCGGCCACCACATGCGCACGAAAGCGCTCCACCGCTTGTCGCACCTGCGCAGGATCGAAATTTGCCAAGGCCTCTTGCACCGCTGCGGGGTCAACCTGCACCAAGCGCGGAAAGCCTTCCTCCAAGGGCACAATCGCCACGGCGGTTTCCACAGGAAACACACCAATCACGCCATCTTCGTCGGCAGCTGGCGATTGGTAAGGCACAACGTCAACGTAAAGCAAAAGCGGATCTGAAGCAAGTTCGATTTGCGCCACTTCGTCGGCGTCTAAAGCTGGGAAGGTCTCGGCCGCCCCAATGTGTAGCAGCGGCATAACCAGCTCGCGCCACAACTCTTCTGGCGCCAAACCACTGGAAGCGCGCGCGCTGTGGATCCAGGTCAGCAGTTCGGCCAGCGACGTGGCCTTTGGCAGTTGCTCCATCAGGGGTTTGTCAGAATCAAACTGCGCCAAAGCACCCCCGATCTGCGCGCGAATCTGCGCTTTGACTGGGTCGGGAAGCTGCGCAGGGGCGCGTGAGATGGCGTCTTCAATCTCACGGCGCGCTTGGCCTGCGGGGGTGGCGAGCAGCGTCTGCACCGCTTTGGTGTCCAAACACGCCACCTGCGCTAAGCCCGGATCGAACAAGCGTTGATAGTCTTCCGGCGAAAGCTTCTGTGCACTCAGGTTTGCCTGAGGTGACAAGGTGGCCTGCGCCACCACGGATCGCAGATCGCGCGTCATCTCGTCAAGCTCGCCTAGCTTGCCCCGCGCCAGCGCGCGAGAAGCCGCCTCGATGGGCGAAACCACCCCCACGGCCTGCTCAAGCCCCATCGCCGCGCCAAAGCCGCTTGAACGATTCGGAAACCAGAACGCGCCCAAATCGTTTTCAAGCCGCTTGGCGAACGTAGCCCCCACCATGAACGCCACCATGCGATGTTCGGTGCGGTCGATCGAAAATGCGCCACCCAGCATTTTGATCACGCCCGGTTCGATCTCAGCAAACGCCGCTGTCAGTGGATCCAGATGCGGACCTTCAAGCTTCTGCAAGTTGTCTTTGAAGTCGGAAAAGGCGGCGTCGATCTGCGGTGGTTTGGGGTATGGCACGTCTGAACTCTCCCTGGCCCCCTCGATGAGGGTGCGAAATAAGAGCCGCAGGATACGCGGGGCTGTGGAACGTGGCCAGGGGCGATGTGTCAGGAACGTACGCCAGCGGCCACGAGCGGCCTATGAGCCGCGGGGATCGCCGCCGCCCTCGTCGGGATTTCCTTCATCGTCCGCCGCATCGCCGTCGTCGTTGTGCGTGCTGTCTGGGGTTTCGCCCGATTCAATCTCCTCGGTTTCCAGCACGTCTTCGCCCACTTCGTAGTCGGTGCCGGGCTCGCTCTCTTCTTCTGGCGTTTCCACCACCAAGCCTTTGGCGTACCCCATCAGCGTTTCCACCACCCGCACCTGCGCCTTGCGAACGGGGTTCACGCCGCGGCGGCCAATGCGGTCCACCATGATCGAAAACACCAGAATCTCGGATTCATCACCCACAAACCCCGACAAACATGATTTTCCGTTCAGGGTGCCGGTTTTCGCACGCACAAGGTGAGCGGCGCGTGTGCTTCGAAAGCGATGCTTGGTGGTGCCATCCACGCCCCCCACGGACAGCGATTGCATCACCTCAGGCCCCAAACGCGGGTCGAAATACAACGTGCGCAAAAGCCCCGACAAACCATCGGGGCTTAACCGGTTGTTGTGTCCCAGTCCCGATCCATTGGTTGCGCGGTAGGAAGTTTCGGGAACCCCAAGCTCGGTCATCGCGTGTCGCAGCGCCCGTACGCCCTTTTCCATACTGGGGGCGCCGCCGTACATCTGGGCGCCTAGGGTTGTAAGCAAGCGATCGGCGTAATCGTTGTTGGAATGCTTATTGATGGGGCGCAGCAGCTCGGGCAGCGGCGCCGAGAAGTGTTGCGCCAGCAACCGCGCCTCGGGGCTGGTGGGCGGCTCTTTGCTGATCGCGGCCCCCGCAATTTCAACCCCGCGTTTGCGCAGCGCTTGATGCAGCAGCGCCGCCGCATAAAGCATGGGCGATCCAGGCCGGCGGCGAAACACAACGCCGGCATGCCGCAACGCCATCCGCCCCGTTACCTGAATCACGATGCGACCACCTTGGTTGCTGATGGTCACAGAGATCCGCGTGCGGCCGCGCGCGGTGGTCACGGCGCGGTTGTTGATCACCACGCCTTCAAGCGCAGGCTCGTAAAACACATGCGGCCGCGCTTTGACTTTATCGCCAGGGCGCACGCGCACCACCAATGCTGAACGAGTCACGTGCAACGGCGAAGCGGCATGAGGCGCCAAAGTGTCCACGCCCAAGTAGCGGCGGTCCGCCACCACATCGCCAGCAATGCGCCGCACCCCGCGCCCCACCAACGTGGCGGCCAACGCTTCAAGATCGTGGGCAGACAACGAGGGATCGCCACTGCCCCGCAAAATTAGATCGCCGGCCAAGAGGCCTTGATCGTCGGGAGGTTGCCCCGACACCTCGGTGCTGTAACGAAACTGATTCCCCAGCCGCAACAAGGCCGCCGTCGTGGCCAAGATTTTTTGGTTCGAGGCGGGGTCCATCAACGTGTCGCTGGCGCGCGAAAACAGCAACCGCCCGCTGCGCGCCTCCGACACACGAATGGCTGTGCGCACGCGCCCCAACACGGGCCCGTGGACCAAGCTGTGAAGCGCTTCCTGCAAGCGCAAGATGCGCTCGCGGTCGGGATCATCGGCCGCGGGGGGCGGCGCTTCCTCGGGCAGTGAGGCGCGGGCCGGCACCCCCGCCAGGCATTGGCAGGCCACAGCTGCCAGCAGCATCAGCGTTTTGCGGCTAGCGATAAACACAACGAAACCCCAAATCTGCGTCTCTATAAGCAGGCGCCCAGGCGTTGCGGTTGGCGGCGCGCGGCTCCACAAAGTAGCTGCAGCAAGAGCCGCCCTTCACCACACGCCGGGCTTTGTCCGCCTCGTAAACGTCTTGCACCCATTCCCAGACGTTGCCGCCCAAGTCCTGCACGCCTTGAGGGGTGGCACCGGATGCATACGATCCCACCGCCACGGGGTGGCCGGGGTTGCGCTGGGCGCAGGGGCCCTCGTTGCCAAAATTTCCCCAATTGGCGCGTCCACAGTCAAGCTCATCGCCCCAGGGATAAATGCGCCCCAAGGCGCCGCGTGCGGCCTTTTCCCACTGCGCTTCGGTGGGCAGACTGCCTTTGACGAAGCGACAGTAGGCTTGCGCCTCCGCCCACGAGACGTTTGTAACGGGGTGATCGGCCTGCGTGGGCTCGGCGCCCTTCAATTCCGCAAGCCCTTCCACCGGCGCGCACCGGCGTTTCGCCACACAGCGTGCGTAGGCGCCGCGTGTCACCTCCGTGCGATCAATGCGAAACGCGGGCAGCTTCACAACGCGCTGGGGGCGTTCATCATCTTCGCCGCGGTTGGATCCTTGCACCGAGGGCCCCGCAGCAATCAAGATGCGATCAGGATCGGCCGCTTTGTCCGCCCTTGCCGCCGACCCCGCCACCAAGCAAATGGCGAACACAGGCAGCCCGAATTCAAAGCAAGCGCGAACCATGATGCTCACAGCGGTGTCATCTAAGCTTTTCCAAGCGCGCGCGGGCGTCTAACACCCAAGGATCATCGCCCGCCGGCTGCGCCAAACGCAAGTACTCTCCCAGATGGCGCCGCGCCTGAGCCCGGCTGCCCAGAGCCTCAAGCGCTGTGGCCAGATTGTAGTGGGCATCGGCAAATTCGGGGTTGCTTACCAGCACCCGCCGGTATTCGTCAGCGGCCAAGTCCATGTCGCCGTCTTCAAGCATCAAATTGGCCAGGTTAAAGCGCGCTTCAGATTGTTCGGGGTCCATCGCCAAGGCTTTGTCAAACGCCGCCCGCGCGCCGTCGCGATCGCCGCGTCGATACGCAAGCCCGCCCAAATTTGTGTGCGCCGCCGCCAATCCCGGATCCGCCGCCAACGCTTGTCGATAACAAGCCACAGCTTCGTCCTCGCGGCCCGCTTGGCTTTCCAACGCCAAGCCTTCGACAAACCAATCGTAGGCCGTCAAGCGCCCCGACTCTGGCTTGGTCGGTTTAAGCGCAAGCGGCGTGGCGTCCTCGGCTGCAGAAGCTTGATCGGCCAGCTCTGCCAAACCAAAATCAAACACGCGCTGGCCGGTCACTTCATAAGCGGCGCCTTCATCCAGCACCACCAATGAGACGCCATTGAACGCCACACGTAGGCGCATCAAAGCGTCGCGCGAGCCTGCAACGTTTGGAAGCGTGGTTTGCGCCACCAACAAGGCCTCGCGAATTTGTGCGGTTTTGAAGCCGCGCTCCACAAGCTCGGCCGCGGCCTTTACACACACAAGATCGCGAAACGTGTAGAGCTGGCGCGTGCCTCGACGCACCGAAGGCCCCACAAATCCGGTTTGGGCCCAATAGCGCAGCTTGCTTTCGGCGATGCTGGTGATGGCCGCCACCGTAGCAAAACTGTAGCCATCGCTTACCCCCAGGGGGGACGAATCGTTGGCCGCGGATTCCTTGGTTGACGCCACAACCATCACAGCTTGGCCTCCACATCGACATCAATCAAAACTTTTGACCCTTTGCTGCTCACCCGCATCTCAGCGCTGACCTCCCGCACCTTGGTGTGCGAGAGCCGCTCGGCTTCTTTGGTGGCGATCTGGCGAACCCTGTTGCGTGCCCAGGTGTCCTTGGCCAGCATGGCGGCCAAGCGGCGGGCGGTGGCGGCGTCCCCCACTTCGCGAAACAGCGCGGTGGTTCGGCCCAAGTCCAAGGTCAACATGGTGGACCCCTCGAACAATTGTTTTCCAGCGCGGGTTAGCCGCTGCCCTTCCGAAAGCAGGTCGGCGCGCGCGAACAGCACTTCGATGGCCGCCCGCGACAGGCGCTCGCGCACCTCACGCTCGAAAATGGAGATGCGCTCGGCCCGTGCCATCGGCCGCACGGGGGGCGGGGAGGCGGGGGTTGAAGCGGGGTGGGGAGCGGGGGAAAGGGTCTTGGCTGGCACCATGTGAGCTCATGTAGGATAATTGTCTACAGAAATTCCGCAAACTTTTTCTGTGGCCGAAGCGGCCGCCGTGCCAGATATCGGTGTGTGGTTTGGATCCCTCAATGACGCCGCCCGCCCCCCAGCCCGGCATGAATGACTGCGACTTGTGGCTGGCGCAGTTGAACGCCTCGTCGTGGGTGGTGATGGAGAATTGGCTGCCCGACGCGGACCTCTCCTCGCTTCGCCAGGAGATCATCGCGCTGCAGGAATCTGGGCAGCTTACGCCCGCGGGCGTCGGCAGGGGGCAGGCGCGGCAGCGGGCCGCTGACGTCAGGGCGGATCTCATTTCGTGGCACGCCCCGGAGCGTTTAACGGCTGCGCAAACGCCCCTGTGGCTGGCTCTCGATGAGTTACGCATGCGTTTGAACCGCCGCTTCTTTTTAGGCCTCAAACGGTTTGAAGGCAACTACGCCATTTATCCGCACGGGGCGCA
>JBBSJE010000331.1:0-6297 GCA_038257535.1 Polyangia bacterium
GAGGGGCTTTTGGTCGAAACCGAACGCGATATTTGAGGGAGAAAAGCACAAACCCCCTTAAGAAACTTGCGAAAAGCGTCAAAGGGGGTTTGTCTCCGGTTACCACACTGGAGGTCAACGATGATGACCTTTTCTCGGTTGGAAGTGGAGTTTTTTTGCACGCTAGAATTGATTGATGAGCGGTTGGCGGTGGCGGTGAGATCCGAGAGGTGCCCTCACTGTGGCGGGCCGTTACACCAAGCCAACTACAGGCGAAAGCCAAGAGGCATGTGGTTGTGCGGCGATGGTGAGGCGTCGACTCTGCGCCATTCGCTGTGCTGCGGGCGCGTTGGGTGTCGCAAGCGGACCCTGCCGCACCGGGTGGTATAAGGGGCGCGGTTGGTGGGGCGAGGCCCTGACCGGACGCTGTTCGCCGGACTCCTCACCATCTCTCAACCGTCTCGCTCACTTGCGATCACCCATTTCAATGGATAGGTAGCGTGTATGCCTAGCGTCCGAACTCTCTCTTCAAGTCTGCGGGCCCCGCGTTCCGTGCGCAGCGCCTTGGTCGTTGGCCTTTTGGTCGCGGTGCCCGGGTGTGCGACCAATCCCGTAACCCGGAAGCGCGAATTTTCCCTGGTGTCGGAGCGCCAGGAGGTAGAGATGGGCAGCCAGGCAGCGGACGAGGTGCGGCAGTCGATCGGCCTTTACCCCAGCCCCGCCGTACAAAAGTACGTTTCCGACATTGGGCAGAGGCTTGCGGCGCAATCCGAGCGCCCCGCGCTGCCCTGGTCGTTCGATGTGGTCGACGATGCCACCGTCAACGCCTTTGCCCTTCCCGGTGGGAAAATCTTCGTTACGCGTGGGCTGATGACGCACCTCAACTCCGAGGCGCAGCTAGCGGCTGTCCTGGGGCATGAGATCGGGCATGTCACCGCGAAGCACTCGGTGCGCATGATCAGCAAGGCGCAGCTGGCGCAGATCGGCCTGGGACTGGGCTCGATCTTCTCTGAATCGCTCGGGCAGCTTGGCGGCGCGGGTCTCTCTATGCTGTTCCTGAAATATGGCCGCGATGCGGAGCACCAAGCCGACGAGTTGGGCTTCCGTTACGCGCTCGCGACCTCCTACGATGTGCGCGAGATGCCCCAGGTGTTCGCCACCCTCAAGCGAGTAGGCGAGGCACACGGGGCCAGCGGAAAGCTACCGAGCTGGCTCGCGACTCACCCCGAGCCCGACGAGCGCATCGAACGCACCAAAGAACGCCTGACCAAGACGAGTGCCGACTTGAGCCGCTCCATCGTCCGTCACGATGAGTACCTGAGAGTCCTCGACGGAATGGTCTACGGCGAGAACCCTCGGCAGGGCTTCTTCAAAGAGTCGACGTTTTCGCACCCGGAGATGAAATTCACGATCGTGATGCCGCAGGGGTGGAAGACGCAGAACTTGTCGCAAGCGGTGATGGCGGCTGCTCCCACGGAAGACGGGGCCATCCAGCTAACCATCACCCCGGCTACGTCCCCCGAGGAAGGTTTGCGCCAGTTCTTTTCGAAGACTGTGGTGCAGGCGGTCGGCGAGCCGATGCGGCCGATCACCAGCATGCCTTCAGCCTCCAGTCGATTCACGGCCAAGATCGAACAGACCCAGCTTTCTGGCTTAGTGACCTTCGTGTCCCACGAAGGGAAGGTTTTTCAGATTTTGGGCATCGCTCCAGCGGAAAAAGCGGCATCGCATGAGCAGACGTTTTTGAAGACTCACGCGACCTTCGCGCGACTGACGGATCCGACAGCGCTGGCAATGCAGCCGGCACGAATCCGGGTGGCCCGCGTCGCGCAGCCCATGACCCTGGCCGACTTCTATCGCACCAAGCCGTCCACCGTGCCGCTCCCGGAAGTGGCCTTGGTGAACCAAAGTGAACCAACGACTCCCCTTCAGGCGGGACAACTGCTGAAAAGCGTCGAAGGGGGCGTGGGCGTGAAGGCGACCGCCACCGCCGGACGCTGAGAGTCCGGGCCGGCCCGCCTACACTGGCCGCGCGCCCTCTTCGGCCGCTACTCGCCCGGCGCAAAGGGGCGGGTACGGTTTGGTGGATTACGCTAGTTAACAGAAGATATTGGTGTTTATACGTCCTGCGGTTCGGGCGGGTACCTTGCCTAGACCAACCGACTAGACTAGAATTCCTTGATGACCGTAGTGAACATCTATGAGGCGAAGACGCAACTGTCGCGGCTGATAGACGCTGCGCGCAGGGGAGAAGAGATCGTGATCGCCAAGGATAGTACTCCGATGGTGCGGTTGGTTCCGATTGAAGGCCCAGGCGTCGGCCGGCGCCTCGGGACCGCCAAAGGAAAAGTTCAGATTGCGGACGACTTCGATGCACCCATTCCGGGTATGTCTGATTTCGAGCCTTAGCACTTCCGATGCAATACCTGCTGGACACGCAAGCGTTCCTCTACATAACCACCGATAGCCCGCAGCTCCCCCGTCGAGCGGCGACGTTCTTTCTCGATCCGAACAACGAGCCAAAGCTCAGCGTCATTTCGGCGTGGGAAATCTCGATAAAGGCAAGTATCGGCAAGCTGACCCTACCGACGCGAGCCGGTCTATGGTTGCGTGAGCAACTGGCGATAAACCAGATTGGGTTGCTGAATCTCGAACTCGAGCACATTGGGCAAGTCGCGGACCTGCCGTTTCACCATAAGGATCCATTCGATCGAATGCTCGTCGCCCAGGCTCTTTGCGAAAGGCTTCAGGTCGTTAGCGGTGATACCGCTTTTGATGACTATGGCATTGAACGAATCTGGTAAGCGCAGGCGACGGCTTTCATGCTGACGCCCACGCTCTGCGGTATCCAACCGAACGCGGCTGCGCCGAAGCTTGCTCTCGCAAGGCACCCCGGTGGGACATTAATTACACCAGTCGAGCCCGGCCTGGTGGGGGGCGTCCTTGCGAGGGCTGCGTAACAAAGGGTGCTTACGGTGCCCCATCGCCTGCGCTACCAGATGGCGCGTGACCCCGTGCTCACGTCGCGGATGTTGGGCGTGTTCGTCAGGCAGATAGGCCTGTGGCTTAAGCGGCGGGCGCGAGTGCAAGTCGGGGTAGGTGACGAAAGGCGTAAGACAAGATGTGGTGGATGCGTTTTTGCGGAGCCACACAGGCCAGCAATTGAGATTCTTAGCGATTTTGTACGTGAATCGCTTCGCCCTGCGCCGCCTTGGCCGCTTCCATGAGCGCCTCGGGCAGGGTGGGGTGGGCGTGAATGGTCAGGCCAAGATCGTCGACCAAGGCGCCCATTTCGATTGCGAAGGCTGCCTCGGCGATCATGTCGGAGGCGCCGTTGCCCACCACATGGATGCCCAGCACCTCGGTGCTTTCGGCGTCGATCACCACCTTCACAAAGCCATCGGTGTCGGCGTTGGCGATGGCGCGGCCCAGAGCAACGAAAGGAAATTTCCCGGTGCGTACCTTGCGCCCTTTTTGTTCCGCCTCTTCCACTGTCAGCCCGGCAGACGCAACTTCTGGATCGGTAAAAATCACCGCAGGCACCACGCGCGCGTCCATCGCGGCGTTTTTGCCAGCGATGACTTCTGCGGCCACCTCGCCCTCTTTTGAAGCTTTGTGCGCCAGCATCGGTTGACCGGCCACGTCGCCAATGGCGTAGATGCCAGGCACGTTGGTTTCTTGGCGTTGGTTCACCAAGATGAAGCCGCGCTCAATCTTGACGCCAAGCTCTTCAAGCCCCAAGCCTTCGGTGTTGGGCTTACGACCCACGGCCACAAGAATCTTATCGGCCTGAATTTGTTTTTCGCCTTCGGCGGTCTCCACGGTGACCAAGGCGTGATCGCCTTTTTCTTCCCAGCCTTTGGCCTTGGTGTTCACCAACGATTCTACGCCCAGCTTTTTGAGCTTCTTGTTCACCACCTGCGCCAATTCTGGATCGGTGCCGGGCAACAAACGCGGCAGCGCTTCCACCACGGTGACCTTGCTGCCCAGCTTGGCGTAGAGCGTGCCGATCTCCATGCCAATGTAGCCGCCCCCAATCACCACCAGGCGCGGCGGCACTTCACCAAACGCCAAGGCGCCGGTGGAATCCACCACACGCTGGCCGTCGAATTTGAAGCCGGGAATCTCAATGGGCCGCGAGCCAGTGGCGATGATGATGTGGTCAGCTTCGATGTTGTAGCTGCCTTCGCTGCTTTGCACCTGCACCGTGTTCTTTGCCGTGAACTTGGCTGTTCCTTGTTTGAACTCGCAGCCATTGGCTTTCAGAAGCGTTTTGACGCCGCCGGTGAGCTTGTTGACGACGGTGTCCTTCCAGGTTTGCATGCGGCCCATATCCAGCCGGATGTTGTCGGCAAACAAGCCCATCTCATCGGCGTGCTTCATCTTGTCGAAGGTCTTCGAGGCGTTGATCAGCGCTTTCGAAGGAATGCAGCCCACGTTGAGGCAAACGCCCCCGGCTTTTTCCTTCTCAATTACGACGGCCTTTTTCTTCAGTTGGCCGAGCCGAATGCCGGCCACGTAACCACCGGGGCCGGCGCCAATCACAAGTGCATCTACCTTCATATCGCTGGGTGTTGCCACGGCGCGGCTTATAGCGTAATTCGGGGCCCAGGGCTACGGGCATTGGCTGTCTGGTTCTGTCCTGCTACGCCGAGAACCCCGCTCCGCACGCCGGGGAGTGCCGCGGCGAGAATCGCGACATGCGGCGCGATTGGTCGGTTGACCGCTCACGATTCGTGATATTGAAGACGTTCCCGCTGGATATGATGTCCGGCGGTGGCTGCGCCGAAATCATTCAGGCGCGCAATGGAGCCCGCTTTTTCCGGGCTTCCTCGAAGGGACAAGATGCTACGACGATTTTTGATCGGTGCGACCAGTGCTTTGATGGTCGCTGGTTTTTCAACGGCCAGTGCCGAGGCCCAGGTGACGAGGGGTGGTGGCGACGTTCCGCACGTTAGCGACGCTGAGATGGGACACGTCTCCGTTCGTCGTGGCGTGCAAGGTCCAAAAGGCTTGTTGACCTTGCATCTATTGGCACTGGTTAACGCAAGCAAGGACACCTTTGGCCAGCCGACGTCGCTGGCTCCGGACATCCACTATTCAATCACGGATACGATTCAGATCGGACTGCTGCACACCGGCCCCATGGGCTGGCAGTCGCTTCCGGGCGTTGGTCTGTGCGTTACGGGCAGCGGCGATGGCAAGTGCCCCAACGTCTACAACAACGTCGGCTTCGATTTCCTGTACGGACTGCTGTACGGTGACTTCCACCTTTCGCTGCATTCTTCTTTGTTCCTCTTGCCGATCTCCAATCCCACCACTGGCGTTATGTGGACGATCGGCGCCGCCGGCAAAGTACATTTCACCGATGCGGTTGCGCTGCACTTCGACCCGCAAATTGGCGTGATGCTGTCCAATCGGGATGATCACAATGATCAGCTGTTCCTTCCCTTGGAGCTGCAGTTTCAAACGTCAGACCAGATTTCGTTGAAGTTGCTTACCGGTATCACTGGCCAGCTTTCCGACTTCGGCGATAACTACCGGATTCCGCTCGGCGTTGGGGTGCTCGCGAACGTGAGCCCTACGATCGACTTGGGCCTTCGATTCAGCTTCGACAACCTGCTAGGCAAAACGGCCATGGGAATGTCCCGCTCGGACATGCGCTCCATCGGGCTGATGATGATCGTTCGCCTCTAAGCCACGAGCTTTTTGTGCCGCACCCACGCAGGGATGCGGCACAAAGGCGGAGCGCCTCGCATGGAGTGGCAGCGAGCTTATATCGACAGGTCTTCAACACTCGCCTGGCCGGCCTGTGTTTCGCCCGTAATCGTCGTGTGTTGCGCACACTGATAAAACGCCTGCAGAATCAAGACGCCAACACAAGCCCCTGGATCTTCCTTTCCGATCGACTGGTCCTGAAAATAGGCAGCGCGGCCATGTTGGGCCTTCATCGCGATCGCGGCCTCGGCGCCCTTGCGAGCCGCTTGCCATCCGGCGTGCAGCGCTTCGGTCAGCCCGCGAGTCTGTTGGGCGGCCTGATCGAGTGCTTCTGCCGCCGGGCAAAGCGCATCGACAACGGTTTTTTCCCCGGGGCGCGTTTTGCCGCGTTCCATGATCCCAGCGGTCATGCCCCGGAAGAACGCCGCGGCCTCGGCCGTACCCAGAAGGGGTGCGTCCCCAGGGCTGTCGCAAAGTCAGACTTGTGAGGCTTCCGGTGGCAGGCGTAGGACGGTTTCAAGGTAATCGTAACGCGCTGAACAGATAAACCTACGGTTGGACAGGCTGGTTTTCTTTTTCGGCAATGGCTCGGGAGCCGCC
>JBBSJE010000332.1:0-6279 GCA_038257535.1 Polyangia bacterium
CTAAGCTTGGCGCTGCCTTTGGGGCTGCTCGCGGCGTGGCGGCCCGGCACCTGGATCGACGCCGGCGCCAGCGGGTTTGCCATATTGGGCTTGGCCGTGCCGTCGCTGTGGATGGGACCCTTGTTGTTGCGCTGGTTTTATGTGGACCTGAAATGGCTGCCAGGCCCCGCCGATCCAGCGGACACACTGGCGGCCTTGGTGTTGCCAGCGCTTACCTTGGGTGTGCATTTGGCGGCACTGCTTACACGCATGACACGCACGTCATTGCTGCAAACGTCTTCGGAAGATTTTATGCGCACGGCCGCGGCCAAAGGCCTGTCCCAAGCGCAAGCGCTACGCAGACACGCCTTACGTCCCGCGCTGCTGCCGGTGATCACGGTGGCGGGCTTGCAGCTGGGAGGGCTTTTGGGCGGCGCGATTGTCACAGAGAGAATCTTCGGTCGCCCGGGGTTGGGAACCTTGATGCTGGACGCGTTGGCGGTGCGCGATTGGAAGGTGATCGAAGGCGTTGTGCTGACCATCGCCATCGTTTATGTGCTTACCAATCTGCTGGTGGATCTGGCTTACGCAGCGCTCGATCCCCGACTGCGTGTGCAAGGGGATCAAACGTGAGGCGGGTCGCTTGGTGGTGGCGAAGGCCGTCGGCCAGCGCGGGGGCCCTCGTCATGGCGCTGCTTTTTGTGGCCGCCGTTGTGGGCCCGTTCGTGGCTCCACACTCGCCGGTGCAACCAGATCTGGATCGCGCGCTGGCTGCGCCTAGCTTACAGGCATGGCTTGGCACCGACGAAAACGGGATTGACCTGCTTTCGATGTTGTTGCACGGCCTGCGTTTGTCTTTGTTCATCGCCAGCGCAACGTGCGCCATCAGCTTGGTCGTGGGCGCGCTCATCGGCACCTGGGCCGCAAGCGTGGGCGGCTGGCTTGATCAGCTGGTGATGCGCGTGGTGGATGTGGTGTTGTCGTTTCCCGGGATCGTGCTCAACTTGGCTGTGGTGGCGCTGGTGGCCAAGCCTGAGGTCAAACATCTGATTTTTGCGCTGTGCTTAACCGGATGGGTGGGCTACGCGCGGCTGGCGCGCGGCTTGGCGCTGTCATTGCGCGGGCGCGAGTTTGTGCTGGCCGCACGCGTGGCGGGGGCACGGCTGCCGCGGTTGGTGTTCCGCCACATGCTTCCCAATATGGCCGGCCCGCTCATCGTGCAAACCAGCTTTGGGTTCGGCGGCGTGGTGATGGCGGAAGCCAGCTTGTCATTTTTGGGCTTGGGTCCCCCCGTGCCGTACAGCTTGGGCGCGTTGCTGGCGCAAGGAACCACCTACTTATGGCGGTCGGCGCATATGGCCGCGGTGCCAGGCGTGACCTTGGCGTTGGTGATTTTGGGATGCAACTTGTTGGGCGACGCGCTGGCTGACAGGTGGGATCCCCGCCGCGGCGTTTAGGCACCGCGAGGAGACCCTTGAGGCTTAGCCTTTGATGCGATCTTTGGTGTCGCCAAAGCGCGCGTTCTTTTCCAAAAACTCGATCACCGAGCCCGCCACGTCTTTGCCGCTGGCGCGTTCAATGCCTTCAAGGCCTGGCGACGAATTGACCTCAACAACCAAAGCCCCATGCTTGGATCGCAACATGTCAACACCAGCCACGCGCAGGCCCAGCACCTTGGCGGCGCGAATGGCGGTGGCGCGCTCTTCGGGCGTGAGCTTCACGGCGCTGGCGGTGCCGCCCCGGTGAAGGTTGGATCGGAATTCTCCTTCTGGCCCTTGGCGCTTCATGCTGGCCACAATTTTGCCGTCCACCACAAACGCGCGAATGTCTGAGCCGCCCGCTTCGGCAATGAACTCCTGAACCAGAATGTTGGCGTCCATTTGACGAAACGCCGAGATCACAGATTCAGCCGCCTTGCGGGTTTCCGTAAGCACCACGCCTTTGCCCTGCGTACCTTCCAGCAATTTGATCACCAAAGGCGCGCCACCCACAATGTCGATAACGCCGTTGATGTCTTTGGTTGAACGGGCAAAGCTTGTCACCGGCAAACCCACGCCCGCGCGCGCCAGCAATTGCAACGCACGCAGCTTGTCGCGTGACCGCGAAATGGCTTGCGACTCATTGGCGGGAAACACCCCCATCATCTCAAACTGACGAACCACCGCGGTGCCGTAGAAGGTCATCGAGGCGCCGATGCGCGGAATGATGCAATCGAAGGTTAAGGGTTGCCCGGCCAGCAACACCTGCGGCGAATGCGAGGTGATGTTCATATAACAGCGCGAATAATCCACCACACGAACTTCGTGGCCCCGCGCCTGGCCGGCTGCCACCAACCGGCGCGTGGAATAAAGCGATGCCTTGCGCGACAATATGCCGATCTTCATGAGGTTTTGGCTTTCCGAATCGCGGCTTTGCGCCGCTTGAGTCGAGCCGCTCTTTCAGCCAAGAAAGAACGAGCGGGATCTACAACAAACCTTTTTCGAATGGCCTCGCGGCCCAACAACATTCGAAAGCCCATGACGGCTCGTGAGGTCAATGTCACTTCAATTGACCATGTGTCGTCGAACAGTCGCACCTGCGTTTTCACCACAGGCCGAAACTCGCGCCGCCCGTCGGAGCTCGTAATCCAGCGTTCATCAATGAGCGGGCATTCGCATTGCAGCTTTTGGGTTTTGCCGTCGACTTCGTGGAGCACAACGAACGTCACATTGCGGTGACGCCCAGTGCCTGCCACTTCCACGTCAACGGCGTCCAAACACGAGCTGCGCGCGCCCGTGTCCACCTTTGCCTTGATGCGCCCCAATTTCATTTCTGGCAGCGACACCCATTCCCGCCAGCCAATGGTTTGCAACGCGGGAGCCACGGCACGCAGTGCAGGTGGTTCCAAGGGCGTACGGAGGGCTGTCTTCGCTTTTGATGACGCTGACAAGTCCGGCTCCGAATCTAAACGCAGCCTAAGGCGCCGGGGCGGAGTGCGCAAGCGGCAGCACAGCTTGGCACGCAAGTTTTGCTTGCTGAATGCCGCAAACCGCTGGCGAATTGCCACGCAACTTTGCGGCCCCGCGGCCGATAAGCCAGCATGCCAACACAATCTTCGTTATGCCGTTTGAGGTTCGCGCTTTCACGGCTGCCTCCCACACTGCTGGTCTACGCCGTCATCACCATGGCTTGCATCTCCTCGCCGGCCTGGGGCGCCTCGGCGTTTGCGGGTGTGGTCAATCTGAACACGGCCAGTCAGCAAGAGCTGGAACAGCTGCCTGGTGTGGGTCCTTCCAAAGCCAGCCGCATCATGGAGCACCGCGAGCGGCGCCCCTTCCGAACCGTGGCGGAACTTGTGCGGGTTAAAGGCTTTGGCGCCAAAACGCTTCAGCGCCTGCGCCCCTACTTAACCGTCACAGGCCCAACACAACTGAAGTCCGAAGCATCAAACGCCGCGTGTCCGTGTTCGTGCGCGGCCGAAGCGCAAGCCACAAAGAGTGGCGGCGCACAGGTTCCGGGCGGTTCACCCAAGCCCCAAGCGCGCGGCGACACCTCAATGTGACCGGCGACGGGATTTGGGCCGGTTCGCTCGCGGTGCTTTGCGCCGCTTGTGCGCACGCACCCGCTCTTGGCCATCGTCCTTGATCACAGAGGCCGCCGCCGATGGCACCAAAGAATCGGGCGCGCTGGAAGAATCCTCAGCTCGCGCGCCCCCCTGCGCACCCTGTGGCAAAGCTTCTTTGGGAAGCTGACGAAAATGCAGCCCCTCGGCGGCGATGAGATGCGCGTTCACCGTCAGCCGCACGCTGCGATCAAACCGCACCGCTCGCACCACAGGTTGAAAGCCTTCCTTTTGAAGTTGCAAAACATGCGGTTTTCGATCTCGCGCAACATTCAAGAAGGTGGGCGTAACCTCGGGCAAAAGCTCGCCATCCAGCCAAACCTGCGCGCCTTCTGGCACCGATTGCACCACCAACTTGGCCGGCTGCGACCAACGCAACAACACCGGCAGGGGCACAACGAAAAAATGTGTGGCTAGGGCGACCATGCACAGCAAGCCCAAAAGCGAAGGCAGGAGCCGCCGCGGCGACACCGCTCGGCTAGGCGACGCCCGGCTTGCGCTTGATCGCGCAATCAATCGCGGCGTCACCGCCGCCGGGTCTATGCCAGGGGTTCCCATGGCCAAGGCAGCTGCCCTCGGCGAGAGCGTCAACGGCCTTTCAAGCTCCATCAAGGGCTGCCGGCCAACGATCGCGCCCCCCGGTGTTGCCCCCAACGGCGCGGGCCGCGCGGGTGTTGGCCGCGCTGGCGTCGCACGCGCTGGTGTTGGCCGCGCTGGTGTGAGCCGCAGCGGCGTGGCGCGGGCAACCGCGGGCGGCACACTCGAGGGCGATCTTTGAACGACTGACTCACCGCCCACTGTGTGGGGGTTCATTGATTCAACCTGTCGCAATGGCGGTATTTGCAACGCCAGCTGAGCGGAGGGCGCCGGTCGGTCGTGGCGAGGGGGCAACGCCAACTCTCCGGCCACTGGCAGAAGATCATCGGCGGGCACCCGCTCGGGTGGCGGGGAATGGCGGCGACGTTGCTGGGAGGCTGGGCCTCGAAGCGGCGCTGCCGGGCTTGTGCGGGGAAAAGCGGTAAGCGGTGCCGGCGGTGTGACGGGCCCCGGCAGCGACGCCCTGGAATGTTGCAGCGGAATCGGCGGCACCGGGGGGGTGCCCTGCAGCGTGGCTTTTTGCGCTTGGGCGGGCGGCTGTGGCGGCGGCGGCGTGCCTACGGGGACGCGCGCCCCCATCGGACCAGGGCGCGTCGTCCCCATGTCCTGCGACAGCCCGGGTGACCCAAAAAACTGCGATTGTAAACGAATCACGCGGCTTGGCGGTTGTTCCGGCCGCGGGGCGCCCGGTGGCAAGAAGCTACGCAACACCAACTGCAGCTCGGATGCCTCCCCCGCATGCGGACGCGCCACCTGTTCCAACGCCTGTTTGGCCGCGTTCACAAACGCCGCGGCGTCTTGAAACCGGTCCTTGGGATCGGGGGCCAGCGCGCCTTTAAGCAAGCCTTCCAGCGGCGCGGGCATATCCGGTCGCAAGCTGCGCGGTGAGGACATCACGCCCGACGCCACCAGCCGCCAGCCCTCCCCTTCATCTTCGATCTCGCGCAGCCGCCGCCCCGTAAGCAACTCGAACAGCACCGCGCCCAATGAGAAGATGTCGCTGCGGCGGTCCAGCGGCCAACGTCGCGCTTGTTCGGGCGACATATACGCAAGCTTGCCTTTGAGTGATCCCACCACCGATTGATCGGTTTGCCGCTTGGCCAGGCCGAAGTCGGAAAGCTTCACTTCGCCCGCATACGAAACCAGCACGTTCGACGGGGAGATGTCCCTGTGAACCAGGCCCGCCGATTGCCCATCGCCGCCGCAAAGCTCATGCGCACAATGAACGCCCAAACCCAGCTCGATCACCACATGCAAGGCCACCGCATCGCCCAGCCGGTTGCCAGGTGCAGCGGCTCTGGACATCACTTGCAGCAAAGCCCCCAAGTCGCGACCATCAACGTATTCAAGAACGATGAAATACTCATCGTCTTCGGACTGCCCCAGATCGTGAATTTGAACGATGTTGCGGTGAGAAAGCCCCGCGTGGATGCGTGCCTCCTGCACCAACATGCTCACAAAACGGCTGTCGCGCGCCAAGTGCGGCAAAATGCGCTTGATCGCAACAAGCTTCTCAAAGCCACCCTCACCAACGGCGCGCCCCCTATACACCTCCGCCATGCCGCCAACGGCAATGCGCTCGAGAAGCTCGTACGCGCCCAGTTTCATGAGAACTTCTAGCTCGGGACGATAGGGCCCCAAAGGCCGCAACATGAACTCGCCATAATACCTACAAAGGGCGACACCTCGTATATGTTGACCGCAAAAACAATTTCCGCAGCCCCCTGCCGTGAAAAAACGTAACTTTGCTTAAGTTCGAGCCAGCATGTCTCTTCGCAGCACCCCCCGCATTTCATGACGCCAAAAGCCATCTCGCTTCCCTTTCGCCGGCTGGGCCAGGTGGCCGATGCCGCTGTGTCTCAGGGCGTGGTGCCCGGTTTGGCAATCGCTGTTGGCGCGCCGCACTTGCCACCCCTTGGGCAGTGCATGAGCTTTGGCGTGCGTGGGGTCGACCTACCGGCCACAACCGCTTCTACGTCATATGACTTGGCGTCGCTTACCAAGCCGCTGTGCACCAGCGTTTTGAGCATGCACGCGGTCGCGGAGGGCCGATTGGCGCTTACTGATCCCTTGCAGCGTTGGCTGCCCGAAGCGCCACAAGC
>JBBSJE010000333.1:0-6244 GCA_038257535.1 Polyangia bacterium
TCGCTTGTCCCCAAAATCCGCGCCCTCCATCTCCATCGCCAAAGCCCCGGTTTCCTTCGTCACTGCTTGATTTTGCTCGGCCACACGACACTTAGATCATCCCGGCCCCGTGTGTGTCAACTTGTGTAGGATCTTGAGACACGGGTTCTTCTGAACCGTTGCTTTCAGATGCCGACGCCTAATTTTGCTGATCGAGACGAGCGGGTTTTGGTGTGCGCGCCATTTGGTCGCGACGCCGCGTTGGTTGAAAAAACGCTGGCCGACGCCGCGGTCGTGACCGTGCTGTGTGAAAGCGTTGAAACACTTTTGGCAGAGTCCCAAAAGGGCGTTGGCGCCTTTCTCGTTACCCAAGAAGTGCTCACACCGGCGAACCTTCAGGCCATGGGCGCGACGGTGGCCGCGCAACCGGCTTGGTCCGATTTTCCCGTGCTTGTGTTTTTGAGCCGCGGCGAAAATGACGAGGCCCGCGCTTTACGAATCTCCCAGATGTTGGGCAATGTAACCGTGCTCGAGCGACCGGTGTCGCGCTTCACGCTGGTGTCTGCGACCCAAGCGGCCCTGCGCGCGCGCAACCGGCAATATCAAGTGCGCGACCTGCTGCAGAAGCGTGAAAACGAGATTTCGTTGCGCGATCAATTCTTGGCGATGCTAGGTCATGAGCTGCGCAATCCTTTGGCCGCAATTTCGCACGCCGTGGACGTTTCGCGATTGCATTTGCCTCAAGGGCAAGCGGTTCCGCGGCCGTTGCAGGTGATGCGGCGCCAGTGCGATCACTTGGCCCGGCTGGTCGACGATCTGCTCGATGTGTCCCGTGTCACGTCAGGCAAAGTCAACCTATCACCCCAGGCAATGGACATGCGCGCTTTGGTTGCCAGCGCCGCAAGCCCCCTAGAGCAGGCTTATGCCGCTCAAGACATTGCGCTAAGTCTGAACCTTGGCGCGCAACCTTTGCTCGTGAACGCAGACGCCACGCGCATGGAACAGGTGCTAACCAACCTGCTCACCAACGCCTTGAAGTATACGCCTAGTGGTGGCCGGGTTGACGTGAGCACGACGCGTGATGGTGATCAAATCATCGTGCAGGTGGCGGACACCGGGGTGGGTCTTTCTGAGCAGATGACTGTGCAAGTGTTTGAGCTGTTTGTGCAATCGGAAGGCTCCCTGGATCGCGCGCAAGGTGGATTGGGCATTGGCCTCACCATCGCCCGCAACTTGGTGGAGCTGCACGGGGGAACCATTAGCGCCCGAAGCGAGGGCGAAGGACTGGGATCGCAGTTCACGGTTTCGTTGCCACGCGCGGTTGATGTGGCCAAAGCGCCAACAGCGTCGCCGCCTGCGGCAACGCAAGATCGAGTCCTCCGCGTTTTGGTGGTTGAAGACCACGACGACAATCGCGAAGGGCTCAAAGAGTTGATCGAGGCCTTCGGCCACCGGGTGGACATCGCTAGTAATGGCGAAGAAGGTTTGCGACGGGCCGTTGAGGGGCGTCATGACGTGGCAATTGTTGACATAGGCCTGCCCAACCTCGATGGCTACCAAGTGGCCGCGCGCCTTCGCCGCCATCTGGGCAACGAAGTTTTGCTCATCGCTCTCACTGGGTATGGGCAGCCCGAAGACGTTCAGAAGTCCGAGCAGGCCGGTTTTGACGCGCATTTAACCAAGCCCACAACCGTGGAAGCGATGATGGCCGCGTTACGAGAAACACCGGGCCGCGTTCCCGCTCGGTAATGTTTCCCTTTCGTGCGGGGCCCAATGTTTTTGACGCCGAATCCCAAAAGAAGCAGGGAACGGGTTACAAAAAGGCCCCGAACGCTTCAAAATTGCGTGAAATCGCCTTTGCACGGGAATTTTGGCCTGGCACCTGCTTTCATTACACGCACCTATGAAGTACCCAAAGCCTCGACTTGTGGTTTGCGCGTTGTTCCTGGCTGCCTGTACCGTGAGCCCTGTGTTCTAACGGTCAATGCACAGGGCAGTGCAAACCCGGCTCTCAAGAGTGCGAAGGGAAAGTACCTCGGATTTGCGACAGCACTGGCAACTGGGTGGCCAGTACGGCCTGTGCGTTCCTGTGCGAACAGGGCAACTGCACGGGCGAATGCCCACCCGGGCAACGCGAGTGTGCGGGCCTGCGTCCCCGCACCTGCTCGCCGCAAGCTAGGTGGGTGCAGGACGACGTTTGCCCCTTCGCTTGCACTGGCGGAACCTGTGAAGGTTCGTGCGTTCCTGGCAGGCGACGTTGCGAGGGCCAAGATGCGCAACTGTGCAGTCCTCAGGGCTCTTGGGTCAAAGACTCGACTTGTCCGTTCCTGTGCAACGAAGGCACCTGCCTCGGCGTGTGCACTCCCGGACGCAAAAACTGCGACGACAAAGTGCCCACAACGTGCAATAGCGCCGGCCAATGGGACAGGGGAGAGGCGTGTGGCGCGATCTGTTCGGCGGGGGTCTGTGTTGGAACCTGTGTGCCCGGGGCGCGCGAGTGCATTTCCGGCGCCCCGGCCACCTGCAGCAGCAGTGGCAATTGGGATAAGCCGCCCGCATGCGAATTTCTGTGTGAACAAGGATCGTGCAAAGGCGCTTGCAAGCCGGGCGCACGCGTTTGCGACAACGGAGCGCCTCAAACCTGCAGTCAAGCCGGTGCCTGGGTAAGCGGCGACAAGTGCCGCAACATTTGCCAAGACGGTGAATGCAAAGGGAGTTGTTCTCCCGGCGCAAAACAGTGCAGCAATGGCAAGGCCCAGGTATGCACGGGCAATGGTCAGTGGCAGGACACTGAGTCGTGCAGATACCTTTGTGACGACGGCGACGGCCAATGTAAAGGCGAATGCGTTCCTGGGGCAGAGGAGTGCGCATCGAAGACACCTCGACGCTGTGGGGCCAACGGAGTATGGCAATCGCAACCGGCGTGCAAAGAAGCCTGCGAAGGTGGCATATGCACGGAATGCGTGAACAACCAACACATCTGCCGGCCCAACGGCCGCGGCCGTTTGTGCGTAAATGGCCAGTGGGGTGCGGAGGCTTGCATCGAGCCTTGTGGCTACACGAAGTCTTGTAAGAAGGCGGGGTGAGGGACACCCGCGAAGGGGCCTTCACAACCAGAAAGACGTTTGCACGCCGTTTTAGTTGCTCAAGCCCCTGACCTCGGGTGACAGGTCGATGGGGGCGGCAACTTCCGCAAATCCCCACAAGCCAGAGCTGTCGCCTTCGCCTTCCCAAATCTCCAGGCCTCCTAAAGCCTCTTCGGGTCCAGACACTCGACGGCCTGCCGTGCGCGCGACGAATTCGGTGCCGTTGTCGGGAATCACGACCGAAACATAAGTGCGGCCCGGGGGGGGCGTAGGCACAGGCTGGCGCACCCGCACGGGCACGGCGAACAGCAAACCTTGCGGCTGCACCAAAAGCCCCGCGTCGTTGACTGGGTGCTGACCCCGTCGCACGGTGCCGGTAACTAGCGACACCGTAATGCCAACACGCATGGGCGCCACCTCGCCAGGAATGTCCAATTCGATGCGTTCGTTGGCGCCGAAGCGCAGCCGCTGCGGGATGCCACCACCCACTTCCGCCTGTTGGGTTTGCACGACAGCTTGATACAGCCCCCCTTGCGGGGTGTCGGCTTCGTCTCCACCGCAGGCCGCTGCGCCCAGCGCAGACATGACGGCGACGCCGCATACACCAAGAGCCATTCGTTGTTTCTCAAGCATTGCTTACTCCCACGTCGTTAGGGTTTTGGACTGTTACGCGCGTCGCCTAAGGCGCTGCGTTGTTCAAGTTTGCGGATCTGCAACAGCGCATGGTGCACCGCCCAAGCGCGCGACAATAGCGCAACTTGCGGTGATTGTTTACGTTCGACAAGTGCCTCTCGAAAGGCCGTGACAGCGCGCCTGAGGGACTCGTGGGCGGCTGCGGACGCGTCACCCGAGCCAGGCAAGCTCGCCAATGTATCCTCTTTGGGGCGTCGGGCCTTGAGCTCCACAGGTCCCTTACGCAGCGGTGAAGCTGTCGGATCTGTCGCGCCCACCCTTTCTACCTGGCTTGGTCGGCACGGTGTTTGCTGGAAACCGTCGTATGAGGTTCCAGGCAGGCATCATGGTCACCGTAGGGGTCCTACTGACTCAAGCGTCGCCCTTGAATCCTCAGGGAACACCACCTGCCAATGCGCAACGACCGGAAGAGCCCAGTTACCCGTTAGGATGCTACAAAACCGCGGAAGATCGTACGCTGCTTAGCAAAGACCAAGCGATGCGGTTGTGCATGGGCGCCACGAACACCAGCCCTGTGGACTGCTTCAATGAGGCCGACCGGAGACTGTCAGCTTCAGATGACTACAACATCACATTGTGTCAGTGCGCGCGGTCTACAGAACCCGTGGAGTGTTTCGAGCGCTCCCAAAATGAAACCGATTTGTCGGAGCAGCGCAGCCTTCAAATGTGCAACGCCCGCGCGCTGTGGCATCTGGCGGCCGATTGCCGGCCCATTTGACGCCGGCGGCCTCGCGGTTGGAACACCAAGCCGTTGGTTGTTTTCAAACGCCGGTGATTGCCTTGAGGATGCGGCCCCACAACGTCAGCGGAAGCAACCGTCCCTGATTGAGAATTAGAGCCACACATTCCGATCCAAAATCAACGATTTGTTCATGGGCATGCCCTGGTTCCGCGATGGCCACATCACCTCGCGCGTAGCGATTGCCATCCTCATGGATGACGCCATCGAGCACCAGCACAAGCTCTGTCGCTTTGTGATCATGCAAGGGCACACGCACTCCCGGCGCGAACTTCACCAGTCGCACAGGTGCGCACGCCTTGTCCAGCTGCAAGGTCATGCCTTTGACGCCAGGAAGCCAGGGACGCCATCGCACCCGTTGTTCTGGCAAGCATTCAAGGAGGGCCCGCGGCAAGGCGGTTTGTAAGCCTGAGTTTGAAGGTGCTCTCTCTGGCAGCGTTTGCAGGTCGTTCAAACGCCCGGCCAGCCGCTCCCAAGCGCCGTCGGCCAAAGCGGTTTGTGCCTCCCCTTTACGTTCATGCACCAGCGCGGCGCCCACTTCATCCAGCTGCCCGGCGGCGGTTCGGCACTGCGGGCACAGAGTCAGGTGACAGGCGGTCATCAACGCCAACGGCGCGTCCAAGGTTCCTGCACTGTATTCAAGCAAAAGCTCAGAAGGCAGATGGTGCAAAGGGAAGCTCCCCGTCATGACAGATCCTTTGGCGCGAAGACCGCGCGCAGTTTTTCTAGGGCCAAGCGGGCGCGCGTCTTCACCGTACCCAGGGGCAAACCGTTTTGTTGAGCCACCTCAGACAGCGGCAGGCCGCGTCCATACGCCGCCTCTATTACTTGTTTTTGTTCCGGCGGAAGCGTTTGCAGCGCCGCCTGCAGTTGTTGTTGGCTTTGCGCCGAGGAAGCCAGTTGCTCCGGCGTGTGATCGCTGCTGACAAACGCAGGATCGTCAACCCGAACCTCGAATCGGCGCTGACGGCGCACGTGTGAAATGAAGGTGTTGCGAGCGATCGAAAACAACCAAGCCGCTGCCGAGCCGCGCGCCGGATCAAACTGCTTGGCGCGTTGCCACACGTTCAAGAAGGTCTCTTGAACCACTTCATCGGCCACTGCGGCGCTGGCCCCAAGAGATTGCGCGTAGGCTTTGAGCCGGGGCCCATGGTCGCGAAACAACGATTCGAATGCGCCCTTGTCGGCAAACTTCGCCACACGCTGTAAGCATTCGTCGGCGGAATAGGTTGGCACGGCGAGGTGCAGCATAACATGCCCTTGCGCAGTCCTTTCGTCGGCGGTTATGAGCAGCGGGGGGCGCATCTTATGTGACTACGCTGCGCGGGCCAGTTTGGATCTGCGGGGCATCAGTTTGCGCTGTCGAGACGCTGGCATAACTGCACCCAACGCTCGATGGCGGCGCTGCCGTGAGCGTTTTTATGGCGCAAGAAGTAAAATTGGCGGTGGAAGCTGCGGTGGGGCACGCGCAAGAGTTTCAGGCTCCCGCGGGCAAAGGCGTCTTGCAACGCCAACAGCGACACGCAGCCCAAGCCCAATCCGGCCTCCACCGCCCCCTTGATGGCTTCAGTGTGTTGCAACGCCAAACTGATGCGAAGCTTGGGCAACAAACCCTGCATCGCTCGATCGAAGGTTTGCCGGGTGCCTGAACCCTTCTCGCGCACGATCCACTCGGCCTGCACCAGGTCTTCGTCCCGCAGCGCGCGCTTGCGCGCAAAAGCATGCGTGGGCGCGCAAAACACGGCCA
>JBBSJE010000334.1:0-6225 GCA_038257535.1 Polyangia bacterium
AAAATGGGTCTTGGCAGTGACATCGACGCGCGGCTACCGCTTTACACCTACCTTCGTCCGCTGATCACGGGCCGTCGGGTGTTAGAAATTGGTGGGCGCACGCGCCCGGGCGCCGAGGCATTGCTGCGGTTGGGGGCGACCTCCGTGGTCGCGCTGGTTGACGATGGCGCGTTAACGTCCGCCAATGGCAGCCGCATACGGTGGCTGCCCAGCCGCACCCCATTGGACGCTCTGATATCGGCGGGCCCTTATGATGTTGTGATGCTGCCTGAGGCCGGCGCGCTTTTGGCACCACGCGGTCGTGTGCAGATCGCCGACCTCGAACGCTTGCTCGCCGCTGACGGCCAACTCGTGGTGTGTGCGCCCAGCGCGGATCAGCGACACGACCGCGCGCGCGACGGGCTAGGCTATTACGAGCTTCAAGAATCGTTGTCTGAACGTTTTGCCGTCGTACGGATGTTTGGACAAACGCCTTTCGCGGCTTTGGGCATCGCTGAGTTCGACGCCGACGTTTCCGATCTGCGGGTTGAAGCGGAACTCATCGACCCCGATGCGGAAGAGCCCAGCCATTATGTGGCGGTGGCCGGACAAGCGGCGGGTCCTGCGTTGGGATACGCCTTGGTGCAGATGCCTTCGGCGCAACCTGTGATGGCTGCCAAGCCCCCAAGCGCGCCGGCGTTTGAACCCGCAACGTCGCTTCCGGCTTCCGAACTTGAACAAAAACTGGCACAAGCAGAAGCTCAATTAAAGGCGCTGTCAACCAAGCTGCTCGATGCACAAGGCCAGGCTGAAGGCAGCGCGCGTGTCGCCCGGGCACAAAGCGAAGAAATTGAAGAGTTGCGGGCGCGGGTGCGCCGAGCTGCGGAAACGCGCATTCAGCTCGATGAAGAAATCGCAAGGCTGCGTTCCGCCTTGGCTCTTGCTGATGAATCGGTTTTGAATCTCACACGGCGCACGGCCGACGAAGTGTCGGCGCTGGCCGCTCGTTTTTCGTCGACGTTGGCGGCCACCAGCTCGGGCGCTCGCTCACCGTCCACGCAAGGCGCGGTGGTTGATTCGGCCTCGCAAGCGCTTGCCGATCGACTCAAACAGCGCGAAGCGCAGCTGGCGCAGCGCGAATCGGCGTTGTTTGATCGCGACGAACGCATCGCTGCGTTGGAAGCCGAAAAGCAAGATCTTGTGTGGCAGCTGGGTGCGGCTTCGCTGCATAAGGTGGTCGCACCACAAACGCCCGCCGGCGCCTCAGCCCGTGAGCGGGAACTTGAGCAACTGTTATTGATGCGGGATCGGGCCCTGCAGGAGTTTCGTCAGGCGGCCTCGGTGCACATCGCCGAGGTGGATCGCTTGCGCGGCGCTGTGTCTGAACAAGCGGCCCACGTCAACGAGCTTGAAGACGCGTTGCTGTCTTCCGAAACGGCCGCACAGGTCGCCAGCAAAGAAGCCGAAAGCGTGCGGGCGGCTTTGAAGCAAGCCCAAGAAGCCGATCGTTCACGGCGCTCGCGGCTGTCAGAACTGGAAGGCACTCTGCTGCGCATGCGGCACGAAACCAATCGACCCAAAGCTGATGACGCTGAACTGGTGCTGGCGCGAAGGCAGGTAGCTGAGCTTGAATCGCGCATCGCCATGATGGAAGCGGCGCTCAACGAAGCCGAACGCGGGCGCAGCGCTGTCACCAGCAAATGGAATGAAGCGGTGGAACGCTTGACGGGGCTTGAGCAGCAAACTCAAGTGGAACGCCGAGTGGTGAAAGAGGCGCAAGAAAACGTCGAGCAAGTGGCACGTGTGGCCGAAGAGGACGTCAATCGGTTGCGCCAAGCCTTGGAGCGATCCGAAGATCAACTTCGCAAAGCGCGCGGCCAACTGCTGCCGTTGCGCGGCCGCGTGGCCATGCTCGAACGCGAAAAAGAAGCGCGGGATGTGGCCGAACGCGAGTTCGCGCGGTCGCTGCTCGATGAGGTCAGCGGCCTTGAACAAGGCCTGCGCGAAGAACTGGTTCGCATCGATGAGTTGTCGCGTGAAGTGGCGCAAGCCCGATCCATGGCGGGCGCTTCTTCGCCCGGTCATGAACCGCTCGTCGGTTGAAGGCAGCTCGCTACGCCACTGCAATTGATCGAGTGCAGGGGTGCTTACGAAACTCTGCGAGGATGTAAAACACCTTCTCTTTTCGTCTTCTCACACGCGATGATATGTAGTTGCTGCGCTGTGTTGGTGTTTCGAGAAAGTGCTGCCAAACGGTGGGCTCATTCAACCTCGGCTGCTAAGCTTGGCAGCGCATGAGGGAAGAGGCGGAACTTCGTCTTTTCCAGCACCTTATCGGCAAATCTGATTGCGATACGGGACTGGAAACCGCGGCGCTGGTGGTAGCAGAGGCGGAATACCCGGGGCTAAATTTAGCCCGATACAAGGGTAAGCTGGATCGTATGGGGCGGCAGGCACGCAAGCTGGTTCAAGACAGCATGCTTGATGGGACCCCTCCGATTGTGGCTGTGCTTCGTATGCTCTATGAAGAGATGGGATTTCGAGGCAACGTCTCGGATTACTACGATCCAAAAAACAGTTTTCTAAATGACGTTTTGGATCGCCGGTTGGGCATACCCATCACATTGGCGCTCGTGATCATCAGCGTCAGCCGCAGGGCAGGGGTGAGAGCCGATGGGGTTTCATTTCCGGGCCACTTTCTGGTTCGCACCGAAGACATTCACGGCAACGTGTTCTTCGTTGACCCGTTCGATGGGCGTTTGTTGGACGATGAATCGCTTCAGCTGCTTGACGAACAAACCACAGGAGATCCGTCCGATCTCGATCCCGCCTTCTTGCAGCCCTCCTGTCGTCGCCAAATTCTTGCCCGGCTGCTCAACAATCTGCGGGCCATTTATGAAGTTCGAGGCGATCGACTCAGGCTCAGGCGCGTGCTTCAACGCATGGCCATCTTGAACCCTTCCGAAGAAATCGAAAGCCGGTTGGCGCTGCTGGGCAACAATGTGCCCTTGGCCCCGCGTCTATCGGTGAACTAGAGCCGCGCAAAAAGCGCTGCCTGTGCGTTTCGCACGGCCCTGGGGCGTGGAGTGCTCACAAGCTTGACGTATAGTCGGTGAAATGGGGCTCACCCAACCGATTGCCGTTTTGTTGGTCAGCTTGGCCGTGGTTGGCTTACCTTGCGTGGCACACGCGCAAACTGAGGCGCCCCCGGGCTTGGGCGGCCCCGAAGAATTGCCCCCCGAAAACCACGACGCAGAGGTTGAGGTGCTTGAAGCGCCTGGTCCGCGCGCTTCGGGCAGTGGGCTCGAAGAACAATCGGCTGAGCCTCGCTATGTTTTGGAATCTGTGGTGGTGCGGGGCAATCGAAAAACCCGCCAAGCGCTGATCCTGCGCGAGCTGGGTCTGCGCGCGGGCGACGTGGTGACGCCTGCCGATCGCCGGGTGGCCTCCGCGCGTTTGCGCTTGTTGGCTTTGGGTTTTTTCATCGATGTCCGGCTATCGCTGGCCAAGGGCCGCAACCGCGGATCAGCGATCTTGGAAGTTGAGGTGGAAGAGCGGGGCACCGTCATTCTTAACGGCGTGTATTTGGGCATCAGTGAGGCCACGGCGTTGTGGGGGGGCTTGGACATGGCCGAAACCAACCTGTTGGGGCGGGGCATCTTGCTGGCGGGTGCGTTTGTTCAGTCAACACGGCCCACGGTGCCGGGGTCCGAGCCCGGGCAAGCTTATCGTTTGCAGCTGGGAGGGCCGATGCCGACCCAAACCGGACTGTGGTTGTCGGGCGGATTTCTCTATAGCCACGGCAGCGAATTTTTCCGTGCTTTTGGCGACGTGGAGAAAGTTGATCCTCAGCACCACGTCGCGGTGACCACGCGCCGCCTGGGGGGGCGGCTGGGGGTAGGGATATCCCTGTCACGATCCACGCGTTTGACCGCTGAGGCGCGGCTGGAGGGCTTTGACGCCACATTTCCCGGCACACGCAGCCGCGACTTACAAAACGGGCGCACGGACCGCATCAACTTTTCAATCACAGAAGGCGCAAGCCGCCTGTCGTCGCTGGTGTTTGGCTTGGATGTAGATCGGCGCGACGATCCGTTTTTGCCCCGGGCGGGCAACCGGTTTTCGTTTTCCTTTGAATCGGGGCTGGCGGCCTTGGCCTCGAACTACAGTTTCACCAAAGGGGTCCTGCAGTACTCGCACTACGTGCCGGTGCGCCGCGGAAAAGATTCGTTTAGCGTGCACATCTTGGGCGGCGTGATTCATGGTTACGCCCCGTACTTCGATAGGTTCTTCATTGCCGATCTGAATGTGCTGCTGCCTTCGCGGGCCATCGGGTTGAACTTTTCCACGCTGCCATCACGCAACTTTTTGAATACATCAATCAATGAACATCGCTTTGACGACTACGCCGGAAGAGTGATGGCGGAGTATGCCGTTTCGCTGTGGCGTGGCCGCGGCTTTCTTTACAGAGCCGATGGCTTTGCGGGTTTTGGCGTGTTTGGCATTGCCGGGCACCAAAACCTTCGCCTACGTCGCGACAGCATCTATCGCACGATACCCATCGATCTAACCGCCGATTTGGGAATTCGCCTTGATACCCTCATAGGCATTTTCAATATATCGATCGCCAACGCTTTGGGGCGCATTCCGTACTGATGCGAAGACGCCGGATGCTTCTGCTTGGGCTGTTGTCGCCCGCCGTCGTTGGACGTGCGGTGGCAGCGCCTTTGCCTGAACGAACCACCGGCATGAATCGCTTTGGCGGCAAGCTGCACGTGGATGTGGGCTTGCAAGATTTGTTTTGGTCCCAGCACCGCAAGCAACTGCGCTCTGGGTTTGCCACGCGGGTGTTGATTCGCGCGGCTGTTTACCCAGAAGGCGCTGATGAGCCCGTGGCGATTGCGTTTCGGCGCACGGAGATCGTGTACGACATTTGGACCGAAACCTTTCACGTTCATCGCATTGACAGCGAAGGCCGTGACGAAAAGTTCGAGGTGGACAGCGAATACAAAGCCATCCGCTTAGCCACAGCTTTGATAAGGTTTCCTGTGGCCACGCTGCAAAGGCTGCGGCCCCGGGCGCCTTACCGGGTGGCGTTTCGGGCGGATCTGAATCCGTTGTCTGAGGAATTGGTGGCGGATGTGCGGCGTTCGTTAACAAGGCCGGAGCAGCGTCGGGGGCGCCTGACTGGCGATACGTTTTTCGGATCCTTCGTAAGCATCTTTGTAAACCCGCGCATTGAAGACAGCGAACGTCAGCTGCGTTTCGTATCGCAAACCTTCTGGGAGCCTCTACGATGAAGCATTGGCGATCCTTTTGGCCCGGCCGATTCGAATGGAAAATTCTGGGCGCCATGGCCGCTGTGGGGGCGTTGTCAGTGGGAACGGCTGGCTACGCGCTGCAGTTCTCGCTGCGCGGTTTTTCAGAGCTTGCGCGCGTGCACCAGCAAGAAACCGGAGAGGCGGCTGCACAGGCGGCGGAGGTGTTTCGTGTGTATTTCGTGGAGCGCAAAGACGATTTTCGTCGCAAGACCGAAGAGCTGGCGGCGTTGCGGCCCGAGCGCATGGGCCTGCTGGCGGAAACCGATGGGCTTTTGCGGGCGCGGCTGATTCGCGGCAGCGACATTTTGGACGAGTGGGAAGCTGAGCCTGCCATCCGTGAACGCATGCGTGAGTCGCCGCCCATGCTGGCCGCCGTGCCCTTGTCTTATGGTGAAGATCTGCCGCAAAAGGTGCTTGAGCTGACGTTTGGCATTCCGGGCGGGATGTACACAAATTTCTTGGAACTGCGGCAAGCGATGGACCGTGAAAAGCAAATGCACCGCGCGTTTGAAGCCACCGCACCGCGGGTGCTAAAAGACTACTTGTCTTTCGTGATCGCCGTGCTGGTGTTGCCTCCGCTTTTGGGTTTGTGGATCGCCCGCCGAACCACCAAACGGGTGGCGCGCCTGCGCGAGGCCGCACGGCGGGTGGGCGAGGGCGATCTGTCGGTGAAAGTGGCGCCGCGAGGAAAGGACGAGCTTGATGAGTTGGGGCGTGCGTTCGACGCCATGGTTTTGGAACTTATCGAAGCGCGATCGCGCTTGGAATACATGCAGAAGGTGGCGGCTTGGCAGGAAGTTGCGCGCCGTTTGGCGCACGAGATCAAAAATCCACTGACGCCGATACAGCTGGCGGTTCAGCAGCTGGTTTCAAAATATCGCGGCGACGATGAGAGTTATCGTCGGTTGCTAGACACCGCTGATGA
>JBBSJE010000335.1:0-6183 GCA_038257535.1 Polyangia bacterium
AGGTGCAAACGCAATGGCCGCAAGCCCGGGTGGCGGTTCATCACCGCATAGGCCGGCTTGAGGTGGGCGAACGGGCCGTGGTGATGGCCGCCTCAGCGCCTCACCGCGCAGAGGCGTTCGAGGCCTGCCGCGCGCTTATCGATCGGCTGAAACAGCGGGTGCCGATTTGGAAAAAAGAGATTGGAACCGACGGCAGCGAGTGGGTGGGCTTGGGGCCCTAGCTCACGCCGGGCGTTTTTCGCTTCGCTTGCCGGCGCGCCAAGATGCGATCAATCAGATCCTTCGAGGCGGCCGTGAGATCGAGAAACGCCACACCCATACCGGGTGGCTGATCAGACACCCGCACCACTTCTGCCGCGCCTTCCAAAATTTCGGGGTCGTCCGTAATCACGGTGAAGCGCAGACGCAAACGGGTGCCAACCGGCCAGGGCTCTCGCGTGTGAATGAAAGCGCCCGTTCGCGACACGTTGGTGAGGTATTCGGACAACAAGTTACCCAGAGAATCGAATTCCAGGTTGATGTCCACACGTCGCTCACGAACCGCCTGCCCTTGTGACATGAGGCCGCATGCTAACGCGAAATCTGAAAACTGCGAAACCTTGAAGCGCGGGGGCGTATGCGAAGGCGTCGCCGCTTAGGCCGGCGTGCCGCTTAGCAGAGCATCAAGCCGGCCCGCCCGATCCAAGGCGGCCAAATCGGTGTACCCCCCCACCGATTGACCGTTGATGAAGATCTGAGGCACCGTGCGTTGCCCTGTGGTTTCCACCAACCATTCGCGCTTTTCATCGTCGCGGCTTACGTCGATTTCTTCGAAGCTCACACCTTTGCTCCGCAACAACGCCGCCGCGCGAACGCAATAGCCGCAATAGGGAGTTTTGTACACCTTTACTGAAACAGCCATATTTGCACCTAGTTTTTTAGATGCAGAAGGCGCACCGGGGTTGCAAACCCGGCGCCCACCTACCTAGGGCAGGGTTTCGGTTTCGGTCACAGGCTTGTCAGCCTCGCCCTCACCCTCGGCCGCTTGCACCTCAGCCTCATCAAGCGGCGGCTCCTCTGCAGCTTCGTCGATTGACGCGTAGGGCTCGTCGTCAAGGCCGCCATAAGCGGGTGCTTCCATGGCTTCGTCGGCGATGAATTCCGGATTCACCACATCGTCGTCGTTGTCCAAAGAAGCGATTTCGTCGGGAGACAACACGCGGCGGTGCCGGCGGCGTTTGCGCTCTTCCAGCTTGTCCGAGCTCGTGGCCACCTCCGAGCGTTCGATCTTCTGCTTGTCGTTGGGCGAGCGAATCTCGAAATCTTCCATGTGGAAGGTGCCGCGCGCTTTTACCAAGATCTGCTTTTGCAGCCGCTTTTCGATGTCCTCTAAGAAATCACGGTCGGTGGTGCTGAGTTGCTTGGCCACGTCGGGATGCACCTCAACCAAAATGGTGTGGCCGTCCACCAAGTTTCCTTGCCGACGCAGCTCCCGCAACACCTCGAAAGAGATGGTTTGGCGCGAGCGCGTGTAACCTTTGCCTTCGCAATGCACACACGGCTCTGTGAGCGTGTGCAGCAGCGATTCGCGCGTGCGCTTGCGCGACATCTCAACCAAACCAAGTTCGGAGATCCGCGTCACCTGCGCGCGATTGCGATCGCGCTTGAGCGCTTCGTTGAACACCCGCATCACGCGCTCGCGGTTGGCCGAACGATCCATGTCGATGAAATCAACCACGATCATGCCGCCCAATGAACGCACCCGCAGCTGATCGGCAACTTCGCGCGCGGCTTCGAGGTTGGTTTGCGTGATCGTGTCTTCCAGGCTTTTTTTGCCTACGAAGCGGCCGGTGTTCACGTCAACTGCCGTCAGCGCTTCCACCTCGTCGATGATTAGATAGCCGCCAGATTTGAGCCACACCTTACGTTCCAGCGCGCGGTCGATTTCCATTTCGATGCCCAAGCCATCGAAGATGGGTTCGTTGCTGTCAATCAGCTCGATCTCGCCGCCGAAGTCCGGCATGAACGAAGCGATAAACTTCTTGATGCGTTCGTATTCGGTGCGCGAATCGATCAACATCTTTTCGACGTCGGCGGTAAACAAATCACGCACCGAACGCAACAGGAGATCGAGATCGCTGTAAATCAAGGAGGGGCAGCGGCTGGTCTCGGTTTTCTTGACCACCTCGTTCCACATCTTGATGAGGAAGCCCATGTCGGCTTGCAACTCTTTGTCGGCCACGCCAGAGGCCACCGTGCGCACGATGAATCCGGAGCCTTGCGGGCGCATCTCGTTGACCAGCCGGCGCAAACGACGGCGTTCGCGATCCGAGCTTATCCGCCGCGAGATCCCTACATGGTCCACCGTGGGCATAAACACCAAATGGCGCCCCGGCAGTGAGATGTAGCGGGTGACACGAGCGCCCTTGGTGCTGATGGGCTCTTTGGTGACCTGAACAATGATTTCTTGCCCGGGCTTCAGCAGCTCTTCAATGCGCTTGCCGCTTTGGGCATTCGCGCCGCCGCCGCGGCCGCCCTCTTCTGATTCATCATCGTCGGAGCTGCTACGCGTGCTGTCACCGGACAGCAGACGCCGCAGATCGTCGGGCGTTCCTCGCACATCAGACACGTGCAAGTAGGCGGATTTCTCCAAGCCAATGTTAACGAAGGCGGCCTGCATCCCTGGCAGAATCCGCTCAACCTTTCCCTTATAGATATTGCCGGCAATGCCACGGTCTCGCTTCCGTTCGACGAAAAGTTCGCCAAGCAGACCGTCTTCTATTAGGGCTACGCGGATTTCTGGGCCGTCCGCGTTGACGACCAAAATGCTGTTGGACATTCAGTGCAATGTGCAAAGAGCCTGGGGACCGGCGCACAAGCGGTGTGACATGAAAGTCATGGTTTTAAGGCCACTGGGCGGTCCGTTTGAGTGGGTGGACCTCCGTCCTATCACGAAAGTCCCCAGTTTCCAAGAGGTTAGCCCTCAAACTCGACCGCGATCGCCGCCGGCACGTCGCTTGCTTTAGAGAAAGTCGCAGCGAAGTTTGGTCCCTATGGCCGCCAAACACCGCTGTTCCTCCCAACACACCCGCTTCACCGCTGGTGTGCCTTAGTTAATCGGCTTGCAAAGGCCGTACGGATAGTTGGCTTAATTCTTACCCCCTATCGTAACTCAGTCTCTTAACTCCAGCTTTTTTCTTGTTAGATTTCGGTAGCTTAGCGTTCTTGTGCAGACCTTTTGCCTAACTTTATTCGTCTGCAGCCTTTTACGACTTAAGTAAAAATTTTCGCCTGACTTAACTTTCTCTTCGTTAGCTTGCTTGAAAAACGGCACCCCCCGCAGGACCACCCGCGGGGGTTTTGTCGTTCTGGCGTTTGGTGAGGCCAGCAAACGGCCCCTATGACAGCAATGTCATGGGCGCTTAAACGGCCCGGAAGACAGTCCGGTCACCACGGGCCGCCCCCCTCCGGCGCGCCGTTTAGACCTTAGGTCAACGGGCGTAGATACGCGGCGTAGACGTAAACAAATGCCGCCACGAACACCAGGGCGTCCACCCGGTCAAGCACGCCGCCGTGGCCCGGAATCAGGTTGCCGGAATCTTTCACGCCTGCAGATCGCTTCAGCAGCGACTCGGCCAAGTCGCCTGCCGGCGCAAGCAAACTGGCGCCGACGCCTACCACGGCCACATCCGTCCAAGTCAGGGCGCCAAAGAAGGTTTGTTTTGCCGCCAGCACCAGCCCCAAGGCCGCCACCACGCCACCCCAAAAGCCGGCCCAGGTTTTTCCCGGCGAGATCGAGGGCGCCAGTTTGCGTTTGCCCAGGGCGCGCCCCGCAAAGTAGGCCCCCGTGTCGCAGCCGAACGTGACGCCCATGGCCAAAAACACCCAATACCCGCCCTGCTCAACATCACGCACCAACAAAGGCAGCGCGGTCATCAGCAATCCCAGGTACAGCACGCCGGCGATGGCGCCCCCAAAACGCGCCCCGGCCGAGCCAATGTCAGACGCAAAGAACAACTGCGCAGAGGCCACCGCCAGCACCACCACCATCACGGCGGGCAACGCCAGATCCGGCCGCTGATAGACCGCCAGCGCCAACACCACCCCAGCGGCCACCGGCACCGCCCGCTCGGCGGTGCTGCGCCCTTTGAGCGCCATCGCGGCGTATTCACGTAAAGCCAGCGCCATCATCACGAAGGTGAACGCGGCAAAGCCCCAGCGCTGCGGCCACAACACCAAAAAGCCAATGAGCGGCAAGGCCACGAAGGCCGATAGAACTCGAAGCAGAAGGTTGCGATCAAACACGCCCCGCGTTCTACCCGAAGTTGGGCGTGTGTGATCTGCGAAATCTATCCCACGCTGCGAATCGCGGGGCGCAGCTGATCGCTGGTAAGCCCAAATCGACGCTCCCGGTGACCGTAGCGTTCAAGGCAGGCAATCAGGTCGTCGCGACCAAAATCTGGCCACAAGGTCTCGCTGAAAATGAGTTCCGCGTAGGAAGCTTCCCACAGCATAAAATTCGATAGCCGCTGCTCGCCGGACGTACGAATCAACAGATCAAGCTGCGGCAAGGCGCCCGTTTGCAAGGCTTGAGCAAAAGCGACCTCGGTGATCTCGTCGGCCTTCAGACGCCCCTCGGCCACGGCCAATGCCAACGCCTGCGCGGCTTCCACAATGGATTCGCGACCGCCGTAAGACAGGGCCAAGCAGAGGTTCATGCCCGTGTTCTTGGCGGAATCCGACATCAGGGCGTCTAACGGATCGCGCACGAAGCCCGGCAAGCGTTCCACCTGCCCAATGGCGGTGAGGCGGATTCCGTTGTCCATAATCTCGTCGCGCTCTTCGATCACGTAGTCGCGCAACAGTTGCATCAACAACGCCACTTCCTCCGAAGGGCGGCGCCAATTTTGAGCCGAGAACGCGTACAAGGTTAAGGCCCGCAAGCCCAGCTCGCGGCCAGCTCGAACCACGGTTCGCACCGATTTGGCGCCCTGGCGATGCCCTTCGATGCGGGGCAAGTCGCGGCATTGTGCCCAGCGACCGTTGCCATCCATAATAATTGCAACGTGTTGCGGCAGGGCTGTGGGGTCAAGCGACATGAATAAGGGTCTTTCGGGTACCACATCGCCGGTGACCGGGCAAGGGCGAGCGCGGGCAATCGCGGGCCGCCACCCGAGACCGGGGCCAAGAGCGCATCGCATCACCGGGTCAGTTGAACGGACCAAACCGTCGTGGAACGCTTACAGGTCCCAAGTTCGGCGCCACCTGCGGGGCCAGGTCGCGGACGCGCGCCTCGAGTTTGTGGTTGCGTCAAGAATGCACTAGGCTTGCCGCTGCCCCGGGAGCCCGCGACACGTCTATGAGGGCGGGTGAGCGGACGGCGGCGACGCGTTGACGGCAAGCAAAGCAAACTGAGGGCAAATATGAAGGGATCCGAAGACATCGAAGCCTACCTGCTGCGACTGGAGACAGCATTCGAGGCGATAGGCCCGGAAATGTGGAACCTCCATGTTCAAGAGGACCAAAACCTCGTGGTTTCGGTGGCAGGCCCGGTGGTCGTGTTTCGGCTCAAGGTGATGGACGTGCCCCAAACCAGCAAAGAAACGCTGTTTGAAAAGCTGCTCACCCTCAACACCACCGACCTCGTGCATGGCGCCTTTGGCCTGGAAAATGGCAAAGTGGTGATTGTGTGCACGCTGGTGCTTGAAAATCTGGATTTCAATGAGTTTCAAGCCACGGTTGACGACATCTCATTGTCCGTGGGCAAGCTTTACCCCCAGTTGTCAAAGTTTCACTCGGCCAGTTAGCCCGGCCGCTTGTTAGGGCTTCGCGTTACATCAATAAGGAACAACCATGGGTTTCTTTTCACGTCTCGGCACCCTCATAAAATCGAATCTTAACGATCTGATCTCACGCGCTGAAGATCCAAGCAAAATGCTGGATCAGCTGGTTATGGACATGCAGAGCCAGTTGATCGACGCGAAGAAACAGGTAGCTGTTTCGATTGCCGACGAAAAACGCTTGAAGAAGCAGTTCGACGAACAGGGCGAATTGGCGACCGAGTGGGAACGCAAAGCCATGATTGCGGTACGCGCAGGCGACGATCAGCTGGCGCGCGAAGCTTTGAAACGGCAGACCGAACACCAAGGTCAGTTCGCTGAGTTTGGTAAACAATGGGAGCTGCAAAAGGCAGCGGTTGAAAAG
>JBBSJE010000336.1:0-6174 GCA_038257535.1 Polyangia bacterium
GTTAACGCTTGCAGCCCCATTGACGCCAGCGCACGCGTGGCCGCCTCGCGCGCCAAACGAGAATCATCCACCACCAGCACGCGCGGCGAGCCTCGGCGCGTAGGAGCGGAAGGCAGCTTTTCCGTGCGATGGGCCATCGCCGCCAGCGCCGCGACATCTAGCACCAATTGCACTTTGCCTGCGCCCGAAACCGTGGCGCCTGCGAAATACGGCATCAATCCCAAGATTGGGCCCAAGGGGCGCACAACCACCGTGCGCGGGCCAATGATGCGATCGCAGGTGATGGCGAAATCGCGGCTGCCGAACCGCATGTGCAAAAGCGACAATCGGTGATCCGGCGGTGTTTCCACGCCAAACACGCCCTGCAATCGCAGAACCGGCAAACTTTGGCCCGAAGCCAGTTGCACTTCGCCATCCAAGCTGGAACGCGCCGCCGGGCTGCTGTCACTGGCGGGCGGCAGCGCGGCCACCACTTGATTCAAAGGCACCGCATAAACTTGGCCCCCTAGTTTAAACAGCAACGCCTGCGTGATCGCCGTACTCACGGGAATGCACAATGTGAAGGTGGTGCCCACCCCCGTGGCGAAGTGGCAGGACACCGAGCCCCCCAGTTTCATCACTGAGGTTTTCACGATGTTCAGGCCCATGCCTCGCCCCGCCAGCGCATCCGCAGTGGCCCGCGTGGAGAAACCTGGCTCGAACAAGATCTCCATCAGCTTGTCATCAGACGTATCAACCTCGTCAACCATGCGGTTGCGTCGGCGCAAAGCTTGCCGTACCCCTTCACGGTCCACACCGCGCCCGTCGTCTGAGAAGCTAAGGAAAACATAGTCGCCCTCTAGTCGCGCCGAAAGCCGCAGCAGCCCCATAGCCGGTTTGGAAAGCCGCTGCCTTTCTTCGGGCGTTTCAACGCCGTGGATGATGGCGTTGCGCAGAAGTTGTAGCGCCGGATCAAACAAGTGCTCCAACACGCTGCGATCAAGCTCTAGTTCGCCGCCATCGGTTTCGAGCACAATGGGCGTCTCGGTAGACGTTTGAAGTTCATCCAGAGCCAGCTGCAGGCGCCGAAACAGCCAATTGAATGAAACCAAGCGCAACGAACGCAACGATTCGTCCAGCGCCACAGTGGTTCGACGAATGGCGTCCGTGTCCGCCGCAAGTCCCGTGGTGGCGCGATCAAGGTGGGACATGGCTGTGGCCAGTTCCAGTTCCAACTCAGACAAACGCGACAACGAGCGCCGCGATTGCACGCTTGCCAAACTGCGATCTGAATTCGCCATCAACCATCCCAGCGATTTGCGCATGGCATGTCGCCCCAACGTCAGTTCGCGCTTGAGTCCCGTAAGTTCGCTAAGCCTTCGCTCGATGCGGGTGCGCAGGATCACCAGATCCCCCACGTGATCGCTTACCTCCTCAACCGCGCCACTGTCCATGCTGAGGCGGCGATCGTTCTCGAACCGACGATCACCGTGCCTGCGATCCGAGGCGCGTCTGTTGTGGGGCGATTCGGCTTGGGCGTCTTGTTCGCGCGGCGTCTGCGAATGCATTGGCATCTGTCGCGCGCCATCCAACAAGGCCCGCACCGTTCCCAGTTCCTCTGCCATCCGATCCAGAATTCCGGGCGTGGGCAAAAGCTGCCCCGTTCGCAGCTCGGCACACAGGTCTTCCAGCTCGTGTGTGGCGTTGGCGATCGCGTCGTGCCCCACAGAGCCCGCTGCCCCCTTGAGCGTGTGCAGCGCCCGAAACAACTCGTCTATCTCTTCACCCGGCGTGAAGGCCCCGGCATCAGCAGCATCCGTTAAACGCGCAAACGCGCCCGAGAGCCGGTTCATGTGGCCCTCGGCTTCGTCCAAAAACAAATTGCGCAGGATCTGGGCGTCGGCCGGATCCCATTCGTCCATCGGATCGACAACCCCCATGGCCGGTGCAGCTTCGGGTGGGGCGAAGGGAGGCCGCGGTGAGCTCATGGCGCTTGGGGGATGCTGTCCTCGTTGTGCGCGCCGGCGCTCATCGCGTCGCGGCTGCTGCGATCCAAGGTTGCCAGCGCGCGCGCCAAAGGCGTTTGCGCCTGCAAAAGCCGTGGTTCAAGCGATTGCAACAGGCCGCGAATGTGTTCGTGTTGGGCAACCAACGCCTGCTTGATCGCGGCGTCTTCGCTCGCCTCGGTTTGTAGGCCGTCCAACGTGGCCGCCAGCTGCTTGGCGGTGGTGACAAGCTCTGCCGAAACTGCCGAGGTGCTATGCGCACCCTCGGCCAAACTTTTGGCCAACCCCTGCGCCTCATCCAACATGCGGCTGGTCTCCGCCGTGCCACCCTCCAGCGTTTGCACGAACGCGCCCATGTCTTTGGTGGCCGCCGCTGATCGTTCCGCCAATTTTCGCACCTCGTCTGCCACCATTGCGAAGCCTTTGCCCGAAGGCCCCGCGCGCGACGCTTCTAAGGCCGCGTTTAGCGCCAACACATTGGTTTGGCGTGCCAAATCGTCGAGCACCTCAACCAACTGGCTAACCTCTTCACAGCGCGATGACAAAGATTGCAGCCGACGCGACACTTCACCCATGGCGCCCACCTGCCGCGTGGCCGCTGTGGCCACCGCGCCCGTCGAGCGTTCAATTTCAGCCCCCGCCCGTGCCATGGTCCCCGCGGCGTCTTGGCCGAAACGTGCGATGGCTTCTAATTCCATCGTCGCTTCGTTTAACGCTGTTTTGATCGCCGCAAAAGCATCTGTGCCAGGCACCAGCCGCGAACCCAAATCGCCGGCCTTCAGCGCTTGCAACCGCACAACGAGCTCTTGCATGGCGGGTGCTGGTTCTGCGGACGCGCCCATTTCATCGCTCATAAGCGGCGCGGACGGGTTTTCCCTTGCGGCTGCCTTTGCATCAAATTTGGCGACCAGCACCACTGTGGCCAGTCCGAAGCCCACGACCAACGCCGTGATCACAAGCACCGGTGGCAGCTTGAAGGCAACCGCCAGCGCGGCGACGCTGAGCAGCACGCTATGTGAGGCCACCAGCCAAAGCGTTGTGTGCTTTTTCATAGCGGCACACTTGTGGCGCGCACGGCGGCCATCGCGTGTTCAATGGTTCGGGTGGCATCCAGCACCAACGCTGGTCCATCGGCATCAACCACCGCGCCCATGACAAAAGCGGGCCCCGGAGGGGCAGGGCGCATGTGTTCGGCGTCGGTGGTGCGAACGCACAACACTTGATCGACGCAAACGGCCGCGCGTACCAAATTGGCATCTTGGGATGATGGCGCTTCGATGATCAAAACAAATTCGTCTTGAGGCTTTCGCTGCATATCAAAATTGTCATCGTGGCTGTCTTGTCGTGACGGCGCAAGATCCGGTCCTAGGTCCAGCACCGCCAGCGGCTGTCCGCGAAGTGGCATCACCCCTTTGATGACGGTTGCCGCCAAAGGCACGGGCGTGATGACTGGCAATGACACCACCTCTTTTACGTTGTGTACGTACATGGCGCATCTGCGACCGCGGATCACAAACTGCAACATATCTGATTGCGCGCTCATGCGGGCGCCGACGGTGACACGCGGGGGCGCACCAACTTGCTTTTGCGCAAACGGTAGATCACGCGGCAAACGTCGAACGAGCCCATATGCGACTGGAACACAACGTCGCGAACGCTGTTTTTTCCGTTGAGCAATTCGGCCACTGCGATCTCTTCCCGCAGCAGTTTCCCGGGGCCCATTGCGGCCATGCGCTCTTCTTCGCGCAGAAACACTTCGTCGAAGTTGTGCACTTCACGCTCAATGATGCGCCATTCATCGACGCGTCTGAGCCCTTCCATCAAAAGCTGATCCACCACCAAGCCCAGGTCTACTTCATCGCCAGGCGCTTGTGCCGCGGGTGAGAACGAAAAACGCCCACTGTCCCAACGCAAAAGCTCATAGACCAAAGCCGAGGTCTGCATGCGCATGGCTTCGTGCAACGCGCGCTCTTTGATCAACCCTTTGGCAATCAACCTTTGGCCTAGCCGGGGTCCAGCCTGTTTGCCGGTGGCGTTCGAGCGCGTGGCCGCTTCTAGATCTTTGGCCTGTAGGTAGTCTCGCTCTACCAAAAAACGCCCCAGCAAAAACTCCTCGGCAACGCCCTCCGCACGCGCAAACGCAACGCGGCCCTTGCTGAAGCACACGCCAATTGCGGTGCGTCCGTGCGAAAAACGCGCGGTTCCGGTTTTCTGCCCCTCGGCCATCATGCCCAAAATTTCTCCCGCGCTGAACGCGGCAAGGCTGCCCGCCAAGTCTTCTTCCGTCGGTGGCTCGGGCACAAACTCGGGCGGCGGGGTTAGGCTAAGAAGCCGGCGGGGGCTTTGTGATGCGACAGGTGGGTCAATGCCGACAATGTGAGACACCACGGCCTTCAGAGCGTCGGGCGAAAACGGCTTGGTGATGGAATCAACCACGCCTGGCACCTTTAAAGGATCCGCGGGCCCTCGGCCGCTGCGCAAAAGCACAATCGGCAACTCAGGGCTGGTGGCTGCAATGCCTTGGCAAAGCTTTTCCACCGTCTCTTCCTCCAGCACATCATCAAGCAGCAGCAAACTGGGCTTTGCTTCCGCTATGGCGGCAAGGGCTGCAGCCGAATTGGTGGCGGTCACCACGTGCAGGTCCATTTCGCCCAGAACCAGCTGGACCAGCTTGAGCAAAGTGGGGCTGTCGTCAACAACGACAATGGTTTTGGAAGCCATAAGCATGCCGCGCGGGCGTGCGATGCTAACACGACCACGCAGCCAGTGAAATTGGCTCGTCGGTTTCATGCTTGTTTGGATGCGCTCGTTTCCATTGAGTTTTCTCGGGCGGCCGCCGATAGGCCCTGCAGGGGATTGTTTTCATGGATGCCGCAGCGTGGCTTCGCACAGTTGAAGATTCGGCCGCACAGGCGCAAAAGCGCTTAGAGGAATTGGGCACAGCCGTAGCCGCGTTTCGCAGCCGTGAGCAGCTGATTCGCGACGCGGATCAAAGACTTTCGCCGATTTTCGATTCTCAACGCACCTACTTGTATGCCCTAGATCCTACAAACAACCAGCTCATCACCTTCGCCACCGTGGGCAAGGACCTCAAGGAGGTTCGCATCCCTGCAGGCGCCGGCAGTCTGGCGGGCTTTGTGGCCTTGGCCAAGGTGGCGGTAAATGTGCGCAACGCCTACGATGCGGCCGAGCTTGGTCGCATTCACGCCAAGCTCAAATTCAACGATCACCTCGATCAGCTCACCCAATTCACCACAAAGTCCATCCTCACCCTTCCTTTGCTAAGCGAAGGCAACGTGGTGGGCGTGGTGCAGGCGATCAACAAGCTCAAGGGCCTGTCATTCATGCCGCGGGACGTGTCCGCCGCCGAGGAGGTGGCGAAGATCATCGCTCCCGCTCTCAAGCGGCTGACAGAGCGAGCAAAATCGGGGGAACGGCGGGCGGGCAAGTGGGATTACCTTTTGGATCGCGGTGCGCTGACCCACGACGCCCTGGAAGCCGCGCTTAAAGATGCAGCCACCAACAAAGTGGACCCCGCGCGGTATCTGCTTGAGAAATTGGGGGTAAGCCGCAGTGACGTTGAGCGATCGCTGGTCGAGCACTTTGGCTGCGAATTTTATCGCTTCACCGGCAACGAGACCATTCCAGCTGAACTTCGTCCTCGCCTGCGCAGTGATTTCCTAAAGAATGTTTGCGCGGTTCCGGTGGAGGCGCAAGGCGCGCGCGTCACGATTGTCATCGACGATCCTTCTGACATCATGCGCACCGATGCCTTGCGCTCGCTGGCGCCAGACCGTGAGCTAACGATTCGGCTTGGGTTTAGGGACGAAATCTTCGGCTGCATTGATCATTCGTTTGGCCAAAAAGCCGGCGACGTAGGGCTGATTCTCAAAGAGCTTTCCGCTGATGAAGGCACCGGCGCCGTTGAAGAAGTGGCCGACGACGAATCGGTGCGGGCCGAATCCGACAGCGCCGTCATCAAGTTAGCGAATCAGGTGATCATCGATGCGTACCGTCGCGGTGCCTCCGACATTCACATCGAGCCCAATGGCAAAGAGCGGAACACCACCATTCGCTTTCGCATAGATGGTGAGTGTGTGAACTACCAAGAGATCCCTTCGGCCATTCGCTTGCCTTTGGTGGCACGGCTAAAAATCATGGCGAAGCTCGACATCTCCGAGCGCCGCAA
>JBBSJE010000337.1:0-6163 GCA_038257535.1 Polyangia bacterium
CTTTGAACGCGCCTCCACAGTTGCTTTTCCCATAAGCGAAGCGCCACCGGTCAGCGGCTAAGTTCAACGACGGTTCTCTCGAATGTCGTCACCTTCGTCTACGCTCCGTGGCATCATCGAACTCGAGAGAACCTATAAGTTGGGCGGACTGAAGCCGCTGTGACCGAGGCTGGACGTCCAAGGCTATTGAGATAGACTTGCCCAAGGTTGACATGACGGTCCAAACAAAGCCTCACACCACGTGGGCAACGGCTACATCTACGGATGGCGAAAGGTCGATTGTCTTTCGTTTCATCCTAAATCTCGGCGCTGACATCCGACAAGAAAGCCAGCCAGACAGGGTGTTCTTGGTCTGGCGATTCGAGTCCGAAAATGGAATGCCCTCGCAATTTGAGAAGGAAAGGATGGACCAGCTTGAGGACCTTCTTTTCCCGCACATTGAAGAGAATGGCTTCGCGACGCTTGCTCTGGTGTCCACGGGAGACAACCTCCGGGAGTGGACCTACTATGCAGAATCTGCGGCTGATTTTATAGGTAGGCTCAATTTAGCGTTGGCCGGTTTTCCGGCGTTCCCCATCGAGATTCACGATGAAAGCGATCCTGATTGGGACTACTACACCAGGTTTATTGAGGGGCTTCAAGGCACGGCCGTTGAACTCCAACCGCACGCCGCCCAACCCGGCGTTCAACGCTGACAAAGCGCGGAGGTTACTTTGAACCTAGACACGGCAGTGTGATGCGCGCGACAATGCGGTCTTAGGCGTTATTGAGCTTTGCAGGTTAACGCCAAGCACGTTGGACGGACTCGAACCCAACGAATTTTGCAATGAAGATTCCTGGCGGTGACCGTGCTCGCATTGAACCTGATAGAGCGTGGCATGTGTGAAAAAAAGCGTCAGGAACTTGGGAGGCCCGATGCCCTCCCCAACTGCGCAAGCAGAAGGGTAAGCCCAGCCAACAGAAAGAAGGCAGGCTGATGGGGTTTTGGGAGTCAGATCCACTGGTAGTACTCGGAGGACGGGAAAGCGGGCCACATGGGGAAGCGGTGGACAAGGATTCGCAGCATGCAAAGGAAACAGGTGCCGGACATGCAGGGTTGGACAAACGCCTGCCAACCTCACTGCAAGCAATAGCGAACAAGGCGAAGACAGAGCATTTGCATCGGTTTCGCGGCTTGTATGCGCTGTTAAATAAGGAGTTTTTGCTTCAAACGTGGCGGAGCATTCGCAAGAATGCGGCGCTAGCACCCCCGCGGGCATCTTCTCTGCGTTTGGGCTGCAGGAGCTCTTGCAACCTAAGAAGGGCTGAGGATTCGCCTGCCCCCCAATCCTCCCCCTTTTCCATTGGCGTACCCCAAGTTTTTGCGAACATGAAGAAGATTTCATCTTGCCTTCAGCGTGTCTTCACACTGGCTTGCGTACCTTCTTGGCATGACATCAGCAGCCTTTTCGAAGAGCGAAATGTTTCCCCATGGAATTGTCATCGAAGACACCACGCTGCGTGATGGCGAGCAGGCGCCGGGCGTTGTGTTCTCGGTAGATGAGAAAGTACAAATCGCCCAGCGCCTTGAAGAGGTGGGGGTGTCGATGTTTGAGGTGGGCATTCCCACCATGGGCGGCGACGAAGTCGAGGCCATCAAGCGCATCAAAGCGCTAGGCCTCAAGGCAAAGCTTGTGGGCTGGAATCGCGGCAAGAAGGAGGATCTTGAAGCCTCCTTCGCGCTTGGACTCGATTACGTTCACATTGGTTTGCCGGCGTCGAAAAACCTGCTTGAAAATGGTTTGGGTCGCAGCCGCGATTGGTTGCTGAACACAATGGGTGAGATGGTCATGTGGGCCAAGCAACGCGCCACATTCGTGTCCTTGTCCGCGGAAGACGTTTGCCGGGCTGAGCCTGACTTCTTGGTGGCCTACGCCCGGGCAGCCCGTGAGGCAGGGGCCGATCGTTTGCGCATGTCGGATACGGTTGGTTTGGCTACGCCTGAAAAATACGCTGGCTTGGTGGCGCGGGTGACCAAGGAAGCGGGGATTGCGGTGATGGTTCATGCGCACAACGATTTTGGCTTGGGCGTGGCCAATACACTTGCAGGGTTGGCGGCTGGCGCGCGCTACTGCCATGTCACAGTCAACGGCATTGGTGAACGCGCCGGTATGCCGCCACTAGAAGAGCTTGCGATGGCGCTCAAACACCTGTACGGGCACGACGTGGGTTGGAACATGAAAAGGATCCCCGCGCTATCAGACGCCGTCAGCCGCGCTTGCGGTGTTCCCCTGCACCCTTGGAAGCCCATTGTGGGTGCCAACGTCTTTGCGCATGAGTCAGGCATTCACGTGGCCGGCATGATGAAAAGCGCCACCACCTTTGAACCCATATCTCCCGATGAGCTTGGAGCCACACGTCGCCTGGTGATCGGAAAGCACTCAGGCTCGCACGGCATCGAGGCTGTGCTCAAAGAGCGCGGACGCGAGGTGTCTTCCGAACGGGCGCAACGCTTGCTTCCCCTGGTGAGGACCGAAGCGGTGAAGAAGAAGCGTGCGTTGACTCCGGAAGAGGTTGAAGCGCTAGACATCTCCTTGGTTTAAGCGCTACAGCCCCGCCCCATGACCAACGTGGTTTCACGCGTCCTAAGAAATCCCTTCGGGGTTGCGCCCGCGGTGGTGCTGCTGAGCCTGGCCAGCTTCTTCAATGACGTGGCTAGTGAACTTCTGCTCAAAGGCGCGCTGCCGCTTTACCTTGTGGGCGTTCTCGGCGCGCCCATGGCGATGGTGGGTTTGATAGATGGCTTGGCAGAAGCCATCGCCACATTCTTGCAGCTAGGCTCAGGGTACTGGTCGGATCGCATCGGACGGCGTCGCCCTTTCGTTATCGCCGGCTACGTTCTATCGAATGTGGTGAAACCACTGCTGTATTTCACCGGCATGTGGTGGCATGTGTTGGTGATTCGCGTGGTTGATCGCGTGGGCAAAGGGTTCAGAGTGGCCCCCAGAGACGCCCTGATTGCTGATGTAACGCCGCCTGAATCGCGTGGGCGCGCCTTTGGTCTACACCACGCCATGGATCCTGCGGGTGCGATGGTGAGCTTGCTGATCGGTGCGGCGGTGATCTTCTTTGCACAAGAAGACCATGCGTCACTGACCAAAGCCACGTTTCAAAAACTGATCTTGGTGATCATCGTGCCAGGCTTGCTTACCGTGCTGCTGGCTGTGGCCGTGAAGGAGCCCCGCCGTCACGTCACACTTGCTCACCCTAAGTTCAGCCTAAGAGGGGTTCGTTCACTCGGCACTCCCTTTTTGCGCTTTGTCGCCATCACGGGATTGTTCACCCTAGGCAATTCAACTGATTCTTTCATCATTCTGCGGGCCGCCAGCCTGGGCACCAGTTTGCCCATGCTGTTTGTGTGGCTGGCGGCGTTCAACCTTATGTCGGTGCTTTTCTCCGTGCCTGCCGGTCGGCTTTCGGATCGCCTGGGCCGCAAACGATTCTTGGCGCTGGGCTGGGTGATCTATGGCTTGGTTTATGCGGGCTTTGGCTTCGCTACCAAACCTGTCCACATCTTCTTGCTGCTCTTATGCTACGGCGTTTACTACGGCATCACCGAAAGCGTTTCCAAGGCGCTCATTGCCGACTTGGTGACACCTGAAAGCCGGGGCACAGCTTTTGGGCTTGTTAGTGTGGTGCATGGCTTGTTCATCCTGCCCGCGGGTGTGATCGCCGGTTGGATGTGGGGCGCGTTTTCTCCTGCCGCGCCGTTCCTGTTTGGCGGCGTGCTGGCGCTGCTTTCCGCCTTGGCCTTGGTAACCGTGTCAACCGCACGCAAGGTGCCGACTTTGAAAGTGAATCATGAACAAAACAACGCAGTTTCGTAACTTGTTGGCGTCTCCAAAGCTTGAGTTCCTTATGGAGGCCCACAACGGCCTCAGTGCCAAGCTAGTGCAAGAGGCGGGCTTCAAATGCGTGTGGGCCAGCGGCTTGGCCATGTCGGCGGCCATGGGGGTGCGAGATCACAATGAAGCCAGCTGGACACAAGTTCTCGAAGTTCTTGAATTCATGAGCGACGCAGTGGATATACCCATCCTCGTTGATGCCGACACCGGCTATGGCAACTTCAACAACGTGCGCCGGCTGGTGCGAAAGCTTGAACAGCGGGGCTTGGCGGCCATGTGCATTGAGGACAAACTGTTTCCAAAAACCAATTCCTTTATCGCAGGGGAAAAGCAGGAACTGGCGGGTGTGGAAGAGTTCATGGGCAAGATTAGAGCCGCCAAGGACACTCAACGTGACGCGCAGTTTGCTTTGGTGGCGCGGGTAGAGGCGCTCATCGCGGGCCGAGGCATGCCTGAAGCGCTTGATCGAGCCAGCCGCTACGCCGAAGCGGGCGCAGACGCCATCTTGATCCACAGTAAGAAGAGCACCGCCGACGAAATCTTTTCCTTCATGCAGCAGTGGAACCATGCGTGTCCGGTTGTGGTGGTGCCCACGATGTATCCTTCTACCAGCGCCCAGACCCTGCAGGATGCGGGCATAAAACTCGTGATTTGGGCCAATCATCTGCTCCGCGCCTCAATGACCGCCATGCAGCAAGCCGCGGAGACGATACAACGTGAGCATTCGGTGCTGTCGCTGGAACATCAAATCGCCACCGTGGCGGATGTCTTTCGCGTTCAAAACGAAGCTGAGCTGCAAGCGGCCGAAAAGCGATACCTTCCGTCGCATCGGGCTGTCCAGGTTGTAAAAGACAAAGCCAGAATTCGCGGCTAGTATTGCCATATGAGGATCCTTGTGGTCGAGGATGACGCTGCCATTGCGCGGTTCTTGATCCGCGGCTTGGGTGAAGAAGGCTTTGCCGTCGATCATGCGGCTGACGGTGAGGATGGGTTGTTCAAGGCGCAAGAATCTGTTTACGACTGCGTTGTGCTTGACCTGTCGTTGCCTCGCAAAGATGGATTGATGGTGCTGCGTGATCTGCGAGCCGCAGGTGTTCAAACGCCCGTGTTGGTTTTGACAGCGCGTGACGCTGTTTCTGAACGCGTAAGAGGCCTGGATGCGGGCGCCGACGACTACCAAACAAAGCCATTTTCGTTTGAAGAGCTGCTGGCGCGCGTACGTGCGGTGATGCGGCGACGGCTTGCCGCCTCGCCCGTGGTACAGGTGGGACAGCTGCGAGTTGATCGACCTGCGCGCATTGTCTGGTTTGATTCGAAACGCATTGAGCTTTCAGCGCGAGAGTTTGCCGTGCTTGATTTTCTGGCTCAGCGGGCGGGCGAGGTGGTAAGCCGAACGCGCCTGTTTGAAAGCGTGTGGGGCGAACACTTCGAGCCCGGCAGCAACACCATCGACGTTCACATCAAGGAGATCCGTCGCAAGCTGTCTGCCGCGGGTGCAGCGGGCGTTATCGAGACGGTTCGCGGCGCGGGCTATCGCTTGGTTGCGGTTGAGGATGCCTCGCAATGAACCGCCTGCGTCGGCGGTTGCTTGTGCAATATCTGGCAACGGCAGCCACGATCCTTGCGGTGGCTGGTGTGGGCTTGTTTTTTCTTCTGCAGGCGGGGCACTGGTCGCGGCTCGAAGCAAGCGTGAGGAAGGAGATCGAAAAGATTGCGTCTCAGATCGAGCTTGAGCCCGACGAACCGGAGGTCTATTCCGCCCGGGTTGAATCCAATCGCTTAGAACCCACGCGGTGGATGTGGCAGGTGCTCTTGCCTTCAGGTGAGGTTTTGTCTCAGGCTCCAGGATACTCCCGGCAAGGAAACTTGCCCGCGATCACCGCCACGCCGAAACAAGAAAAGTTGGTACTGCAAAGAATCCATTCTGATTCTGGCATTCAGCTCGCCGCGCGCCTGCTTACGGTCAAACAGCGGGAGACCAAAAAGGATCGGAAGATAACCATGCCGCCCCAAATGGTTTTCGATGTGCGCGTGGTGGCCGATGCCACATGGATTCGTGACAGCGGCCGTTCGGTTTTGCTGTCGCTTGCCGTAGTTTATCCCGCTGTGCTTTTCTGCGTGTTTCTATTGGGATCATGGATGACGCGCCGGGCGTTGGCGCCTGTTTGCGAATCCTTCGAGCGGGAGCACAAGTTTACGGGCACCGCCTCTCATGAATTGCGAACACCGCTAACGGCCATGCGGGGTGAGATCGAAATTGCGTTGCGCAAACCGCGTAC
>JBBSJE010000338.1:0-6140 GCA_038257535.1 Polyangia bacterium
ATGCAAGGGTTGGGCTTCGCTCGCCGCGTCGACGCCGAGGAGTTGCGTTCTTACGAATATTCTGTGCGGAAAGAGATGCCCGGGTTTCAGGTTTGGCCCCAAGGGCCCCGCGAAGAGCATTACGCCGTTGAGTTTTTGGAACCGCGCAATTGGCGCAACGACCGAGCGATTGGCTATGACATGTTCACGGACCCGGTGCGCCGAGAAGCGATGGAGCGAGCGCGCGACACGGGTGAGCCCACCGCTTCAGGACGCTTGACCTTGGTGCAGGAAACCTCTACGCAGCCGCAATATGGGTTTCTCATCTATGTGCCGGCCTACCGTCGCGGCAGATTGCCGGCCAACGAACAAGAGCGCCGACAAAACTTAATCGGCTTTGTGTACAGCCCTTACCGCGGCAAGGATTTTTTGGATCTGTCCCTATCGCAAGCTGAGCGCGAACGCTTTGCGGTTTCACTCTACGACGGAGCCACCCCGCACCCCGCGCGTGCATTGCACGAAGCACCTTCCGCCCCCGAGGCGCCCATCATCGCGACCAAGACCTTCAGGGTTGCAGGACGAAGTTTCACGCTGCAGATCAAGGCGCATGCCGCGTCGATGTCGCCGGCGCGCTGGGGGGGCGTGGTGATAGGCACTGCGCTTGGATTCTTGGTTACGGTTTTGCTGTTCACCATCACACGATTCCAAGTGAGCGCCCGCATGGCGGCCGAGCGCAATGCAGAACGCCTGAGACAGGCCCGAAGCGAAGCTGTGCGAAGCCTACGCACCCGTGATGCCTTCTTGTCCATTGCCTCGCACGAGCTCAAAACGCCTTTGACAGCGCTACAGCTACAGGTGGACGGGCTGCATCGGGCGTTCACAACAAACCAACCCATGCAAGCTGAGCGCGTGCAACGGCGGCTTGAAAGCGTGCGACGACAAGCACGGCGTTTGACAACCCTGGTTGACGACCTTCTGGACGTGTCACGCCTGGCGGATGGACGCCTGCACTTTGTGGCCGAGCCTATGAACTTGGGAGGTTTGCTGCGAGAGGTCTCGCTGAGATTCGAGACAGAAGCGCAGCGGTTAAACAGCTCGATTGAGCTGCAGGTAGACGATGACCTTGAGGGTCTTTGGGATGCCTCGCGCCTGGATCAGATCATCACGAATCTCATCTCCAACGCATTGAAGTACGGCGCCGGAAAGCCCATTGAGCTAAAAGCGGCGCGGCAGGGCGACCGCGTGGTGCTACAGGTGAAAGATCAAGGCATTGGAATCGCGCCCGAGGATCAAGAGCGCATCTTCAGCCGTTTTGAACGCGCGGTGCCCGACCGAAATTTTGGCGGCTTTGGGTTGGGGCTGTGGATCTGCAGGGAGATCGTGGCCGGCATGGGGGGCAACATTGTGGTCACCAGCGAAGCCGGCAAGGGCGCCACATTCGAGGTGTCCTTGCCGCTACAAATCCCCAACGCCATTGCGGTTGCCAGCTAGGCCTTGAGTTCCGCTAAAGGTTAGTCGCAGTTGAAATTTCGTTAGCAGCTGCGCGTGCCCGTGAGCCGAGGCAGGGTGACATTGGCGGTGGTTTCACCCTTGCCTGCACGCAGGACCACACGCCCCCCATGCGCTTGCACGAGGGCGCGGGCGATGTACAACCCAAGCCCTAGGCTGTCACGATTGCCCTCGCCTTTGCCAGAGCGAAACGGTTGGAAAAACTGCTCCACCTTGTCGGGCTCGGGGAGCTCGCCCTGGTTGCGCACCTCGATGCGCACCTGATCTGGAGCTGGCTCGGTAAGCTCCACGCGAACCAGACCGCCGCTTGTGCCGTGAGCGATCGCATTTCCTATCAAATTCGAGCACACCTGCGACAGGCGTTCCAAGTCCCAACTGCCCGCAAGGCTGGCCGGCCCCTGAACATCGACTTGGGATTCTGGATACGCCTGCTTCAGCTCTCCCACCACATCATTTAGCAACTGGACCAAATCGCCCCCGGTGACGCGAATCTGTAAGCCCCCGCCATTCCGAAGGCGTGCGAAGTCAAGCAAGTCTCGAATCATCCTCTGCATGCGCAGCGCCGAACGTTTGATCCGATCAACAATCACCTTCTCGCGATCACCTACCCGGCTCCGCAAAACTTGGCTAGACATCAGAACCGCGGACAGGGGGTTTCGCAAATCGTGGCCTAACACGGAGACGAAACGTTCGCGCTCTTTGTCGGCGTTGAGGTTCTCGGTGGTCTCCTCGCATATCGCCGCCACGCCGTCGATGTCGGCCTCCGCGCGCACAGGGTAATAAGACACACTCCAAGTGCGCGGAACGCCGGGTTGAGCTGGCGTTGTGCCGCTAACCTCTTGAACAATCGCCTGTCCCGTTCTGAGCACGTGATCAATGGCCGTTGAAGCTTGCTCGGGAAGGCCGGGCAGAACCTGGGCGATGGTGCGGCCATAATGTGCTTCGACCGGAAGGCCATTGATAGCGGCCAGTGCCGCATTGACGCGTTGATAGCGTCCTTGCCGGTCCCAGTAGGCAATGCCTACCGGCGCCGCGTCAACGATGGTTTCCAAGAATCGATTGTGACTGTGCTTTTCCTGCCCTCCGGCGTTGCGTGCAAAAGCGGCCGCGCGAATCAACGTGCGTTCAAGTCGCGTCGCCTCCCACTCCGAAATGTGCAGGACGTCGAAGAATCCACGGTTGAGCAATTCAGTGAGCGTTGCGGGATCCAATGGCTCAGTGATAAGGCCTATGGTTGCCGTAGCAATGCCGCCACATCGAGCGAGCAAATCGGACGCGCTGCCTACCTGAAGCTCCACATCGCCATCGCCATCAACAAGCTTCATCAACTCATTGGCGCCTAAGATCTGCTCGATCTGGCTGCGCTGCGACGTCTCACCACCCCGAACCACCACCGCGACTGGGTTTGATACCGACCCCACGTGCCCATCCTTTCACAGTTGCTTCGTAGACGTAGCATATCAGAGCCAATGGTGCCCGAATCCGCCGCTTGGCTTTAGCCCTGATGGCCCCTAACTGCGCGCCAACACTGGTCGGCATGGTTCCTGCTTTACCAAGGACCAGAGGGAAGAATGAATTTCGGAACGCCAACAAATCGGAGCAGCTTGTACGCAATCGGGTTTGCTGGAGGCGATGGGGAAGGTTGCAGCTATTTCGCTATTGAGGACCATGCCGCCTGAAGGGCAAGGCGTCGGGATCCTCTATTTATAAAACTAAGGAGGTATCCAATGGTCATGGCTATGTTTGGCATTCTGGTTTTCGGCGCCCTGGTGGGCATTCCGCGGTGGCTTCGGAGCGTCGATTACGATCCCGCCGCACCTACACCCTCAGCTGGGCGACAGGCCCCAAGGTCCCGCTGGGCTCCGTTTGGCGGGCGTGAAAAACGAAGGGTTCATGACCGCGGACATTCCCGTGGAAAAAGTCCCCATCATGCCGGTTTGTAGTGCACCGGTGCACGTGCGTAAAAAAATGTGAAGATCATGCCTCATCAAGCAAGACCACAAGTCCGACCAAAGCGGAGACAAGACTTCGGCGAGATGACAATGCCAGGTCTGCACCCCGCCACAACCAGTCCCACCGGCGTGGTCTGCTCGGCAGATTCTTTTGGCCTATCGGCCAAGGGCATCGGACAAGGTGAGAACCAAGACCGTTTTTTGACCGCCACCTTTGGCCGGTGGGCACACGTTGACAGCACCAACATTGCGACGAACGACGGCGATGTGAGGAATGTTTTGACCGCGGGGCAAGGCCATTTGATGATGCTAGCGGTCGGCATGGGCGGACATTCGCATGGCACGTTGGCAAGCCAAGTGGTGTTAGACAGTCTGTTTTCGCATCTCATCACGCGCAGCAATTGGGCGGGAGAGCCGGCTCTGAATGCGGATCGTGTGCTTGAAGATTTGCGCCATGCGATGGAACATGCGCAGCGGCGTTTGGCTTGGGTGGCGTTGAGAAAGCGCATGGGGACCTCGCAAGTGGGCACGACCGCACTGCTCGGCATCATAGCCTGGCCTTTGCTGTTACTCGCCCACGCTGGTGACAGCCGCTGTTACCTCTACCGCGCAGGCCGCCTTCAGTGTTTGACCAAAGATCACACCGTGGGTCAGGAGAATCGAGACCAAGGTGCTTCCAACGTCGAGGCACAGCCTTTCGATCGGATCTTGACCAGTGCAATTTTGAACAGCGGCAAGACCCCTCAGATAGATTTGCAAAAGGTCGCGCTACAAGAGGGAGACGTTGTGTTGATGTGTAGCCAAGGCGTGTCCTCCACCCTGGATGAAAAAACCTTGGCGAGAACGATTCGCCCGGAGGCAACTCCACAGAGCGTTTGCGAGTCGATTTTGGCGGCCGCCTTGAACAAGCCGGACGGGGACGCCGCCACCGTTATAACGACCAAAATCGGGCGAGCCGTTTAGAAAGACGAGCCGTTTAGAAAGACGGGGAACGCGCTTCGCAATGAAGCAAAACGCGTCCCCCCGCTCCTCCAGGGAATTGCTGGAAAGTCCATCGGCCGGCAAACAGCTAACGCGCACAAGCGTCGCCACCATGCGAACGCTCATGTCTCCCTCGCGCTCTCCCACGCCATTCACCAAGATTGCGCCCAACCCCGCCTGTGAACCCCACCAACACACCCACCGTTTCCGGGTTCAGAGTATTCAAGTTCTGTACCACGGTGCTTACGATGTGCCCGCGATTTTGGCGTGCGAAATTTGCCAATGATTTTGCGCTCAACCGTAACAATCGAGGAAGCCATCGAACTCGCGCCGTCACGCAAACAGAACGGGCGCCACCGAAGAGTAACGTTAGAGTTTGCCGACGTCGTTGCCACGCATCCAACCCTCAAGGCCATTGGCCAGGCGGATGCGCATCCAGGTACCATCTTGTTCAAGCAAGCGCACCCGCAAGCCGGCGTGGATCTGGAAATTGGTCCGGTAGTTGGCATCCGCGCCTTCTTTAACCGCCACTTCTTCAGACAGGACAATTCCAAAGGGGATGCGATCCAGCGCCGCCCGCCCGAACAACAACACGCCTGCCAGCAAAGCCGCCACGCCTGTCAATGCGGCCGCCGCGTCCCAGGGTGCGCGACTTTCTTTGCTGACCCGCAGACGCCAAAACAAAAACCAAAACGTGAGTAAGTAGAATATTACGAACAACCACGTTTGCGTGCTCGGCGTCATGCTCGACACCACGCTGATCCAAAATGCGTCCCGCTCGGCCCCTTCAATTTTGTCTGTGGTTCGGCGACTCAAAAGTTTGCGCACTTGCGCAAGGTTGAAACGAGCGTCTTCATCCTTGGGCTCAAGCTGAACCGCGCGCTCGAACGCCCATACGGCGCGGCCCAGGTTTCCAAGGCGAAAGTACGCTACGCCCATGTTGTAATAGAGGTCAGGCGACACAACACCTTGGCGGTCGAGCTGATCATAGGCAGCGGCGGCCTTGTCCCACTCGCCCGCGAGGTAGGCGGCATTCCCTTGCTTCCACGCCTCGTCATACACGTCGGCGCGCGCGGCGGGCGCGGCAAAGGAAAGACAAAGGGCAAACGCAAGGGCCGCACACGCCAAATGCGCTCTCATGTTTCACCCTCAGCAGCAGCCTCTAGACGCGTTCGCTCCAATTGCACAATGAGCTCTCCGGCGCGATCCAAGGCGGTGGTCATGGCGTCATCGCTTACGCTTCCCGGCGCAAAGCGCGCGCGATCGCATTCCTCAAGCATCGCCGTCACCCGTGAGCATAGGCCCGCGTCTAGACCCGCGCGACCCAGCTGGGCGCTCATTTCTTCCATCGAAAGGCCACTAATGGGACGCCGCAATTTCGCCGACAGCAACTCGCGCAACGTGCGGTCAATTTCTATGAAAAATTCGCCTTTTTGTCCCGCTGACATGTGTCGTTCGGCCACCCGTAAGCGGCGCCTCACCTGGCGTCGCAAGCGGCGGCCCCGACGCCTTTCGGTGTCCTGACCCAAACTTTGGCGAACCTGTCCAATCGTAAGCGTCAGCGCGAAGCCCACGGGTGGCACAAACAATAACCACAGGAACCAAGACGAGCGATAAAATGTGGTGCCCAGATCGCGGCGCAGATGCGATTTGGCCCGGATCGGTCGCAATTCGGTGGGCAGCACGTTTTCAGCCGGGGCGCCGGTGTTTGTAACCGAG
>JBBSJE010000339.1:0-6135 GCA_038257535.1 Polyangia bacterium
TACGACGTCCAGCATTGCCTCAGAAAAATCTTCGCCGTAGTCCGACGCCCACTCTGAGCCAGTGAAGCCCATGTCATCGAAAAGTGCCGGCTCGGACACCAGTATCGGAATCGGCAGCGTCACCAAATTCGCCCCAACCCGTTGCGATTCAGTGGATTCCGAAATTACGATAGCCCGCGCATCGTCAAGGCTAGTGGCCGACAAGTCACGGTCGGTGATAACGCGCACCTGCACTCCCGTTCGGAGTCTCAATACGGCTCTTTAGACGCCGATCTGCCTCCCGAAGTGGCTCCCGCCCAACCAGAAGGACCACATGACTAGACGTAACGTCCGAGGGGACTGCCGCGGTGACGGCCTGAGTTATAGGCTCCGCACCGGTCTCCCGAGGAGGCTTTGCACATGATGAGGGAAGCAGCCCTAGGAGAATAGCTGCCACCACACGACGCGCACCGCCGTGGTTACCACCAAACACCAGCCGTACATTCTTCGCCATGCGGACTCTCTTATCAAATTAGCGCGACCGCATCAAGAGTGAATGTAACCTCGGTGCCTACAGGTGCGTAGGGGGTCGCGGTAGGGACGGCCCTTTCGGGCCGCCCCCCGCACAGATCCCAGCGGGCGGAATTACCCCACTGGGCTCTTGCCTTGGGTTCTGACGGCAAAGCGGCTATCAGGCCATGGGGGCAGGTCACAAACACTAGATGCGGCGCCTCAGAGGCCGCCCATCCCACGTTCCGCTTGCGGGACCCCACGATTTGGGGGTAGCAAAGGAGCATGGAGGTAGTGGGCACCGTGGCAGGAGACAACCGGGCGCGACAGGTCCGCGATCACCTATGGCGCGACCGCCTAACAATGGAGCTATGCGCTTGACTCCCTACCCTCGCCTGGAAGGTCGGGTTTTGGTGGTTGACGACGAAGAACTGGTCCGCCAGTCGCTTTGCCGCGTGATTGGTCTTGCGGGCCTTGAAACCATGCAGGCCGAGCGAGGTGACGAGGCGCTCGAACTTCTGACACAGCTATCTGAGACGGATAGGTCGGTGTTAAAAGCTGTGATCCTTGATCTCTCCTTGCCGGGCATTTCGGGCGCGGATTTGCTTGGGCGGATCCGCCAACTTTGGCCTGCGTTGCCGGTGGTGGTGTTGTCAGGCCACATCCCTAGGGAAGATCAGGTGCTAGCGGCCACCATTGTCTTGGAAAAACCCATTGGGGCCACGCTGCTGCTTGAAACCTTGGCCCAAATCATAAATGGCCAAGCCTAAAAACGCAGAGAAAGCCGCATGCCGCCTTCGTGGCGCGCCATCCACGGCGACATCCCAAACGACACGGGTCCCTCGAGTCCCAACCGCGACCGAAGCGCGCGGTTGTTGCGACTGACATTTGTGGGTGCGCTGGAAAGTCCGAACAGACGACTGCCGATCACGAACACCCAGCCTTGTATGATGTAAAAAGTCTTTCGCGTGCAGGTGGAGGAATCCGATCGAAACGCTTGGCAGAACAGGCCATAGCCATCGGCCAAGAAAAAACCACCAATGGCAAGGCCCGTCCACGTGAGGAGCGCTTCCTCTTTTTCTTCTGCATAAACGTTTCCAGCCCCGGGCAGCAGCAGTTCCCACGCGAAAGCCCATCCCGGGCTTTTTCGTTCCGCTTCGTATTGCGCTTGCGCGGCCCAGAGCTCTCGCGCGGCGTCGGAATCGCCAAAAACGGAACTGGCAGGCCGCGGCACCGGGGCGCCAGCGTTACCGGGCGCCTCGGCGGCCTCGTCAGCCCTACACACCCGGCAAGCCGCCGCAAGTTCGAGGAAGACGAGAAAACCCAGGATAAGTTGATGGCAAGAACTTGATCGCCGGGATCGTAAGGTTTTGTTGATAAACAATCCGCGAAGCACGCGCGCAGCCTAGCCTTTCACTTACCCTCGCGGCAAATCTGTTGCGTTCGCCAGCGAGCCAAAGCAAGGGGGCCACCGGGCGACGACCCCGCTGGCCTTCCCTGCGGAACGTGCTTTGCTTCGATGGGAGCACCAATGCCCGACGAAATGCCCCCGCCCTGGCCAACCACCGGCTCGCCCTTGGACGCCGTGAACGCCGACTTCCACGCGTCGTACGACAGCGTTCGTCACGGCGTTGCGCTCGCGGATCCCGTTTTGGTGTTCATCGATCACGCGTTGGTGGTGGTTTGGAATCAAAGCGAGCGACGAATCGCGGTCACGCCGCGCGCCTTTCATCTTCTCAAGTCAATTGCGCATGCCCCGGTGGGCACTTACGCCCTGCTGTGGCCCGCACGTGACGCCCCCCTGGCACCCCACCTTCAAACGCAAATTCAGGGTTTGCTTGCACGCCTGCAGCTTGGTCGACAAGGAACACTTGGCGACATCGCCTCATCGACCGTTAGGGACAGCGCCGCCCAGATGATGGAAGCCTGTGTTGGCTTTTTGTCGCAGGCGCTCGCAGACCAATCGGTCACGGAGGCGGCGCTGGATCACTTCGCAAGCAAGTTGGGACCTTCGCTGCTCGAACTGACCGACGAGGCGACGCGGCTGGAACTTGGATGCCTTCATTCGGCCGTGCAAGAGGCTTTGGCCAGCTTGCCCGAAGCCACTTTGCCCAAACTGCAAGTGGTGGTGGTAGGCGACCATCAGGCGCGCGAGCGGAGCTTGGCCATGCAGTATTTCCGCAAGCGCTTGGAAGAACCCGAGGGAATCGAAGACCGCGTCGCGTTTGCTGAGGGTTTGCAAACTGTGGAACAGGCGTTGGCGCTTGTGGGAACGCGGCGATTGGATCGGCAACTCGCTTACGCGTTTTTTGGCGAAGCCAGACGTTTGCAGCGGGACGTGCTGGGGGATTCAGCCAAATCCATTCTCGACGCCACCGCCCTTGACCGCATTGAATAGCGCATGGCAAACCCCACTTTGCGATTTGCGAGCGCGGCCCCTCCCAACTGCGTTTGACCGCTTGACGTCATCTTGATTTGCCGTACCATCCTATCTTCCTGTCGCGGGCACACTGCCCACGCAGGCGTGGGTTGGCAACGTGGCATTGTGTGGAACATGGGGGAAGCCTTGGGTCAAGGGAGCGGTGAGCCTGCGGTGATGGTTGTGGTTCCCGGCGAACTCGCCAGGTTTCTGGGCATTCTCGCCCACCCCGATCGCATCAGGCTGGTGGAGGTGCTTTGGCGTGGCGAGCAGGACGTAAAGGGTTTGCAGAACGTCCTGGAGCTCACCCACAGTCGGGTGTCGCAGCATCTTGCGATCTTGCGAGGGGCACGTGTCGTGAAAGAACGACGGCAAGGACGACACGTTTTTTATCAACTTGTTGAACCTCAGCTGGCGCCCTGGCTTGCGCAGGGACTCGAGTTCATTGCCGCCGCGATCTCAGAACGTCAAGGTGTGGGGGCGGCGGTCGAAAAAGCGCGCCTTGGCTGGCTTACCGAGCAGGGTATGCGCAACCCGGGGTGATACTATTCGGAGGTGCAGTGGCTGAACTATCACCACCTCCTTTATTTTTGGACCGTGGCCAAAGAAGGCAGCATGGCCGCGGCGGCGAAGCGGCTGCGTCTCGCGCAACCCACGATCAGCGAGCAGATCCGTGCGCTGGAAGAGGCCATGGAAGTAAAATTGTTTCAACGCCAGGGTCGAGGCTTGGCGCTGACAGAAGCCGGGCGCGTGGCCTTCCGATACGCCGAGGACATCTTTAGCCTGGGGCGTGAAATGCAAACCGCCTTGCGTGGCGAGGCCACCGGCAGACCCCTGCAATTTCACGTGGGCGTGGCGGACGTTGTGCCCAAACTCATTGCCTTTCACCTTTTGGCGCCGGCTTTACAATTGAACGAGAAAGTGTTGCTCACCTGCGAAGAGGATCGAGCGGAGAAGTTGCTACCGCGACTTGCGGCGCATGAACTGGACCTTGTGCTTTCCGACGCTCCCGCGCTTCCCAGCCCCAGCCTTCGCGTGTTTAGCCACCTGCTGGGTGAATGCGACGTGACGTTCTTCGCCCCGAAAGACACCGCGGCCTCGCTTCGAAAGCGCTTTCCAGCTGGCCTACATCAGCAGCCCTTTCTCATGCCTGCGCAGGGCACGTCGTTGCGACGGAACCTCGACATGTGGTTCGACAAACACGGCGTATCGCCCGACGTCGTGGCCGAATTTGATGACAGCAGCCTGCTCAAAACCTTCGCGCAAGCTGGGTTGGGCGTGTTTGCCGCCCCAAGCATCATCAGCAAGGAAGTCACGCGGCAACATGATGTGCGCGCTGTGGGAAGCGCCCCCGACATCAAAGAACGCTTTTATGCCATTTCAGTCGAGCGGCGCCTGCGACATCCAGCGGTGGTTGCTGTCACCGAGACCGCGCGCCAGGAGCTGTTCAAATCACAAGGTGGTTCGCGGCCATCTGCTCCAGGTCGTTGAGGATTTTCTCGGCCCGTATCAGCGCGCGGGCCCCGTCGTCATCCAGCACCAGAAAGTGGCCCATTTTTCGCCCGGCCCGGGCTTCGGCTTTGCCGTACAGGAACAACTTCAAAGAATCACCAGCGATCACACGATCAAACGGCGGCGGCCCTGCAGACCACAGGTCGCCCAACAAGTTGCCCATCACCACAGGCGACGGGGTCGTGGTGTCGCCCAAAGGCATGCCCACCAACGCGCGGATGTGCTGCTCGAATTGTGAGGTGGCCGAGGCGCCCCAGGTGTAGTGCCCACTGTTGTGCACGCGTGGCGCGATTTCATTGATCAGCAGCTGCCCATCAGCCAGCAGAAAGGTTTCCACGGCCATCACGCCCACGTATTTCAGGGCGGTCGCCAACCTTTGCGCCAAACTGATCCCATCTGCAGCCACAGAGTCCGACACCAAAGCGGGCGCGCGCGTTGTGCGCAACACATGCCGGCTGTGTACATTTTGTGCCAGTGGATAGGTTTTCACATCGCCGTCTTCACCACGGGCCAAGATGATCGAGATCTCGGCCGCAAAAGGCACGAACGCTTCGGCCACGCCCAGCGGCTGACCCATGCTTTCCCATTGTGCAACCGCCTGGCCTCCCAGCTTCAACTGGCTGGCATCCGTCACAAGGATCTGACCGCGGCCGTCGTACCCCCCACGTCGCGTTTTAAAGATAAACGGAAGCCCCACAGTGCCGGCTGCGTCTTCCAGCTGCACACGGCCACTCACCTCGCAAAACGCCGGCACAGGCAAACCCAATTGCCGCAGCAGTTGCTTTTGCGAAAGCCTGTCTTGCAACGCGAGCAAAATCTCGGGATCGGGTAGCACCTGCGCCCGCGCCGAAACGGCTTTGAGCGTGGCGGCGGGAACGTGTTCTGTTTCGAACGTGACCACCTGGGCATCGGCCACCGCGGTGGCCACGGCTTCGGCATCCCCCAGATCCAAGCAGATGTGGCGGTCAACAACTTGGGCGGCTGGCCCTTGCGCGTCCGACCCCACGGCCCACACCTTGTAGCCAAGGCGTTGCCCTTCTTGTGCCAACATTCGTCCCAATTGGCCATCGCCCAAGATGGCCACCACCGCGCCTGGCGCCATCATTCGGTGTTGACCTCGGCAACCACAGCTTGGGTTTGGGCGGCACGATACGCGAGCAGCGCGGCCCGAATGTCCGCATGGTTCAAAGCCAAAATCGATGCCGCCAGCAACGCCGCGTTGACCGCGCCGGCAGGCCCAATGGCCAGTGTGCCCACCGGAATGCCCCGAGGCATTTGCACGATCGAAAGCAATGAATCCATGCCTCGCAAAGCCTCAGACATCACTGGCACCCCCAACACCGGGAGGTGCGTGTTGGCGGCCACCATGCCTGGCAAATGCGCCGCTCCGCCTGCGCCGGCGATGATTACCTGAAAGCCTTGATCGGCGGCCGACGACGCCGCTTGAAACAAACGCGCCGGCGTGCGGTGGGCAGAGACCACTTTTGCTTCGTAAGGCACTTTGAGGGTGTCCAGAATTTCGGCCGCACCACGCAAGGTGGCCCAGTCACTTTGGCTGCCCATCCAAATGGCCACCAACGCGCCCGATCGTTGCCCCGCTTGCTCTGCCATGGGGCAGGAAAATGGGCTTTTCCATCCCCCCCACAAACAGATATTTCCTATCGAAACTCATAGGGAAAACCGATGCATGAGGTTTGAGTACATTTTTTCATGCA
>JBBSJE010000340.1:0-6132 GCA_038257535.1 Polyangia bacterium
CTTGCTGGAGCCGTGGGCTTCGCTGCAATCGCCATCAACGACGCCCGGTTCTTTGCTGAAAGCTTTATCAAAATCGGTTGGCTCATGTTGCCTGAACACAACCAATGTCGCATTGATTCTATTTCTCAAGCGGTGCACTAGCTTCAACTGAAGGTCACCCTTCGGAATCTTTACGCTCCGAGTTTTTATGTTTTTGGTCTATTGGCGCCTGGTTGTGTTTTTCGTCAATGTCCTCCTCGGAGCTAAATCGTTGTGATGGGCTTCACGCGCTCGAAACTTATGCGGCTTTATGGGCCTCATGAGCGTGAGCAAGAAGGTAGAGGGGGTTCCGGGGCGGTCTGATCATGTTCTTTGAGGGACAAAAGCACAAACCCCCTCAAGAAACTTGCGAAAAGCTCCTGAAGGGGTTTGCCTCCGAGTTGCAAGACCTGGAGGTGAACGATGATGCCTTTTTTCCGACTGGAAGTGGAGTTTTTTGAGCAGCTAGAGCTGATGGATGAGCGTTTGGCCGCCGCAGTTGCAGGAGGAGGGTGCCCCCATTGTGGCGGGCCCCTGCATCGGTCCAATTACGAGCGAAAACCCCGCGGCGGCCTGCTGTGCGGCAGTGGCGAATCGGTATATTTGCGCCACTCCCTTTGCTGCGGCAGACGTGGGTGCCGCAAGCGAACCCTACCGCCCTCGTTGCGGTTTCTGGGGCAGCGGGTTTATTTAGGCGCGGTGGTGGTGATAGCAAGCGCCCTAGCCTTGCTACAGGCGGGGCTGGATGAGGCTTCAAAAGTCAGCGGCGTTCCAGTGCGGACATTGGTGCGATGGGGTAACTGGTGGGCGAACGACTACGTTTCTTCGCCGGCCTGGGCAGAACTGCGCGCGCGCTTTGTACCGCCCACGCCGAATGAAAGCGAGCTACCGCTATCGCTCCTTGAACGCGTGCACTCAATGCAGGGACGCGATCCACCTTTGACAAAGACGATGACGGCAATGGCACGCCACCTGGCATCGGTGACGACAAGGCTTAGACAAACAGCACGATTTGTGAGGGACGTTTTTCCCGATCCAGTGACGGCCTAAATTCACGCAAAAGATGGTGTAAGGCGCTGCGGAGCAGATCGCCTTAGTGTGGCTTTGTCATGAGCCGAAAACCATCGCTACGATCAGTGTCACCACGAGAAGCGTGGGCACAACTGCGCTTCTCGATCGTCGGGTCTTTGCTTACGAGCCCCGCGGAGCAAGGCGACCTCGCCACGCGCATTGCAGAGCTTGCAGCGAAACCATGGCGACACCCCAGCACGCTCGAAGCAATGCACTTCAGCGCCAAAAGCATCGAGCGTTGGTACTACACAGCCAAGGGCACCGCGCAACCTATCGTTGCCCTTGAGCGCAAGGTGCCAAAGCATGCGGGTAGCCAGCCAAGCATTTCAGCAGCGACGGCTGCAGCGGCGCAGAAGCTGCGTCTTGAGCACCCGACGTGGAGTGCGCAACTCCTTTACGACAATCTTGTGGCGCTGCGCAAAGAGGCGCCCGAAATGGGCGACCTGCCGGGGTATGCGACGATCAGTCGATTTCTCAAAAGCCATGGACTTGGCAAGCGCCGCAAGCCAAAGCGCCACGAGCGCGAGCCAGGTTTCGTACCGCGGGAGCGCCGCCTATTTGAAGTGCGGCATGTCAACGGCCTTTGGCACTGCGACTTTCATGAAACCGCGCGCAAGGTACTAACGGAGAGCGGCACTTGGGTGAAGGTGACATTGTTTGTCGTCCTTGATGATCGATCTCGTCTTTGTTGCCACTTGCAGTGGTACATCGGAGACGGAAATACGGAAGACTTCGTACATGGCTTATGCCAGGCGTTTTCACGCCGCGGTTTGCCGCGTGGGCTTTTGAACGACAACGGCGGGCCTATGCTGGCGGCCGAGACCCAAGAAGGCCTTTCACGGCTTTCCATTGAACATCACATGACTCTGGCGCAAACGCCGGAGCAAAACGGCAAGCAAGAGGTCTTCTTTTCCCAGATCGAAGGACGGCTGATGCCGATGCTTGAAGGCGAGCCGAACTTGACCCTTGAGCTGCTCAATCGCGCCACCTTTGCTTGGGTCGAAGAGGAATACCAGCGGCATTTGCACAGCGAAACAAAGCAGTCTCCACTTGAGCGCTATCAGGCGGGGCCCAGCGTTGGGCGCCCCTGCCCATCAAGCGACGAACTGAGGCGAGCCTTTCGCATGGAGGTGACGCGCAAGCAGCGCCGTAGTGACGGCACCGTCACGGTGCGTGGCGTTCGCTACGAAATTCCCAGCATTTACCGCACTCTCACCAATCTAACCGTCCGAGTGGCGCGCTGGGATTTGTCTTCGATAGACCTGGTAGATGGCCGTCGAGGGACACACCTGGCGACATTGTTTCCTGTCGATCGCGAGAAGAACGCCGAACGCCGAAGGCGCGAGATTAGTCCTGCGACCGCAGGCAATGCACCTGAACCTGTGGCCTCCCCCGTCGGCATCGCGCCGCTTCTGCGCAAACTTATGGCTGACTACGCAGCCACAGGATTTCCACCGCCTTACGTGCCCCGAAACAACAACAACAAGAACAACGAGGAGCAAGACTCATGAGCACCAAGCTGCAATCCCTTTACGGGCTAAAATTTAACCCCTTCCGTCCCGACATCCCCGACGAGGCTATCTACATAACGCCTGCAGTGGATGCCTTCTTACGCCGGGTCCAAATGGGCATCGTCGATGGCGGCTACGTGATGATTACCGGTGACCCTGGCACGGGCAAGAGCATAGCGTTGCGGCTACTCGCCAACAGGCTGGCAACGATACGTGACGTCGTAGTGGGAAAGATCGAGCACCCGCAGTCGCGTACTATGGATTTTTATCGTGAACTTGGCGAAATATTCAACGTGCCGTTTTCTTCGTACAATCGATGGGGCGGATTCAAAGCGCTGCGCACCCGTTGGGCCGAACACATCTCCACGACCCTCAGCCGTCCAGTGCTCATTATCGATGAGGCACAGGAGACGTTTACATCGGTGCTTAATGAACTTCGCATGCTGGCAAGCAAGGACCTTGACTCGCGCCAACTGCTTTGTGTGGTTTTGGCGGGGGACGCCCGATTGATCGAGCGGCTGCGAAGCCCGGAGCTTCAGCCGCTAGGCAGTCGCATGCGGCGCCGGCTTATACTTGAGTACGCGGCGCGGGAAGAACTGCTTTCCTGCCTGGATCACCTTACCGAAGTCGCTGGCAATCCCACTCTTATGACCACCGAGCTAAAGTCGACATTGGCCGACCATTCTGCGGGAAACTACCGAGTGCTCATGAACATGTGCGACGAACTTTTGTCGGTTGCCGTCGATAAGGAGCTGCCAAAGCTTGATGAAAAACTCTTCCTAGAAATATTTAGTCAACAGCAACCAATGCCTGCCAAGGCCCTGACGAAGAAGCGGTGATCAGCATGTCAAGACATCGCCGACTCACGCCCGCCAATTGTGATGCCCTCGCGTTCGAACATCCGGAAACCATCGTAATGCGGCTGCTGCAAGATACTTTGGGGGCCACCCGCCGCGCGCTAAAGGTAGCGCACCCGCGGTGCACTGGTCCATCGCTGAAGGTCCACGATTTCGATCATGCCGAACGTTTGGCTGCCATTATGACAGCCCATCTCGTTGAAATGAATAGCCTCGTAGAGGCCTACCAACACGCTATCCATCATCAGGCCATCCTCCGCCAGTTTTCGCAGATCGACCTGCCTTTCTGACACCCGATTTACCAAACTACAACTTCGACCTTTCGCCGGCCAGGGGCCGGCGTTTCTTTTGCAGCGCGTCCCTCAAAAAATCTGGTTGAAGATCCCTCAAACAACGTGGACATGCTCACTCACGCTCAAAAAGCAAACGGCTATCAAACGTCGCCCCACGAGCCACGTGAAACAAGGCCTTGGCAAGTTTGCGCATTAACGCCACCGTGGCTTTCGCACCGAAGCCGCCGTCACGCTGCTTCTTGCGCGCGTACCACTGCGCCGCCAATGGATCTGATTGCACCCACCGGTGCACCGCCAGCCACAAGAATTGCCGCACTCGATTGGGGCCGCGCTTCGTAATGCTGATTCGCCCCGTCGTCATCTCACTGCTCTTTTCGCGCAGGTTTAGCCCCATGGCTTTGACGAATGCTCCGGCAGATTTGAAGTCACGAGGGTCACCCGCTTCTGCGAACACCACCGCCGCAGTTGTTTTGCCCACCACCGGAGCCATCGCATTCGCTGCGGTATCAACCGTAAGGCGTTCGACCACCAGCTTTGCGCCTTTGTAGGCGCGAATTGATTTGTGGGCCTCCCCGGCAATGGCCATCAGTGCGTCGCGCTCAAGGCCTTCGCATGGCACGCCCACCGTTGTGCTGGCCGTTTCGAGAAGCGTTTCGATCTTGCCTTCGTCGATGAGCCCGTGTCCCATGCCCTTCATCAGTTTGAACGACGCCGTCTTCTGCTTCGCTACGTCCGCCGGTGGCCCAATCCGCGCAAGCAACGCCAGTAGAGCCGCCGACGTAAGCTCGAAGATGGACGTCGATTCTGGCCAGTGGCGCGCTAGCCAACTTTCAAGCCGATGTACAAGCTGCAGGTACCTCTCCTGGTGCAAGTCCATGATGGCTATCGCTGCCGTCAGCTGTCGTCGGTCGCCATGGTCCTGGGTCCACAGTGACGACAGCCCTTCGGCGTGCAACTTAGCCACGATGGCCGCCGACTTGGCATCATGCAGACTGGGAACACCATCAAACACCTCACGGGCGTCGTAGGTGCGTTTACAGCTGACCCGGTAGACAGGAATATCTGCCGTTTCCAGCGCGAACCGCAGCACATCACCGTATGTGCCCGTCGATTCTAGAATGGCTTGCACATCCAAGCCTGCGGCCCTAAAGCCCTTCAAAAGCTCAATAACCTTCGCATTCTGCATGGGAGCTTTCCACGAGATGGTGCTCAGCACCTGGCCCCTGCGGGTGGCGATTGCGGCGACCATGTCCACCTTAGCCACATCAATGGCAAACACCAACTGGCCTTCCAACGCGCCAATGTCGATGGAAGACGCAAGAAATGAATTGACCGGAATTTGCTTATAGATACGCTTCTTCATGGGGATGACCTCCTTTGTCGGATTTAAGACCTTCGACATTCTCTGGGGCATCCCCTCCTTCTTTCAATTAACGATGCTAAGCCGACAGCCAAAGCCACCGGCGTTTGTGAGAACCTAGACACGAAGATGGTGTTGCGCGCACTATGGAGGTTGTGGGCGTTAGCGATTGGGCTTTGCAGGTTAACGTCATCACGTTAGCCGGACGCAGCAGCGTCAAATCCTGTTTGACCTAGTATGGGATATAGACCATACTTGTGTATGCGATGCCAACGGTGGTTGATGGAGACTTCGAGTGGGATTCGACCAAAGCGGCGTCGAATCTCACGAAGCATGGCGTGTCATTTGCGGAAGCCACCACTGTTTTTGCTGATCCTTTTGCCGTCTATCTGGATGACGGCTCTGGCGTAGGAAACATGGTGGTGCTTGGAACATCGCTACGAGAACGCATCTTGTACGTCGTCCACGTCGAGCGTGGTGAACGAGATCGCATTATCAGCGCCAGACCCGCGACAGTAGGCGAGCGGGCTGTTTATGAAACGGGAGGTGATCAATGAGCCAGGCAACCAAGCGAAAAACCGAATATGAGGCGGAGCCCGTCCGCGTCCTTGGTCGAGGACTGCGGGCACAGCGAGGTGTTCATTTGACCCTTCGAACCCTTCGGGAGGCCGCAGGAAAAACACAAGTCGATGTCACGGGAGCTTCTCAGATCGACCAGGCAGACATCTCTCGCCTTGAGAGCCGCGAAAGTTTCGACGATTGCCAGATATCCACTCTGCAGCGTTACATTTCTGCACTTGGCGGACAACTGGAACTGGTGGCCGCGTTTGGAGACAAAAAAATCATCGTTGCCGGCGTTCACTCGGGGAAATCAGGGGGAACGCCGGCTAACTCACGCCCTGAGGCGGACCGCAAGGGGTCTAGGGCGAAGAATCGGCGGCGAACTTGAGTAGAGGCGATCCGCGCTTTTTCAAGGCTGCGAGGTAAGTCGATTCGTCGTAGGGGGTGCGGTCCATCCAGCA
>JBBSJE010000341.1:0-6125 GCA_038257535.1 Polyangia bacterium
AGCGGGTGGACTTGTTTGGGGCGCGGCTTGAGCAACTGCCGCCCATCTGGGAGGAATTGATCGCCGCGGGGTTCGAGTCGGGTCACGCTTACGGCAAAGCCCTGCGCACGGTGAAGTCGTGCGTGGGCAGCACGTGGTGCCGCTACGGCGTTCAAGACTCGGTGGGTTTGGCGATTCGGATCGAAAACCGCTACAAAGGCCTGCGCAGCCCCCATAAGTTGAAATCGGCCGTTTCAGGCTGTGCACGCGAATGTGCCGAAGCGCAAAGCAAGGACTTCGGCATCATAGCCACCGACAAGGGCTACAACCTTTATGTGTGTGGCAATGGGGGCATGAAGCCTCAACACGCGCAGCTGCTGGCGGTTGATTTGGATGAAGCCACGCTGGTTCGCTACCTGGACAGGTTCTTGATGTTTTATGTGCGAACGGCCGATCGATTGCAACGTACAGCCACCTGGTTCAACGGGCTTGAAGGCGGGATGGATTACCTGAAGCAAGTGGTGGTGGACGACAGCTTGGGCATTGCCGCCGACCTAGAGGCCGATATGCAGCACGTGGTCGACACGTACCAATGCGAGTGGAAAAGCGCCGTGGAGGATCCGCAGAAGCGCCAGCAGTTCCGCACCTTCGTGAACACGAACGCGCCCGATCCCAGTGTGGTGTTCGTGAAAGAGCGAGAGCAACACCGGCCGGCTTTCTGGGAGGAAAAACAACATTTGGTGCCGTTGCGCCGCCGGGCGACGGGCATTTAGCCACGCCAACGAAAGGAAGACACAACCATGGACGTTGTTGCATTGGAAAGCCCACCCTCAGCGGTGGCCGCAAAAGCGAGTTTGGCGCGCTGGGTGGACGTGTGCGCGCTGGAAGATCTCATGCCGGGCACAGGGGTGGCGGCCTTGGTTGACGGCGAGCAGGTGGCGCTGGTGAGGTCGCCGGATGGCGCCCGCGTGTTTGGCATCTCGAACTTCGATCCTTACAGCAAGGCGTTTGTGCTTTCCCGCGGCATCGTGGGTGACAAGGCGGGCGTGTTGAAGATCGCTTCGCCGATCTACAAACAATCCTTCAACTTGGAAACTGGCGTATGCCTGGACGAGCCTTGGGTGGTGCTGCCCACGTATCCCGTGCGCCTATGTGACGGGCGCGTTGACGTGCTGATCGCCGACGCGGACTTGCCCAGTCCCCGTGGGGCGGGTCCGGACGCCGAATGAGCGCGGCGGCACCCACTTTACAAAAGCACACGGCGGTTCGCAGCGCTTCGCTCAAGGTGCTTGCCAACACGGCCGCGGCGCCGCGCGCTTCGTTGAGCCTGCTAGACGCTTTGCTGCGCGAACAACAACAACTCACCGCGGTTGAGCGGTTTTCCCAGCTGCACGACGCGGGGGGCGAGCCGCATCAAGCGCGGCATTATCGCGATCTGATTCCGGCGGGAACGCCGGGCGCGGGGCAGCAGTACGCGTTTGAGGTGGACATGGATGTGTGCACAGGCTGCAAGTCCTGTGTGTCCGCGTGTCACAGCCTCAACGGCTTGGACGCCGACGAAACTTGGCGCAACGTGGGCTTGCTTCACGGCGGCAGCGCCGCCAAGCCGGCACAGCAAACGGTGACCACCTCTTGCCATCACTGCGTGGAGCCCGCCTGCATGCTGGGATGCCCGGTGAAGGCCTACGAGAAGGATCCCGTAACAGGGATCGTGAAGCATCTTGATGATCAGTGCATCGGTTGCCAGTACTGCACGCTGATGTGCCCCTATGACGCGCCAAAATACAGCGCCAGCCGCGGCATCGTTCGCAAATGCGATATGTGCAGCGACAGGTTGGTGGCGGGAGAAGCGCCGGCCTGTGTGCAGGCCTGTCCCAATGGCGCCATTCGCATCACGGTGGTGGATCAAGCTGAGGCCGTGCAACGCAGCGAAGCGGGGACGTTTTTGCCCGGCGCGCCCACGCCTGAGCACACGATGCCCACCACTCTCTACACGTCGAAGAAGGGCTTGCCGGGCAATATGTTGCCGGCCGATTTCTACACGGCCCACCCGGAACACTCGCATCCCCCATTGGTGGTGATGCTCACGCTGACCCAACTGGCGGCGGGTGCGTTTGCGGTGGGCACGTTGGTGGAAGCGTGGGCGGGACGGTTGGCGGGCGGGGCGCTGGCGCAAGCGGGATGGGCCTTGGGACTTTGCTTCGTTGCTTTGGCCGCCAGCGTGTTTCATTTGGGGCGGCCGCAACATGCTTGGAAGGCTTTCTTGGGCGTGCGCACGTCATGGTTAAGCCGCGAGATCTTGGCGTTTGGTGCGTTTGCAAAGTTGGGGGTTTTGTACGCGCTGTGTTTGGCGCCCCGCATTTGGCCAGAGTTGCCGGGCAAAGCCGTGATCTTGCAAATGGCGCCATGGATCCGCTATTCGGCGGCCGCCGCCGGTCTGATCGGTGTGTTCTGCTCGGTGATGGTCTATGCCGCCACCAAGCGTCCGCAGTGGGCGGGCGCGATCACCGGCACCAAGTTTTGTGCCACCACGGCCTTGCTGGGGGCGTCTAGCGTGGCGTTTGTGGCTTTGGCCACAGGCGGCGCGGTGTCTCTGGTCAACGCGTTGTTGATGGTGGTTGTAGGGGTGGGCGCGATGAAGCTGCTATTCGAGGCCAGTGTGTTTCGGCACCGCCGCGCTCGTCAGCACACGGTGCTGCGGCGGATGGCGCTTTTGATGCTGAGTGATCTCAGTGGCGTTACCTTTGTAAGGTTCGCCGTAGGTGTGGTGGGGGCGTTGCTGCTGCCGGCGATGGTGTTGGCTGCATTGGCGCATCCCACGCCGGGATCGTCGGTGGCGCTGTACGCCGCGGCCTTGTCTTTGGCGTGCCTGATGGTGGGCGAGCTCGCCGAACGCTACCTGTTTTTCCGAGCGGCGCCCGGATCTCGGATGCCGGGGGGGCTTGCCTAAGATGGCGCCAAAGCTGTTGCAACCCTTGGTGAACAAAGTCACCGATCTTCTGATCTCGAAAGACGGTCCGCTGACGCGCGAGCTGCTGTTAAAACCTGGGGCGTTTGGCTTGGGCAAGGTGCCCGAAAAGCTAACGCCCGATCAAACCACCACCATGGTGTGTGGGTTTTGCTCAACGGGTTGTGGCCTGAAGATTCACCTCAAAGCGGGATCCGCCATCAACCTCACGCCCGACACGCACTACCCAGTGAATTTGGGCATGGCGTGCCCCAAAGGCTGGGAAGCGCTGGTGCCGTTGGGAGCTTCCGATCGAGCCACAACGCCACTGATGCGCGTCCGCGGCAAACTTGCGCCTGTGGCGTGGGACGAAGCCTTGGGGGTGATGGTGTCGCGCTTCAAGGGCATTCAGGAAAAGCATGGCGCGGCTTCGGTGGCTTTTTTGTCTACGGGGCAGATCGCCACCGAAGAGATGGCGCTTCTGGGCGCGGTGGCGAAGTTTGGCATGGGCATGGTGCATGGCGATGGCAACACCCGCCAGTGCATGGCCACCGCCGCTGTGGCGTACAAGCAGGCATTTGGGTTCGATGCGCCGCCGTTCACGTACCAGGACTTCGAAGAATCAGACGTCATTGTGCTGGTGGGATCGAACCTGTGCATCGCGCACCCGATTATGTGGGAACGCATTGTGCGCAACCGCCATAACCCTGCGATCGTGGTGATCGATCCGCGCCGCACCGAAACGGCGATGGCGGCCACCCATCATTACGCCCCGGCGCCCAAGTCAGATTTGGCTTTGTTTTACGGTGTTGCTTGTGCGTTGATCGAGCGGGGCTGTGTGAAGCAGGAATTCATCAACGCGCACACCGAAGGCTACGAAGATTTCGCCCGCAGCGTGCAGGCGTTTACGGTGGAGCGCACCTGCGAGGACACAGGGCTTACACCCGCGCAGTTTCACGAACTTGTGGATCTGATTGCGAACGGCAAGCGCGTGTCGTTTTGGTGGACGATGGGCGTGAACCAAAGCCATCAGGGTGTGCGCACAGCCCAGGCTATAATCAATATGGCCCTGATGACGGGCAACATTGGCCTCGCGGGCACCGGGGCCAATTCCATCACGGGCCAGTGCAACGCGATGGGCTCACTCATTTTCTCGAACACCACCAGCTTGTTGGGGGGCCGCGACTTCACCAACGCCGACCACCGGGCGCATGTGGCGTCGATCTTGGACATCGACGTTGAGCGCATTCCCAGTCAGCCAAGCTGGGCCTACGACCAAATCTTCGAAGGCATCCTGCGCGGGGACATCAAAGGGCTGTGGGTGATAGCGACCAACCCTGCGCATTCCTGGATCAATCAGGGCTTTGCGAAAGACGTGCTGGATCGTCTGGAGTTCCTAGTGGTGCAGGACATGTACAGCTCCACCGAAACGGTGGCGCACGCAGATCTGGTTTTGCCCGCGGCGGCGTGGGGCGAGAAGGAGGGCACGTTCATCAACTCTGAGCGTCGCATTGGCCTGATGAAACGTGTGGCGCGCGCGCCAGGGCAAGCGTTGGCAGACTTTTCCATCTTTCGCTTGGTGGCCGAAGCGTGGGGCTGCGGCGATATGTTCAAAGAATGGACCAGCCCCGAGGCGGTCTTCCAGATCATCAAGCGGCTGTCGGCGGGACAGCCGTGCGACATCACAGGCATTGTCGACTACGCGATGCTGGATCGCGAAGGTGGCGTGCAGTGGCCACTGGCGCAGGGGCAAGAGCTCACCAGCAACCAGCGGCGCCTGTTTGCCGACGGGCGCTTCTTTCGCGCCTCGGGCAAGGCCCAGTTTTATTTCGACGAGCCGCAGGCCTTGCCCGAACCCGCGAACGCAAAGTTTCCCTTCACGCTGCTCACCGGCCGGGGCACCAGCAGCCAATGGCATACGCAAACGCGCACAGGCAAATCGGCCGTTCTTCGCAAACTTTCGCCCGCCGAGCTTTACGTAGAGATTGCACCGGCCGACGCCCGCGCTTTGGGCATCGGCGCCAACGAGCTTGTGTTTGTGCAGTCGGCGCGGGGGCGGGTGCAAGCGCGGGCGTTCGTGACCAACAACGTGAAGCCAGGGCAGCTGTTTATGCCCATGCACTACGACAACATGAACGTTCTGACGTTCCCCGCCTTTGATCCGCACTCCCGCCAGCCGGCTTACAAGGCGTGCGCCGTGGCGGTGGGGCGCGCGCTGCAGTGAGGCTTAAGGGGCCGGCCGGCCCAATGCCTGGGCCATGGCGTTGGTGAGCCGCTTCATAACGAAACTCTTGTCGGGCATGATGTCGGTGCGCACCCCGCGGTCGGCCAGCGACTCAGAAACGATGGGACCGACGGAAGCCACTTGGCAGCGGGACAGCCCGGTTTTTAGTGTTTCGAGCAGCTGCCGGCCTTCGGCCACCTGGAACAAGCGATCAACCTGAGAGGCGCTGGTAAACGCAATGGCGTCGATGCGCCCGCTGGCGAGGCCCTCGATGAGTTCCGCCACGCGCGCTTCGTCAGATGCGGGGGCGTAGATGTAAGGCGCCACAGGAGAAGCGAGCGCACCGGCCTGTTCCAAAAATTCCATCAAGCGCAGGTTTGGGTCACTGCCGTAAAGCTGCACCCCCACGCGGCGTCCCTTCAAGTCCAGCGCCGATAGCGTGTCTATAACCCCCTGGGTGGTGGGCACGTTGGCGGGCAAATCGGTGGACAATCCCAGCTCGTGGAGCGCGCGTGCGGGTTTGGGTCCGCGCGTGATGCGGCGGGCGTGGGTTAAGCCTTGCAAAAACGCGTCTCTGCAACCCGTGCGCTCGGCGCGCGCATGCAAACGTCGCAAGCCTTCACCGGTGAGGAAAATCAAGTCATCGAAACCGCTTGCGGCCAAGATGTTGAGCCAGGCGTCCACCGCGGCGGAATCGGGGCTGTCCACAATGGCAACCAAGGGGCAGCTCAGGGTTTGTGCGCCATCGGCCTCAAGCAAGGCGACCAAGCGATCGAGTTCGCGGGTTTCGGGAAGGGCCACAAGGCGGCCCGCCAACGGCAGGGAAATAGACATGCGCTCTGCCTGCCATTGTTGGCGCCCCCGACGGATTTGGCAAGGCCTTGACCCCACACATTCCGTGCGAGGACGCGAACAGCGCGCAAACTTTTACGCCCGCGGCTGCTGTTGGCTTAGGCAATGAAGCGTGCCAAAGCC
>JBBSJE010000342.1:0-6109 GCA_038257535.1 Polyangia bacterium
AACCTGGGGCCGCTGCAGCAAGTAGTGGCGCGCCACGCGTTGCACGTCGGCGGCGGAAACGTTTTGGATCTGGGTGTCCCGATCCAACATGTTGCGGTAGCTGCCGGTGGCGATTTCAAACACCCCCAGTTGCTCGGCGCGGCCTTCGCTGTTTGCCAGCGACAACCAAAAATCCATAGCCAAGCGATTTTTGGCGCGGGCGAGTTCCGCGTCTGACACGGGGTTTTGAGCCAAGTCGCCAATGATGCGGTTGATGTGCGTTTCGGCCTCAGAGGCTTTGTGGCCTTCCCGCATCTGCACCCAGAAGATGTATAGGCCGTTTTCTCGCGTGGGGTTGGCCTGACAATCGGCTGACGAGGCGATCTCACTGTCCACCACCAAAGCCCGGTGCAGACGCGATCCAGGGCCCACGCTCAAAATCGCGTCCATGACCTCAAACGCTGCGCGATCAGGATGTGCCAGCGAGGGCGCACCGACGGCAATTGCCAAACGATCGGCCGGCACCGGCCATTCGATGGTTTTGCGTGCCCCTGCCACAGGGGCTTGCTCGGTGACGGGCGCGGGGGTGGGGGTTTGCGTGGCAGACAAATGGCTGTAGTGCTCAGCAATGGTGCTCAACGCCGCTTCGGGATTGAACTTGCCGGTGACGATCACCACGGCGTTGTTGGGGCTGTAGTGCGTGCGATAAAATTGGGTGATGGCTTTTTGCGGAACCTTCTTAATGTGGTCCATGTAGCCGATCACGGGCCAGCGGTAAGGATGCGTTTTGTATGCAGCTTGCGACAAGATCTCGTCCAGCGTGCCATCCACGCTGTCTTCAACGGCTGACAATCGCTCTTCCATCACCACGCCGCGCTCGGTTTCAATCTGCTCGGGCTTGAGCGCCAAGTTTTGCATGCGGTCCGCCTCCAGACGGGCGGCCAGCGCCAGTTCGCCCGGCGGCACCACGTTGACGTAGGCGGTGAAATCAACGTCCGTCATGGCGTTGGACGAGCCGCCCGCGGCTTCCATTTGCCGATCGAAATCGCCATCGGCCTGGGCGCTTTCGGTTTGGGTGAACATGAGATGCTCAAACAAATGCGCCAGGCCGGTTTCACCTTGCGGCTCGTTCTCGTTGCGTGACCCTACGCGAAACCAAGTGGTGTAGGCCACGGCGCGTGCGTTTTCGTCGGGCGCCAAAATGATCTCAAGCCCATTGGCCAGCCGCCATTTGCTAAAGCGCAGCGCGCCCGCCCGGGTCTCGTCAACGCGCTCAGCAGCCGATTTTGTTTGTGAGGACATGGTTTTGGTTGATGACGCTGAGTTGGCTTTGCGCGGGGAAGTGGTTCCACAAGCTGTCACGGCCAGCGCGCTGAAAGCGACAAAGCAGGCTTGGTAGTTTTGCATATCTTGGATGCGAAGCGCCTAAAAGCGCGCCAACAAATTAAGGCTAAGGGTGTGTCGAAGGTGGCTGTAGGTGCCAGCCGCGGTGGGACGAGCGCGGCCTTCGCGAAGGTCCACGCAGTTGGAATTGTCGAGGTTGTAATTGGCATCTACGCAATTGACCGCGGCCTGGGACGAGAACGCCGAGTTGTCAACCTTGCGACGGGCCATGAATCCGAAAGCGTAACCCGCTCTGATGGTTAATAGTTTCAGCTTCACCTCAGCCATGACAAACGGCTCGAATGTCAGACCGTCAACCGCCATGGGTGTGAGCTGTTTAAGCGGGACGGCTGAAGTGGCCACCCTCATCCCAACACCCGCGCGCGCCACTTTATTCCAGCTGCGAACCGCCCGGGCGCGTACGTCCACCCGATCCTGAAAGCCCCGATCCAGCACCAAGCGGCTTCGAAGGCCGTTTTGCCCCAGCTCGGACCCTGATGGTCCCGCCAACGTCAACACCATGCGATCGTGTTGTGAGAAGGTTTGGTAGCGGACAATGCCGGTGAATGACCAACGTTCGCTTTTGTCCCATGTGACGCCAACCATAACGGCGTCGGGCAGTCGATAACTGAGCTGCCCGTTGATGCAAGCGGCGTTGTAAGTTGGGGAAGGAGGCAGGGGAGGGGTTGAAGGACAAAGCGGGGAGGGCAGGGCGCTGTTGGGCGCGCGGGTGATGCCGCCCTCTTGAATGTCCAAACGCACCCCCGCTCCATCGTTGCCAAGCGCCCGGCTTGCGTAGGCCACGCCAACAGACCAGCTGTCGCGCTTGTAGTGAATGCCCCCGCCTAGGGTGAAGGCGGGGACTGTGGAAAACGGCTCGGTGCCGGCGTTGAGACGGTAGCGCGCGATGGCGGCCGGATTTTCATAGCCGCAGGGCATGCCACCACAATCCGCCGTTAGGCCGGGCGTGCCGCGGTTGATGGCCGTGTCTTCGTCGAACGTCATCGTGCCGCCCGCAAACAAAAATCCCGGCGCCAAGCCTACGTGCAAGAATTTTCCCATGCGCACGGCCAGCGCGGGCACCAACGCAAAATTGCGAAGATCCATGTCCAAACCGTGAAAACCAATCGCCGCCTGCTCCGAGGCGGTGGGTTGGTAGCGAAGGCGTTCGTAAGAAGGCATGTAGGCCGCCACGGCCAGAGTGAAACGTCCCATGACGTTGGCGCCAATGCCTGCAAACCATCCAGGGCCGGGTGACCAGGGCTTGGGCCAAAGCGTGCCGCCGCCGTTTAATGTTTGTTGCGGCAAAGCGGGGTCAGGCAGGCCGGTGGTGCTATTGACTTGTGGCCGCTGCACCTTGGTGTTGGCCACCCGCAAGAGGCCCGACATATGGAACTCTGTCCCCGAAATCATCGACAAGGCGGCGGGGTTCCAATAGACGGACGTGAGATCGCCTGTGGTGGGGCCACCAAAACCCACGCCGCCTACAAAAGGCTCATCCAGCGGGGTTGCCATGGTCTGCAGGGGCGCCAGCGCAATAGTTGCGACCACGACGAAGCCAGCTGCTTGTCGACGCAAGTTGATGTACCGGGGGTGCGGGTGAAAGCTCAACAAACTGGCTGCCACGTTAGTGCATCGTTGATGAGGCAGCAACGTCCGAGGCCGCAAGGTCATCCGGTTGCCGTTGAACGTTTGGGTTCCCATGTCCCCAGTTCCCTTCACGGAACCTTGACGCTTGCGGTTGAACATGGATAACATCCCGTGGCGTGAAGGAAAACATCGCCCATAGAGGAATGACACGGGCGACTGGTGAGGGCGGGCGGCGCATGCGGCGATTGTACGTACGCGCGGGCATCAACATCCGGTCACTCGTGTTGGTTGCCGCTATCGCCTGCGCGCCTTTAGGCTGTGAGCGAGTCACAGCGGAGCGCATCGAAACCTGGAAGGGCACAGTGAAGGGGCCCGACAAGCTGCAGGATGCGTTTACCAGCAGCAACGTGGACCCGGAATTGCGTGCGCGTGCGGCGTTGGCCTTGCAGTCATTGGGCAAGGGCGACTTCGTCGCTGAAAAGCTGGAAAGAATGCCTCCTGAAGCGCGCAGCCCCGTGGTGGCGGCCCTGGTGCGCCTGCACTTGGCAAACCTACAAGCGGGCGAATCTGTGTCCGCCATGCAAGAGGCGCGGGATGGGCTGTTTTCATTGCGTACCTATGCCGCCGACGAAGATCGCAAGGCCATCGACGCTGCTTTGTTGTCGGTGATTCAAAAGCAAGCTGGCGCCAAAACCGGTCTTGGCGGCAGCCATAGCCTGGGCATGATTGTTGAGGCGCTGGGGGCTCAGGCCGCGCCGGTCTTGGTTGAACTTATCCAGCAGCCGTCGGCGCCCCATGCTGAACTGGCCGAACTGCTTTTGAAGGTTGGGGACGACGAATCACGGAACCAGGCGTCGACAAATCTTGTTTCGTACGTGCGCGGAGCGCAAGCCATCGACAGCGGGACTTGGCGCGCTTTGGGCTTGCTGGGCGGGCCCGATGCCGTCGCCTACCTCAAGGAGCAAGTTGACAAGGGCGCTTGGCAAACGGCGGAGCAGGCGGCGCGGGCGTTGCAGTTGCGTCCCCAGCCTTCATTAGGCGAATTTGCGCTCACACGGGCGGCCGATCCCAAAGTTCATGGCAACGTGCGTGAGGAGATGTTTGGTTTGGCCGAAAGCTGCTGCGGCGGAGACACCCTGCCCGGGCTTTTGGACGTCTTGGCCAAAACGAAAGACATGCTGGTTCGGTACCGCGCGTTTGAGTCGGCGTTGCGTGTGGGGGGCCCCTCGGCTCTCGATCCGGCGCTCAGCGCGTTTCCCGCGCAGGCTGGGTACAAGGTGGAAGACGTTGAGGACTTTTTGGTCAAGGACACCATTGGCTTGGAGGCCAAGGCGCGCGAATCAGTCTTGAAGCTTCTAGAGTCGCCGGTTGCGTTGAAGCGGTTGGTTGGGGTATTGGCTTTGGAGAAACTGGGAGGGCCTTCGGATGTTCCGCTCTTGCAGCGATTGGCCGCCGACAAGGGGCTTGTGAAAGGCTTTCCAGCCACCCGAACGGTGGGTCGCGAGGCAGGTCGAGTGGCAAGCCTCTTGGCCAAGGGGGCCTAGCTGATACAGAATGACCGCGCGGACCACCGCCCACGCAAAGCCCCCCGATGACCACAGACCTCAACAAGAAGACCCTTCGCCATTTTTACTGCCGTGACGCCTTGTGGCATTGCTTTGAGCGAATGTCCGAGGACTTCGATCGTGGGATCGATGACCTTGTCAACGAGGCGATGCGCGCTTTCGGCCGCGACAAAGGCTATCTGCACCCCGAGCGGGATCAGCCGGGTCTGCCCACACCGCCGCCCCGGATGCCCTCCGTGCCTCCCCCCCCACCAGCTGGGCAGCGGAGCACGGCGGCGCGTCCTTCCGTACCGGCCCGAAGGCCCGCGGCCCCGCCTCCTGCGCCGCGTGGCCCGCCCACACCGCCGCCGTTGGCCGCGCGGGCCGAAGTGCCAGCGCCTCCGCTTTACGTGATCTTCGAGAACCGAAAATATTTGGTCGATAAAGAGCAATTCATCATTGGCCGCGGCGCCAAAAGCTCTGATCTACCCATTCGAGATGGCAACATTTCCCGCAAGCACGCCGCGGTGATTCGGCGCAACGGCGGGTATTACATCAAAGACCTTGGTTCGACCAACGGCATCGACTATCAAGGCAACCGTGTGGACAACCGTTTGATCGAGGAAGGTGATGTCTACTACCTCTGTGATTACGAGTTGAGGTTCACGTATAAGTGAGTTTTGTTGTCGCAAGCTGATAGACGTTCGCTCGCTCTTGCCGTTTTGGCTGGCCTGTGGGGAGGCGCTTTGGCGGGCGTCGTCGACGCGGTTTTTACGTCGCTGCGGCTAGCGGATCAAATCTCGCGGCTCCGTCATTTGCAGCTGGCGGGCTTGGGCGCCGCCTTGGGCGCTTGGATGGGCCTGGGCTTGGCGTTGGCAGCTTGGGTGTTGGCCCGTTTGGCACAAGGGCTCACCCGGCGATGGAACCGCCCGCGGTTGGCACATGCGATTTGGCCCGTGGTGCTGGGGGCCCCGTTGGTTTTCCACACCGCGTTTTCAGCTTTCTCTGGACCGAAAGCTTCGCGCATCCCTGGTCGCTTCTTGTGGTCGTGCCTGCTTGTGGCGGTGGGCTGTGCGGGCCTGGCGGCCGCGGGCGTGGTGATTGCGTCGGCGGTGAAACGCCGAAGCCTTGCGCGCCCCGAAGAACGCGCCGTGCCCGGCCTGCTGTGGCCCAGTTTGATGTTGCTTGCGGCGGTGGGCTGGGCCAATGCCGAGCTTTTTCCTCGGCTTTACCCTTGGTTTCATCACAGCCTGGCGTTCGCAGCCCTAACCTTGGGGGCGGTTTCGGCGCGCTTGGTTTTGCGGGCGCCGAAGCGCTGGAGGGGCTTGGCGGTTGCGTCGGTGCTGGTGGTGGCGGTGCCTTCGGCGGTGGCGTATTCGTCGCTTCGCCAAAGCCGACAGGTTCGCTTTGCGTTGTTCGACAAAACCGCCGCGTTGGGCGTGTACGCCTCGTATCTGCCGCTACCCAAAGCGAAGCTAAGGACCCGCGCGGTTGTGGCCGCAGACAACGAAACCACGCCCGCTGCGCCGCTGCCGGAAGGACCCAAACGCCCAGAGGCGGACGTGGTGCTGATCACCATCGATGCCCTCAGACACGACCACGTGGGCGCTTAC
>JBBSJE010000343.1:0-6044 GCA_038257535.1 Polyangia bacterium
GCCACCGGCAATGCAAGAACGAGCGTACCCAACACGCACAAGGCGAAGAACGTGGAAACCAACAAACGCGCCGGCTGCTCGAAAATGGGATCCCACCAATCAGCGCCGCCCATACCCGAGGACGCTTTGGCCGGAACAAGCAACAGGGCCGCCACGGGCACGCAGGCTGACACCGTGAGCGCCAACGCTTCGTTGAAGGCGATGGCGAGCGTTACCGTAGACACAACCACACTGCCGATCAGCAACAGCCGGCGCCACCGGGCCCCAGGTCCGGCGTTTCGCAACAACAACCACGCAAACCAACCGCTGAGCGCGAAGCACAACAGCACGGGCCATACGGGGGTGGGCTTGGAGCTCCCCGCCACGTAAAGCGCCCATGCGAGCAACGCGCCTATGGATATGCTTCGCGCGCGTACAGCCGGAGCGGCACGTAAGGTCGTTACGCGTTCCTGCCGGTTAGACGTGCGAAGCAATCCGGGAAAGATCCACAAGTGGCTCAACAGTGCCGCTGCACTCAACAAAATTGGAAACGCCACCGATGGCCGGGGCAGCCACAAAGCGTTGGTGACCGCAAGCAAGCCCACCACACCCAGCGTGGCCAACCCGCGGCCTGCCAGAGGCCTGCGGGCCAAGGTAACGCCGCCACCCGTCAGGGAAAGGGCAGCGACAACCGTAACAGCAAAGCGCAAACCAGGGGGCGAGGCAAAGTTTTCAACCCAAAACGCCAAGATCACGGCAAAAGGACCGCTGGCGATCAAGAGCCCGGCGGCGGCGGCAAGCGGGTTCATCTGCGCTTCACCGGCAACAAGAGCATGGCGCTTCTATCATTGTGCCGGCCATGAACACACAGGGTCGGCAAGGGGGGGGACCTGGCGGATGTTCATCGAATGCCCAGGGGACCCTACCGCATAGGACGAAGCGGGCCAAGTCGTCGCAAAATGGCGGCCAAAAGGCCAGTGTGGGATAAAGTGACCACAAAATGCGTTTGTTGATGTTGCGGGCGGCGCTTGCCGTGCTGTTGGGATTTTCCACTGTTCAGCTAGCCATTGCAGATGAGCTGGCGGTGCAAAGCTGGCAGATGGCGCGGGCCACGGTGAAAGGGTCCGTGGTCGCTTCGTTGGCCGCGGCCGTCCCAACTGAGGGGGCCGCTTTGGGGGCGGTGGCTGCTCGGCTTGTGATGTGGCGCCTTGATTTGCGGCGCGACGTTGATGCGGGCGATGAGATTGCCGTGGTGTATCGGCGCCAAGGCAAGGACATTGTGATCGGCGCGCTCACGTACAAGTCGAGGCGACATAACAAGACGTATCGAGCGTACCGATTGGTGGCGCCGGGAGAAACCTACGCCAGCTTTTGGGATGAACGCGGAGCGGAAGTGCCCATTCGGCTAAAGTCTAGCCCTTTGCGAAGCTACGACCAGATCACGGCGCTGTTGAAGGATCGACCAACGCACAAGGGAATGGACTTCAAAACGCCCACAGGCACCCCCCTTGTTGCCCCGCGCGCCGGCACGGTCACGCGCACCGACTGGCGCACCCACAACAACGGGCATTGTATCGAGTTGCAATATGCGGACGGTGTCCGCGCGCGGTTTCTACATTTGTCGAGCGTGAAGGTTCGACCTGGTCAGCGAATGGCGGCTGGAAGCGTGTTGGGCGCCACAGGCAACACGGGGCGATCCACTGCACCGCACTTGCATTACGAGATCAGCCGCGGCACCACCGTGCTGGACCCAACGCAATATCACGGCACACGTCAAAGGCAGTTGCCGACCCAGTCGATGCCAGCGCTGAAGAAGGCGATGGCATCGATGGACAAGCTGCTGCAGGTTCAGCGCTAGACAGCCGCCTCGATCGACGAGAACTAGATCCCGTGCTTCCTTGCCACCGCGGCTGCGGGGCCTTTGTGCTTGGTTTTCCATTGCGCGCCCGTTGGCCGTGGTAGAGGGGGCTTTGCAGGCTCTGCACCGGCTTCGACAGGGGGCTCATCAGCGGCAGTGGCGGCACGCGCGGCGGCGGCTTGCGCCAAGTCTGCGGCGTGGGCTGCTTCGTCTTTGGCTGAGCAGCACTTTTTGTATTTTTGCCCCGACCCGCAAGGGCAGGGTTCGTTTCGTCCAATTTTCATGCGAGGTGGTTCTATTACATTGTTCGGGCAAAGGCTCGCCTGACGACGGCCCAGCACACATTCTTCGTAGACTGAGGCTCTGGCCCGTTACTGCAATCGCGCTGCGATTTCCGCCATGTCAAGCCCGTTTCGCGCCAAATCACGAAGGCCTTGTAAGTCGAGGCCGGACCCGGATATGGCTGGCCATGGGGGCGGCGGTTGCACCCAGCTTCCATCTTGGTCGCGCATGTGGGAGCGATCGCTCGCAAATGCTTTGACGTAGGCCGCGGCTTCTATGACGGCAAAGCGCGGGTGATAGCGGGGGGGCACAAAGTCGGGGTAGGGGAAGGTTTCTTTCAACCAGGTCTCAGCAGCCACGGGCGCGCCCAGCCGGCTGTCGAGGTCCCAGATTTGCCACGTGGCAGATTTCGTGGCCAGCACCACGTGGTAATCCCAAAGCACGCCTTCGCCGGGCTCGCCGGCGGCTTGTTGCCAACACGCCACGTGCCCCGAGGGTCCCGACATGGCCAGCACCAAGCGCTTATCTGCAACGGTGACGGGAGCCTGGGCCAGATGCCAGATGTTCTCTTCACACCAAAACGCTTGATGCTTCAGCGCATCTCTTGGGGGGCCTGTCACGCTCGTGCCAATGAGTCTGACACGGCTGATATGACCTAACAACCAAGAGCATCGGGGGAGCGCTTCGCCAGCCACGCACCGCTATCTTAGGCGCCCAGCCAAGGCAACACTTCGCCTGTGCCTCCCCATATCGCGGGGGTGTAAAAGTTCGCGACATCGGCTTGAATCCCTTGGTTGCGCATCTGCGCGAAGCGATGATGAAGATTCATCTTCACACGCTCGCCGCTTTGCTAAAGCCCGAGGGACGTATGTTGTTGGCCTGCGATCTCGTCTCGGCCCGCTAGATCGAACCTACCTGGTGTGCGCGCTAACAGCCCTTCGCACCCACTGGCTATCTCTTTTTAGGCGGCGTCAAGGTTCCAAGGCAGGTCCGCGCAGGGCGCCAGCTTGCAAACTGTCAGGGTAGCGGCGAAGCAAATCGGCTTCAGCGCGCGCCCGGGCGCCGCCTCTCCCCAATGAAGCAAGCGCTTTGATGCGCCCATAGGCTGCTTCTGGGCCCAACCGATCGTCACCAGAGCGTACATAGGCGTCGAACGAACGCAGCGCTGCGGCTGGTTGGTGCAAATGTGATAGCTGCACATCTCCCAGCAGCACCAGCGCCAATCGCCCCTCGGGGGTTTTGGGGTGCAGGCGGTGCAAACGTTGATAAACTTGGGCCGCCGCTTTGAAAGACCCATCGGCGCGCAAACGACGCGCCTGCAAAAGCAACCGGCCCGTTGGCGTGTTCATTGGTGCCGCCCGTCCCAGTTTCGCCTCGGCGCTTGCAATGTTGTGCGGACGTTCCTCCTGGGGCGGCGGCGCAAGCGCCACGGGTAGCTCGTAGCTTCGCACCACGGCGTCTTCCGGCCCCAACGTAACCTCATCACGTAGGATGTGTCCGCCACCCTCTACGCGCAGACGATGATGCCCCGGAGGCAGCAACAACGACAGGGGGCCACGGCCGAAGGCGCGGTCGTTGACAAAAAGGGTGCCTGCATCTGAGGAAAGCAGCACATCAAGCCGGGCTGGAGATTCGATGGCAGCTTCCGCCGCAAGCAGGCCGCCCAACTCTTGCATCGAACCAAGTTCGGGCGGCTTTTTCACGTCGGCGGCCAAGGGCGACAGATTGGCCAGAGCGAGCGCACCTTTGTCCTTTAAGCCACCGGAGCGCCCTTGTCTGTCAAGAAGGACAACTTCTCCGTGAAACAAACGAACCGACGCAGATTGATCTTGGGTACCCGCCTCTACAGCGAAGTGCGTGCCCACCGCGCGCACCGTGCCGTCATCGGTGTGGATGGCGAATGAGGTGCCCTTGGGTTGTGGCCGAAGCCAAGCCATAGCCAACCCAGTCACCAAATGAACCTCGCGTGATTGCGCCCCGGTATCAACGATGCGCGCTTGAGCACCCGGCGCCAAACATACAAGCACCCCCGGATCCATTGTGAAACAAAGGCGTCCCAGGCGCGCCGACAACGTGGCGCCGAGCTCAAGACGCGCGCCTGCGCGCAGCACCTCTTGTTCTCCTCCCGCATCAACCGAAGCCATGACCAAACGCGGAGGCTCAACCGCAGTCAGCGTAACCGATGAACCTGTGGGCACATTCGATCGCGCAAACATCACGAACGCAACGGCAGCTGCGGCGGCCAAGGCAGTGGCGACCCACCAAGCGCCACTCCGCGATGGTCGCTGGTGCAGTTGTGCCAACGCAGGACTTGCCAAGAAGCGTTGTGCGGCTCTGCGAATGTCGGCATCTTCAACCGCCGCTGGCGCCTGCGCCTGCCAACCGCGCCACGCCTGTGCCTCTCGCCCGCATGAGGGGCACGTTTGTTCATGCGCCTGCAGCACACCAGCGGCCAAGGTTGGATCTCCTTCGCCCATGGCATTTTTTTGGAACGCTTCTTTCCAGATTTCACAGCCACTCATGGCATCTCCCTTTCGCCGCCTAAGTCTTGCGGCGCACGCAACATCCCCCGAACCTGCGCAATGGCGCGAAGTAGCCGTTTTTTCACTGTGCTGTGAGGCGCGCCGGTGTAATCGGCCACCTCCTGCACGGTGAATCCCATGTCAAAGCGCAACCTTAGAACCAGTTGTGCGTCCGGACTCAGCGAACGCACGATGCGCTCCAACCGCTCCACCAAGGCCGCGCCGTTGTCGGGATCGGCATGGGCATGCGCAGCTAAGGTCGCCGCATCTACAAGGGTTTCGCGTTCAAGCCGTTTGAGCTTTACGCGCTTGAGGTGCCGCATGGATCGGCGCACAACAATGCGGCTGGCCCATGCCTCTAAAGGTGCATCGCCGCGATACTGCGGCGCCGCGCGAAACACTTCCAGCAAGCAATCCTGCATCACGTCCTCGGCTTCGCTGTGGTTCCCCACAAATGAGCGCGCGATGCGTAGCCCGCGCGCTGTCACGCGCATGGCCAGCAAGCGTTGGGCACGCACGTCCCCACTTGCCACCAAGCGCATCAGGCGCACATCGTCTTCAAACACCACAGCACCGCTGTGGGGGGCCGGATCGGATAAGGCATGGGTGGCAAACAACTTCACAACGGCACCATCACGCCCATGTCTGCACGCGCCCGCAACCGATGCGGCGCCAGCACAGCGTTGTCGTTTTGCGCTTCTTCGTGGTAGCGCACGCTTCGCAGCATGAAGTCTGCCCCTACGCCAAGATAGAGACTTAAATGCTTTTGCAGGCGGAAACTTAGAGCGACTTGGGGCCCGGCCCCTACTGACAAACTGGTGCTTTGGTCCGCAGGCACAAGCGCGCTGTCGCTGGCGCCCGTCATCGTGTTGCGGGTGGAAGCGTCCACCATTAGAGCTCCACCCCACAACAAACCCCAACGCCCCCAATCCTGTTGTCTCAAAAGCCGCACTTCCACTGGGCGGCGCTGAATTTCGGCCTGTGTGTCTGCCCCCGTAACATCGAGCGTGGGCATCAAGCTATAAGCGACCGACAAAACCACACGATCAAATCGCAGCCCCCAACCCAGCAAAACACCATCATGCCATGCCACTTTGGGAGCGAAGTGCGCCCCCGTGTAGCCCAACCACAGCAACACCTGCGCGCGGGAATCTTGCGCCTGCGGAACCGGCAACGTGGCCCGCAGGTCCGCCTGCCTGGCGAGCATTTTGCCTCCCTCGGAAAGCTCGCTACGTTCAACGGCAGGCGCTTCTTGCGGGGGCTCATCAATTGCGATTGGTTCAAGCACCAGCGTCTGGCGATCCATCAGCGCTTGAATGGCCCAACGAACAATCGCCGCAGCCTGTTCAACCTCCTGGGCGCTTGCGGTGCCGGTGAGCGGCGCCAAGCGTCTGCGTAAAGCC
>JBBSJE010000344.1:0-6035 GCA_038257535.1 Polyangia bacterium
AGCAGGATCTTGACGTCCACGTTGCGACGAAGAATGTGCAGCAGGTGGTTGCCACCGATGGAAAGCCCATCGCCGTCGCCGGTCACCATCCACACGCTCAAGTCGGGGCGCACGGCCTTGATGCCTGTTACCACCGCGGGCGCGCGGCCATGGATGCTGTGCACGCCGTACGTGTTCATGTAGTACGGGAAGCGGCTTGAACAGCCGATGCCGCTAACGAACACGAAGTTTTCTTTGGGAATACCCAACGAAGGCATCAGCTTCTGCACCTGCGCCAAGATGGCGTAGTCGCCGCAGCCCGGGCACCAACGCACATCTTGATCAGATGTGAAATCTTGCTTGGATTGCCCGCTGGGATCGGTGGGCTTTAGCTCCGGATAGGCGCTTTGGGTGGGCATCAGTTGGCTTCCAGGATCTTGGTGATGGCATGTGCGATTTCCCCTTCGCGGAAGGGGCGGCCTTGCATCTGCGTGTGGCTATCAATGTTGATGTCGGGAAAGCGCCCGCGCAACAACAATGCCAATTGACCCAAATTCAGTTCAGGCACAAGCACCCGCTTGAACCGCCGCATGATGCCCTCGAGGTCCTTGGGCAGCGGGTTGATGTGGAGCAGCTGCACGTGACCTATGCGATGGCCCCGCGACTGCACCCGGCTGATGCCGCCCGAAATTGACCCATAGGTGGATCCCCAAGCCAGCACCAGCACGTCGCCTTCGCTGGCGCCTTCCACCACGGTGGGGGGAATGTGGTTCGCGACGCGGGCCACCTTGTCGGCGCGCAGGCGGCACATGGCCTCGTGGTTGGCGCCATCGTAGCTGATGTTGCCTGTGAGATTTTCTTTCTCAAGCCCGCCTACGCGGTGCTCTAGGCCTGGGGTGCCCGGGATCGCCCACGGGCGCGCCAAGTTTTCGTCGCGTAGGTAGGGTTTGAAGCCTTCGGTCTCGGTGCGGAAACTGACCGGAATGCGCGGCAAGTCACTAACATCGGGCACGGGCCAAGGTTCGGCGCCGTTGGCCAGGTAGCCATCGGCCAGCAAAACCACGGGCGTCATGTGAGTGATAGCGATGCGGGCCGCTTCAATAACGGCGGTAAAGCAATCGCCCGGCGTACGAGCGGCCAGTACGGGAATGGGCGATTCGCCGTTGCGGCCAAACATGGCTTGCAACAGATCGCCTTGCTCGGTTTTTGTGGGCATGCCGGTGGAAGGGCCGGCGCGTTGCACGTCGATCACCACCATGGGCAATTCCAGCATCATGGCCAAGCCCATGGCTTCCGCCTTGAGCGCCAAGCCGGGACCGCTGGTGGTGGTGGCGGCCAGGGCCCCCGCGTAGGCGGCGCCCACGCAGGCACACACGGCGGCGATCTCGTCTTCGGCCTGCAGCGTGCGCACACCCATGTGCTTCATGTTCGCAAGCATGTGCAGAACATCGGACGCAGGGGTGATGGGGTAAGATCCCAAAAACAAATTCAGACCCGATAGCTCAGACGCGGCCATCAGGCCCAACGCCAACGCTTCGTTGCCCGACATGTTGCGGTATTTGCCCGGAACGATCTGCGCCTTGCGCACTTCGTAGGCGTGGTCGAACATTTCAGTGGTTTCGCCGTAGTTGAAACCTGCTTTGAGCGCGGCCAAGTTGGCGAGCCCCACGGTTTTGTCGCCGAACTTGCGTTGAATCCACGCGATGGTGGCGTCCATGCTGCGGCTGTAGAGCCAGTAGATGAGACCCAGCGCGAAGAAGTTGCGGCAGCGTGTGGCCGAGCGGTGATCAAGCTGAAACTCGCGCACGGACGCCAACGTGAGGCCCGTGATGTCCACCTTGAACAAGCGGTAGCCAGACACCACATTGCTTTCGAGCGGGTTTTCCTTGTAGCCCGCGCGCTCAAGGTTTTTGGCGTTGAAGGCTTCGCTGTTGACCAGCAACAAACCTCCTTCGCGCAAATCCTTCAGATTGCGGGACAAGGCGGCGGGGTTCATGGCCACCAGCACGTCCAAAGCATCGCCCGCGGTGAACACGGGGTTGCTGGAGAAGTGGATCTGGTAGCCCGAGACGCCTGCCAGGCTGCCTGCGGGGGCGCGGATTTCTGCTGGGAAATCGGGCAACGTGGAGAGGTCGTTGCCGGCCAGCGCCGTGGTTGACGTAAACTGTGTTCCCACGAGTTGCATGCCGTCGCCCGAATCTCCAGCGAAGCGGATGGCAACGGACTCGATTTGTTCGTGGGGTTTGCCTGGGGCGGTGTTACCCATGGTGGCGCTTGAGGGAAGCGCGTTCTTAGCGCAAGCGGATGGTCACTGCAAGAACTGCGTACAAACCTGATTCCGCGCGCCACGAACGCTGCGCGCGGTCGCAAACTAAGACGCGGCCGCCGGCGAAGGCTGACGGCGTCGCAATGTGACAATTGACTCAAGCAGCAACAGGGCAACCAAGCCCATGGCCAGCGCGTGCCACAGCGGTACCTTGTGCCGGGGGCGTTCAGCGGGGTTGGGGGTAGGGCCGGGGGTTGTGGGCGCTGCACGCGGGGTGGGATTGGATTCGGCCACATCCAAGTTCACCACGAAGGTGCGGTTGGGCGCCTCGATGCGCGCGGCGTCGCCTGGGCTGCTGGCGCGCACTCGATAAACCCCGGGCGCTTGTGTGTCGGCAAACTGCACCGCTTTGCCGCTTTGCTGCTGACGCCTGGTGATCCACGTGGCGCCACCGGGCTTGACGACTTCGAGAGTGTCCTCAGCCCCCACAAACTCCAGCGCGCGCGTTTGGCCCACCAGCAGCTCTGTGCCGCGGCCGCCTTCGGGCGCGCCACCCAAACGGCGTGTGGCCTCCACCATCAGAGGCAAAAATCCGGGTCTGATGGCAAGGTCAGCCCACTGCCTATCGATGGTTGTGGCCAGCAACATCGTGCGGCCCGGCGCGCGGTTGCGTTGCGCTTGCGGGAAGCTGCGTTCGACCAACGCCGGAGACCCACTTTCAAACCGCAAGATTACTTTGTGATTGGGGTCTTCTCCCACGGGCTCCAGCAGCATGAATTTGTAAAACCGCGCCGACGCCAAGCCATCTTCACCGGAGGCAAACTGCGCCAGCAGCGGGTGCCGGCGATCCAGCGGCGCCAAACTCTCGGCGGGTCGTTCATCCACCAGCTCGCTGGTGCGGTTTTGCCCTTGTGTGGCGGCCGTGCGCACCACGCCCAAAGGTTGGGGCAACACGCCTCCCAAGCGGCTGTTCCAGGCATCCGCGTTTACGTTTTCGCCCACGGAAAAGAAGACGCCTCCGCCCTTGGCAACAAACTGCGCGAGCTTGGCCGCCAGCGCTTCTGAGGGTTGCGCCACATTGGCCACGAACACAACGCCGTAGTGGGAAAGATCCAGATCGGCCGCTTCATCGGGCAGCACACTTGTGACCGCGATGCCGGATCCCGCGCTTTGCAGGGCCGATTCGAGGAAAAACCCTTCGTCTTCGTTGCGGGCGGTGCGGGAATCGCCGTTGATGAACAGCACGCGCAGCGACTGAATCATGGCCAGCGAAGCGAAGCGTTGGTCGTCCAGGGCAAATTCGTCTTTGTCGATCGCCACTTGCACCTCGTGCAGACCCGTGGAGCCATCGCCCATCACATGCACGAAACGCTTTTGTACCTGGCCCGCGGCGGGAAGTTCGGCGGTGCCCTTGGCCACCACGGCTCCATCCACAATCAACGACACCGCCACCGGCGCTGCGGCTGCGCCGCCCCACTGAGCCATAGTGGCCGTGATTGCCACCGATGACGACCCAGCTTCGGGCAAGGGTGAGGCTTGCACGTCGAGCACCGCGCGGTTGCTCCATGGCGCGCCCTTGGTGACATCCAAAACGGCCAGGTCGGGGGCACCCGCGTCCACATCGGTGAGGGCCTGTCCCCATCCCGAGGCCTGCCCGTCAGTGAGCACGTAGATGCGCCGCTCTTTGTGAAGCGCATTGCCCAAGATCCCTGTGGCGCGTCTGATGGCGGCCTGAAAATCCGCCGGGCGTGCCGAGGGCGTGGCGCTTTCCAAAGCCGCGCTGACGCGGGTTTTTTCCAGGGTGAGATCGGCGATGGGCGCCGCATTGCCTTCCGACGCCATCACCAAGGCCAAGGCCGAACCGCTGGGCAACTGTCGGCTGATCGTCAGCGCTTGTTCACGCGCTTTTGCAAACGGTGTGCTGCGTCCCAGGCGCCGCTGCATCGACGCCGAATCGTCCAGAACAATCACAGCGCTCTGAGGTGTTAACGCCAATGCGGGGGCGTCTGATTCGCGTTCAATAAACGGGCGTGCAAACACCAGGGGCAACGCCGCCGCCAACAACGTGCGCAAGATCAAGAGCAACAGTTCACGCAGGCGGTGGCGGGCGCGCACGCGGCGATGCGCGGCCAGCAACAGCTCCATGGCGGCAAACGGCTGTGGCTTGGGGGGGCGGCGGCCAAGCCGGTGGATGAGGTACGGCACGACGGCCGCAACCAAACCCAAAAGCAGTGACGGCGCCAGCAGTCCCATGGCTAAAGTTTCACGCGGCGCCGTTCGCCAATGAAGGCACGCAAGACGGCGCCTGGCGGTTCAGACGTTGTCACTTGTCGGTATTCCACGCCGGCCTGCAAGCACGATTGTCGCCAGCGCGCACGAAACGCGGCGGATTCCAGCGCGAAGGACTGTCGCAGTTCGTTGGCGTCTACAACCACCTGACGATCGTCGTTGGGCTCCATCGCCAAGAACTGCGTGACTTCATCAAACGGAAGTTCGATTTCGTCGGGATCCATAATGTGAAACAGCGCCACGTCGTGCCCCCGCAGTGCCAACTGCGAAAGCGCCAGCGCGGTGGGGCCCGCGGCCAACTCGCGGTTGTTGCTGTCCCGCTTGTCGGCGTCAAGCAGATCCGACAACACAATCACAAGGCTGCGCCGCTGCGCCAGATCCGCCACGCGCTCGAGCGCCGCAGCCAGATTGGTTTCGCCACCGGCCTGCAAGGTGTCAAGCGTGCCCAGCAACTCGCGTATGTGCCCACCGCGGCCACTGGGTGGCAGATAACGCCGCATGCGGCGGTCGTGAATCATCAACCCCGCCGGATCGCCTTGGCGGCCCAGAAGATAAGCGATCGCGGCCGCCAAAAAACCGGCGTACATGAGCTTGGGCAGCTGGCGACCGTAGGCCATAGACGCTGAGGCGTCCAGCACCAGCAGCGTGCGCATTTCGGTTTCGTCTTCATATCGCTTGACGTAGTAGCGATCTTGGCGCCCCACGAGCTTCCAGTCGATGCGGCGAATCTCGTCGCCGGGGGCGTATTCTTTGTGCTCGGCGAATTCAATCGCGGAACCCAAATTGGGGTTGTGGTGGGAACCCGCGAACGCGCCCTCCACGATCACACGGGCGCGCAACGCCATGTTGGACAGACGTGCCAGCTCGCTGGGGTCCAGGGCGACCACGGGTTCCATGGGCGGGCTCGCTAGCTGGGGGTTATGGCGTCAAGCAGCTGGGCGACCAAGGCGCGCGTGGACACGCCATCGGCTTGCGCGTGGAAGTTGGGCACGATGCGGTGAACCAGCACCGGCAGCGCCAGCGCCCGCACGTCTTCCACAGAAGCCGCGTAACGGCCGTGCAGCACCGCGCGGGCTTTGGCCGCCAACACAAGGTTTTGCGACGCCCGTGGCCCTGCGCCCCAGGACACATAGCGAGAAACAAAATCCGCGTTGCCAGCGCCAGGCTGAACCGAGGGGCGGGTGGCGCGGCACAACGCCACGGCGTGCCTGAGCACGTGATCGGCCACCGGCACGCGCAGCACCAGCTCTTGCAATTCCAAGATGCGGGCCGGGGACAGCAGCTTGGTCAGCGGCAGCCGCCTTGTGCCCGACAATTGCCCCGCTATCAAAACCTCTTCTTCTTCGCTGGGGTAAGACACATCAACTTGAAACATGAAGCGATCAAGCTGCGCTTCGGGCAGCGCGTAGGTGCCTTCTTGCACAATCGGTTTTTGCGGGGCTAACACCAAAAACGGCTCCGGCAAGTCGTAGGTGGTGCCGCCCGCAGACACGCGCCGCTC
>JBBSJE010000345.1:0-6032 GCA_038257535.1 Polyangia bacterium
CATCGAGGGCTTTTCTTTGGCTACACCGTCAATTTTTTGACGGGACTCCCCATCGAATATTTTGTGAGCTGGCTTCCCACTTATAAAGCCGAGACCGTTGTCTCTTCAGTGGCAGGACGACCTGTCATGGGGCAACGTTCAAGACTCAAGTCGGAAAAAGGGTTCCATGCAGTACGGATTCCGCGTCCAGCTTCTCGCGTTCATTTGCTTGCTTCCGCTTGCCGCATGCGCGGGGGCTGTGGTGGAGGGCACCGCACGGCAGGAAGGCGAGTCGGGTGACGATTCGCCGCAAGCTGGCGAAAAGGGCAGCGGCAACGGCCAAGCGGGCGAAGGCGGCAACGCCGACGATTTTGGGAATGACGGAGCCAACGAGTTTCCTGAAAAGGCGCCGCCCGCCGCATCCGCCTGCAAAGACGGCGTACCCGGCCCCCGATCGCTGCGCCGTCTGACGGGCGCGCAGTTGACGGCCACCGTGCGCGATCTCTTTGCCGATCCCAATGTTCCTACCGCCAAGGTGTTCGACGATGCGCTGGTGCTCGGCTTCAAGCGTGACGCTGACAAATTGATGGTACGCGGCCTCGGCGCGCAGCAGATCATGGACTACGCCGAAGAGGTGGCCACGTGGGCGGTGACGAACAAGCTGACCGCACTTTCAAGCTGTCAGCAGATGGACGCCCCGTGCCGCAAGCAGTTTGTTGCAAGCTTCGGCAAACGCGCGTTTCGCACGCCCCTGACGTCTGCGCAGATGACCAGTTACGAAATGCTGTTCTCCGCGGAGTCTTCGTTCTTAGACGGCGTTGAAGCTGTGGTTGCGGCCATGCTGCAGTCGCCGCACTTTCTTTATCGCAGCGAGCTAGGCCAGCCGAAAAACGGCGACCAGAGCAGCTTCGCGCTCACTTCACACGAAGTGGCGAGTGGTCTGTCCTATCTCATCCTCGGCAGCATGCCCGATGCTGAGCTCATGGCCGCCGCCGACGCGGGCGAGCTCAAGACCCAAACCCAGATTGACAAGCAGGTGCAGCGGTTGCTGGAGAGCCAACGCAGCCAGGACATCGTTGCCGAGTTCATGGTCGATTGGTTAGAGCTTGGGCACTTGCAAAGCGCGGTCAAAAACGACAAGTCCGTCGAGTTCGATGCGGCGCTGAAGGCAGACATGCTCGCCGAAACCCGCGCCTTCGTTGTAGACAACTTCCGCAACAACGGCAAGCTTGCCGACTTGTTCAGCGCGAAGCACACCTTCGTGAACAGCAAACTATCGTCGCTCTATCGGATTAATGGCGCGATCGGCGACAGCTTCTCGCGCGTTACCTTGGCAGATGGCCAACGCGATTCCGGCATTCTGGCACATGGGAGCGTGCTGGCCGGCCACGCGAACGCAACAGGGTCTTCGCCCACCTTCCGCGGCAAGCTCGTGCGCACGCGCCTGCTCTGCCAGGATCTGCCACCGCCTCCGGCCAATCTCGACACCATGCTCAAACCCCCGGGATCTGTGGCAACCACCCGAGAGCGGTTCGAGCAGCATTCTACGGATCCTGCATGTGCGGGTTGCCACAATGTGATGGATCCCATCGGGTACGCCTTCGAGCACTACGACGGTTTTGGACGTCGCCGCGAGCAGGAAAACGGCGTGAACATCAACGCCCGCGGCAAGGTGGCGGACGTGCAAGGGGGCGACGTGGAGATCAATGGTTTAGCGGACCTCAACAATTTCCTTAGCACCAGCCCTGACGTGCAGAAGTGCATGGTTCGGTTCTGGTCATATTTTGCCTTTGGCAAGTCTTCGTGGTCGCAAGATGCATGCACTTACGAAGCGGTTGAGTCCGAGGCCTCGAAGGAAGGTTTTGGCAACGCCGCCATGATTCGCGCACTGACCCGCGCGCCGCACTTCACAGCCCGCGTGAAGGATCTCTGACGCCCTCTCGCGCTGCCTACACGTCTGCCGCTTCATCGACCCGAATTTGGAGTTTCTGATGATCAAACTGAGCCGAAGACAATTCGCCAAGAGCGCCACCGCCGGCCTGATTTTGGCGCCGTTTTACCAGATGCTGCAGCCTGTGCCCGCGAAGGCCGCCGGCAAGGTGAAGCGGGTGCTTCTGTTCTGCAGCATGGGCACGTCACCCGACCTTTGGACGCCCACCCGCGTTGGCGGACCTACCGACTTCTCATTCAGCGCCGCCACCGCGCCGCTGGCGAAGATCAAGCAGCACCTCGTGTTGATTGAAGGCCTGCCAAGCGGCAACCCCGGCAATGGGCACGGCGCGCCCGATGGTCTTGCGGGCACGGGCTATGGCAACGCGCTTTCGGTGGATCAGTTTCTGGGGGACCGGCTCAAGGCTGCCGGTGTCAATGCGCAGATCCCTACGTTGCTGCTTGGGGCTGAGACCAGCGCTGGCGGCGGGCGAACGATGTTCAATCGCGGCGACAACTTGGCCACCATCTCCTCGCCGGACGCGGCTTTCAAGACAGTGTTTGGGGCGGCGCCGGCGCCAACTGCAGGTGGGGGGCCCGCGGGCGACGACAAGCGCCTTGCGCGGCGAAAGCGTGTTGTCGATTTGGTGAAGTCTGAGGTCACGCAGCTCAAGGGTGTGCTGGGCAAGTCTCAGCAACAAAAGATGGAGATGCATCTGCAATCGATAGAGCAGGTGGAAAACCGCCTCAGTTCGGGTGGCGGCGCCATCAGTTGTGGCAGCGCGAAGGCGCCTGAAGGCAACCTCAGCGACACGTTGATTGCCAACATGGCTCACCTCGACATCGCCGTACAAGCGCTGGCATGTGACATTACCCGTGTGGCCGCCGTTCAATTTGGCTCCGACCAAAGCATGGCGGTGGATCTGCCGGGCCTCAAGGGGGACCAACATGGTGGCTTCTTGCATAGCGGCGCACCCAATTTCGAGCAGCTCGTGAAGATGGAAATCTGGCTCGCCGAACGTTTCGTGGATGTTGTGGAAAAGCTCAAGGCGACGCCCGAGGCCGATGGGTCAGGCAGCTTGCTGGACAACACCATCGTGGCTTGGTGCCGCGATATGGGCGACGCTGTCGTACACAATCAGCAGAACATGCGCTTCGTGTTGGCTGGTGGTGAGGGCAAATACCTCAAAACGCACGCCAATGGCCGGTACCTCAAAGGTGCGGGGGGCGGCGCGAATCGTCACGAGCGCGTGCTCTTGAACTTGTGCGAAGCGGTGGGCGTAACCAACTTTTCGGGCTTCGGCGATCCTAAGCTTACCGGCGCCGACAAAACCCCCATCGCCGCCGTTGGCGGCTAGCCTTTTTTCGCATCAAGCAAATTGTTCACAGATTCAAAGATGCGACGAAATTCTGGCGGCACATCAACGGCCGTGCAGCGGCGGTGGTGCTGCCCAGTCTGAAAGGCCTCCAAAACCCGGTAAAGTTGGCCTAGTGGTTCTACAAGGTTGTGAACCAATCGACGGCCCAAATACGCACTGATCACTAGACTTGCAATTGCCGCCAGCACAGCGAACCACGCGCCGGCATCACCCTGACGTCTGGCTTCGTCGTCGGCAAGCCGCATGGCGTGGCGGTTAACTTCTGACAACTCAAAGATCTCCTCGATCATCTCAGCGCGGGCCGTTCCATCGCCAGCCAAAGCGGCCTTTTGCACCTCCGCAATCCTTGTGAGTGCAGCGCGCTCTTCCACTTCCGTGACGTTGTCCCACGCATTTTTGAGCGCTCGATCAAACCGTGCGGCTGCCTTGGCGTCCAGAGGGCCAGCGGGCGCTTCCGCCAGCACTCCCAACATCGCTTCGGTGGCTTCGAGCGATCGCACGTTTTCGGACACGATTTTACCAATGACGGGGCTCATTCGAATGAGCAGGCCCACAGCGGTTAGGGCCGTGGCAAGGTTAAGCGCCATCAGGCCGAAGATGCCCAGTAGCAAGGTTCGCCGAAGTTCCATCTTTTAATCATTCTCCATAAGGCTACTGACCACGCCGGCCTTCGACACCACCAGCAATACGTCGTCGGCTTGCAAAGGACGCTCGGGATCAGGCACCAACACAACATCTTGCCCCTTGCTGCGTACAGCAACCACGGTAACTGCGTGCTTGCGGGGCAGTTGTAGCTGTTTGAGCGAACGGCCCACAAAAGCCTGGGGCGGTCGAAACTCGGTGACGATGAGATCATCACCCAATGGCAATTCGCCCAACACCCGCTCGTGAACCAACCGTGTGGCAAATCGTTCCCCGAAGTCGCGTTCGGGATTTACCACTTCGTGCGCGCCCACGAGATTCAGTATGCGCGCGTGCACATCATCATTGGCGCGCGCCACAACGTGTTTGGCGCCCATCTGGCGCAGCAAGGCCGTGCAGATGATGGAGGCCTCTTTCGATTCGTCGCCAATGGCGCAAACGCAGACGTCGCGCCGATCGGGCGATGTGCGGCCCAACGCGTCGCTGTTGGTGGCGTCGAAGGCGGCCGTCTCCTCGGCAAACGCGGCGGCCTCTCGCAACCGCTCCTCGCGCAGATCAACGCCAAAAACTTCCACCCCCCGCGCCGCCAAGGCACGGGCCAGCGACATGCCAAATTGTCCGAGACCAACCACCAACGCTTGTTTGATCATTTCAACCTACTTCTCTTCTCGGGGAAATTAACCCACTTCTAAGTCTTCAGAAGGCCGGCGCCACTCGTCATTACGAAACGTGGTGCCCAAGAGCATGAACAACGTCAAGGTGCCCACGCGGCCTACAAACATGCACAACATGATGACAAAGCGGCCAATGCCATCGAGGGCCGCTGTGGCGCCCATTGAAAGGCCCACTGTGCCCAACGCCGATACGGTCTCGAACAGCGCCCAATCACCGGGAATGTTTTGCGTCAGTTGCATCAAGGACACTCCACCTATAACGCCAAAACCTGCCACGGTGACGACCGCAGCCGCGCGAAACACAGTGCGATGAGGGATGTGTTTGCCAAAAACTAAAATGAAGTCTCGTCCTCGCACCGTGGCTATGACGGCCAAAAACAGAACCGCGACGGTGGTGGTTTTCACACCCCCGGCTGTGCCGCCTGGGCTGCCACCGATGAACATCAGCACAAGCATCATCGGAAGCGACGCCGCACGACCATGGGAGATGTCAACCGAGTTGAAACCCGCTGTGCGCAGTGAGATCGATTGAAACACGGAATTGTGAAGTTTGTCGGCAAACGACAACGACAACAGGGTGTTGTTCCATTCCACTGCGGCATACCAGACCGCTCCTATTCCAATCAATATCGCGGTAACAACAATCACCAACCGCACTTGCGCGGTTACAACCCTTCGCTTCTTCCGGCGCACCCAATCGGGGAACGCATGAGCCACGGCCGGCGACAAGCCGCCCAACACGATGAGAAGCCCAACTGTATAAAGCACAAGGGCGTCGGTTTGGTAGGGAACCAAGCTGTCGGTTTGCAGCGCAAAACCCGCGTTGCAGAAGGCAGAGATGGCTGTAAAAAATCCCCGCCAGGCGGCCGTCTTCAAGCCGTCACCCCGCAGGGCGAACAACCCCGTCAGCACCGTACCGCCAAGAAATTCGACAACGAATGTAAAGGTGATGAGCACACGCAGCGAGCCGAATAAACGGCTCTTGTCCTGCGCGGTCATCAGCTCGGCCATCGCCGCCTCATGCCTCATGCTCAAACGCTTGCCCAAAAGTCGCAGCGCCGCCGTTGAGAAAGTCATAATGCCCAAACCGCCCAACTGGATCATCACCAACACCATAATTTGTCCGGCGGTGCTGAAATCTGCACCCGTATCAAGAACAACCAGGCCGGTAACACAAACCGCGCTAACCGCGGTAAATGCAGCATCGCTAAGACCAAAGCCCACGTCGCCCGAACTGGCCACCGGCAATGCCAGAACGAGCGTGCCTAACACGCACAAGGCGAAAAACGTGGAAACCAACAAACGCGCCGGCTGCTCGAAAATGGGATCCCACCAATCCGCGCCGCCCATACCCGAGGACGCTTTGGCCGGAACAAGCAACAGGGCCGCCACGGGCACGCAGGCTGACACCGTGAGCGCCAACGCTTCG
>JBBSJE010000346.1:0-6016 GCA_038257535.1 Polyangia bacterium
AGCTCTTTGGGTTTTTTGTTTTGGCTTCGTAACCAACGAAATACCCGGCTTTTCAGGCCTTTGTAAAGCTTTCTGTCTCAAACTGCGCTTGATTGAGGACTAGTACAGGGGATCATTGCGCCCGCCCTCGGCAGCGCAGCTCTGCTCGGCTCCGCCGGGCCACTCGCGGCGCAGGGCTACGAGGAGCAAAGCAACATCGAGGGCTCGGCGTCGGCGGCGCCACTGCAGGAGCGCCTATCGCTCCGGCTTGAGCCGGGCGTTGCGGTGCCGCTGACCAACCCGCAGTCGCAAATTTACGACACCGGCGCTTCAGTGGCGATCAAGCTCAACCTCGCCGTATCTCGCTACTTCGAGGTCGGACCAACGATCGCCTTTACAGGGCTGCCGGCAAGCGATTCTGCGATGGGAACGGGCACCTCATGGGGCTTTGGCGCCGGCGGGCGTTTCTTTCGACCGCGCGACGTGCAAGGTTCCTGGGCCAGCGCCGTGTCGCCGTGGATCGGACTTGACCTGCTCTACGTCCGGACTGGCTCGCTCGACCGACCGGGTCTCGCCGCTGCAGCCGGTCTCGGCTTTCCGCTCGACGAGCAGCGCAAGTATTGGCTTGGCCCGTTTGTCCGTTACTTTCAAATTCACCAAGGCGACAAGGGTGGCTTCGACAACGGCGATGCACAGATCCTAAGCGTCGGCCTCAGCCTTGAGATCGGCGGCGGTCTGAGCCGCCCCGAACCCCAGGATGCCACGCCCTATCCCGCCGCCGGGCCAGCGGAGTCGATTGCGGTCGCCGAGCCAGAGCCCGCGCAGGATAGCGACGGCGACGGCATTACCGACGACATGGATAACTGCCCCGAAGTGGCCGGACTTGCCGAAAACGACGGCTGCCCGCCCTACGAGAAGGTTGTCGTGAAGAAGGACAAGCTCGAGGTAAAAGAAACAATCGCCTTCGAGCAGAACTCGGCGAAGCTTGATTCGTCGTCGTATGCGGCGCTTGACGAGGTCGTCCGCGCCCTGAACGACAACAAGGGCTTCCGCGTGCAGATTCAGGGCCACGCGTCGTCGGAGGGCTCGGACGCGTACAACCAGGCACTGTCCGAGGATCGGGCAAAGGCCGTGCTGAACTACATCGCTTCGAAGGGCGTGGCCAGAGATCGCCTCGGCACGAAGGGCTTCAGCTCCTCGGTGCCATTGGAATCCAACGAGACCGCCGCGGGTCGCGTGGAAAACCGCCGCGTTGAATTCATCATGACTCTCATCATCGTTAAGGAGAACGCACAATGAGGGACTTTCGAATTGCTGGTCTGATTGTGCTGCTGTCAGTTGTCCCTGCCTGCGGGGAGCGCTTGGTCGAGTTCGCCACCAGCACACCCGACGCTGGCGCAGTCGACGCCCCCTCCAACTCTGCGGACGCCAATACCGCGGACGCCAATACGGTGGACGCCGATATTGCGGACGCCGGCAACCCCGACGCCGGCAATCCCGATGCCGGCAACCCCGACACCGGCAACCCTGACGTCACGCCCTCCTTACTGACGGTTGTCTCGACGAACCCAATGCCCAATGCCACAGGCGTTTCGATCAACAAGGTGATCACCGCGACGTTCAGCAGCCCGATGAATGCGAGCACCATCACTGACGCCAGCTTCATCGTGCGGCAAGGACTAATCGGGGTCGCCGGCGTTGTGGATTACGACGCGCTGACCAACACGGCGCGTTTCAAACCGAACGCTCCGCTCGACGTCGGGAAGGTGTACGAGGCGACCATCACCACAGGCGCCGCCACGCCAAGCGGGACCACCCTCGCGATGGACCACAAGTGGTCGTTCACAACCGGCGCGTGCAGCCTGCCGAAGATCGACCTTGGCAGCGCATCCAGCTACGCAATCCTGGCCTTCTCGGCTGTTAGCAGCACGGGTGCCGTTGGGACGATAGTCAATGGCGACATCGGGTTGTTCCCGAAAACCGCGACCGATTTCACGGGGTTCCCGCCTGGGATTCACGTGGGCACGCTTAACGCGGCGAACACGGCGGCCGAGCTCGCCATGGGCGACCTGACTAAGGCGTACAACAAGGCGGCCCTGCTGTCCCTCTGTGCCATAACCGTAACGCCGCAAGACCTCGGCGGCACGACGAAAACGCCGGGACTTTACCGCTCGGACTCCTCGCTCGAAATTACAACGGGCGACTTGACGCTCGACGCGCAGGGAGACGCCGATGCTGTGTTCGTGTTCCAAATGCCGTCATCAACGCTGACTGTCGCCAACGACCGGAAAGTGATTTTGAGCGGAAACGCGAAGGCCGAGAACGTCTACTGGCAAGTTGGCTCCTCAGCGACGCTGGGCACAGACGTGGTGTTCCACGGGACAATCCTGGCTGACGTGTCGATCACGGTGGGTACGCGCACGAAGGTGGATGGACGCCTGCTGGCCCGCACCGCTGCGGTCACGCTGGACACCAACGCGGTCACAAGCCCGCGCTGACCGAAGGCCCCGCCGCCCCGGTCGAGGCCGCGACTTCAATCGCGGTCGTCGGCCGGCGGGGGTTCGGCGCGCATTTAGTGGACCGCCGCTTCCGCTGGTAAGCGGTTCTCAGTATCGTCGCCGGATGGCTGGGGGCGGAAGGTGATTCGCCCTTGTGATCGATGGCGGTGCCGCGTTGGTGAACGTGCCGACACCGGGCCGATTTGCCCTTCACAAGATCATGGTGGCGTCGATGCGGAGCGCCGCTTTTCAGACGAAGGCCGAAAAAGATCTCACTCAAGCGGCGGCGGTGTGCAGGCACTGATGGAGCTGCGGCCGGGGGACGTGGCCCTGGCGCACGAGAACCTCTGCGCCAGGGGGCCCAGGTGGCGGAAGGCAGTACGAAATGGCTTGGCACAGTTCGCTGGTCGGTTTCCCGCGTTGCACGATGAAGCGGCCGCCCTGTGGGGTTCGAGTTCGCGCGCGTAAGGAGCTTGCCCGCGATGGCCGTCAGGTCCTTCCTCGGCCGCAAGGCACTGGACAGGGCAGAGCATAGGCCAGTCGACCTCGCCGCTGTCATTTGCAATCACGGGCCGGGGCACAGGGGCATCCTTGGCCCACGACAAATGCGTGCGCGCGGTGTGGTAGTTGCCAACGTACTCGCCAAGAATGCGAACAAGGTGTTGCGCCCCGAGGATGATCACGTGGTTGAGACACTCCCGTCGGATGCTGCCGATCACGCGTTCGCAGTAAGGATTCTGCCACGGCGAACGCGGAGCCGTACAAACCTGCTCAATGCCAATGGCATCAACGCGGCCGACGAATTCGCTGCCGTAGATCCCGTCGCTCTCGCGGATCATAAAGCTGGGGGCCGTGTCATACGGGAAAGCGTTCACGATCTGTTGCGCCGCCCATTGCGCGCACGGGCTCCCGGTAACGTTGTAGTGCACGATACGGGGCGCTCACGGTCGTGCGTAGGAAGTTTAAGCTGACTTTGCGTTCGCGTTAAAGTCGCATATCCGCGTTAATGTCATGAAATGCCCGATAATAACCCTTATGTAAACCACGCTTCTGGTACCGTTTACCGGGTTTGCCCAGAAATGAACGCCGACCCGCCAGTCGTACACCAGGAAGTATTGATTGCCGCGCGGTTTGAAATGACGTTCGCCCAGTCGCCCTCGACGGCGTTCTTGTTGTAAAAGCGGTAGAAGGCTGAGGGCCTAGGGCTGTATTGATGGCAGCAAGCGTATCTTGGAGTGAACCCAGGCCAGGAGGGGTTCCCATCTTGAACAGGTCCGCGGTTATGGTTTAACCAGCGTTCATCACGCCGCATTGAGCGTCTTGCGCCAATCCCCCCATCTGCCAGCTCAGCGCGTGTCGTCTCTCGGCCTAAATCAACGTTGATTTACCGCGGTCTTTCACGGGCGATGTTGGGCCAATTCTCTGATTGTCGCACCACTTTCCTTGAGACGATTGTTCAAAGAATGCGAAAGCCCCTCGTGCCCGGCGTGGGGGGCCGAGCAGGAGGGGCCTGCGAAAGTGCGCGCGTTTGCGCGCCATGTTCATTCCAGCGATCTCAATTTGTTTCAAGCATAGCGGTCTGAATGTGCTCGATGTTGATTGCCTTGTTGCGTGCGGCGGCGGCGGCCAATAGCGCATGATGCGCAAGCAAATTCACCTTGCGCGGCAGGCCCTTGGTTGCGTTGAAAATGGCCTCTACGGCAGCGGGCTCAAACAGCGGCGTTTCAAGGCCGGCCAAGCGGAGCAGGTGCGTAATGTATGGGTTGATCTCATCCCGCCCCAGCCCTGGCAAGTGGTACCGCACCACAATTCGTTGCGAGAGCGCCTCGTACACCGACATGGTCAAGCGACGGCGCAGTTCCGGTTGCCCCACCAGGAGCAGGCACAGTCGGTTTTCTGAGTCCATCTGGTAGTTTGTCAGCAGACGTAAATCTTCAAGCACGTCGGCGCGCAAATGATGGGCGTCGTCCACCAGCAAGATGGGTCGGCACTTTGCCTCCCCCACAAGGCGCGACACCTCGCCGCGGATCTGCCGGAATAGCGCCGCCCGACTGCGCTCCGATGAAAGGCCAAGCTCCCAGGCGATAGACTTGTAGAGGTCCATCACATTGCCCGTCGAATTGGGCACATAAATCACGCGATACGATGCCGCGTGCAGGGTGGAGACGAGTTTTCGACAGGCGGTGCTTTTTCCTGACCCGCTGTCGCCCGTGACCATGCCGATGCCACGCATTTCGATCAAGTGGGCCAGCCGGCTTTCGAGTTCCTTGTTGCCATTGGCCGTAAAGAGATCTTCGTGGCTGACTTCTTTCGTGAAGGGGTGACGATTGAAACCGAAATACTTGCGATACATTTAGAAGATCTCCTTATCGTCATCCGCGATGTCGCTCATGCGTAAGCCAGGCTGCGGAACCTCGGGTGGGTGCGACGCGATGGTGGCGCGCGTGTGATAATCGCGTTTGACATGACAATTGGCATAGGCATCCACTCGTTTGGCAATGCCTGCAGGCTGCCCCTTGGCGAATACCTTGATGGGCCTTCCGATCTTGCTGGGATCGAACCGCAATGTGACCGTTTCCCCGACCAGCACAGCATCCACTTCGTAGAGCACGCCCTTGAGGCTTACTGTTCTGTCGCTTGCGACTTTGCGCTTTTCCTCAAACAGAAACATCTCGTCGATGTCTGTCGAAGCGTCAGGCAGCCGCACGTTTTGGCACGTGCGCGCCCACGCATCCATCGGCGTCATGCCGCCCAAGCCCTTGTGCGGTCGCTGGTGGTATTCGCCCTGCAGCCAGCCGGCAAACCTCCGATTCAGCGCATCGAGACTTTGACAATCGGCCTCAGTGATCAGCGGCATAAACTGCAAACGGACTGTACGGAAGAAGCGTTCGATCTTGCCGCGCCCCTGCGGGATATATGGGCGGCTGTGAATCAGCGTTATGCCAAGTTTGGCGCACACCAGTGCCAGATGATGCGACCGAAATACAGAGCCATTATCCACGTATAACCGCAAGGGAATTCCACGACGGCGGAAGGCTTGTTCTAAAACGGGCATATATGCTTCCGTGGTTTCGTTGAAGGCAAACGTCCCGTGTGGCACCAGGCGAGAAGCGTCGTCGATGATGGCAATGAGGTAAGTTTTGTACTTCCGTCGGTCGTCGCGCAAAACCCCGATCCCGTGCATGACGTCGCTCATCCACAGATCGCCGGCGCGCTCGGCTGAAAATTTGCGCCGATCTTTGCTTGTAGGCTCCGAAGCTCTTTTGCGCATGAGGCCCTTGCTGCTGAAAAGTCTGTGCACGGTGCTTGGCGCAAGCACCAAACCTTGAGGCACCACGCCTTTGTCGATGGCAAAGGCGATGGTCAGTGGCACCGTGAAGGAGGGATTGTCTTCCTTGGCTTGGCACAGAAAGTCCGCCACCGGCTGTGGTATGGCACGCGCTGTCCCCATGTCGTTGCGCACTTTTGGAAGCAAGGCTTCATAGCCTCCTTTGCGATAGGCGCGCAGCCATCCACGCATGGTTTCAACAGCCACATGC
>JBBSJE010000347.1:0-5988 GCA_038257535.1 Polyangia bacterium
TGCCCAAGCCGCCGGCCAACATAATAGGCTTGTGGTAGCCCCGCACCTCGGGGCCGCTTGGGCCCGGCACTTCCAATTCAAAGCTGCGGAAGTATCCTGCCAAATTCGGGCGTCCGAATTCGTTGTTGAAGGCCGCGCCCCCCAGCGGGGCTTCCAACATAATGTCCAGCGCCGAAGCGATGCGATCCGGATTGCCGTAAGCGGCTTCCCAAGGGCGTGTGGCATCGGGCAAGTTCAAATTCGACACCGAAAACCCTGTGAGTCCGGCTTTGGGTTTGGCCCCTCGCCCGGTGGCGCCTTCGTCGCGGATCTCGCCGCCCGAGCCCGTGGCCGCGCCAGGGAATGGCGAAATGGCGGTGGGGTGATTGTGCGTTTCCACCTTCATCAGAATGTGGATCGCTTCTTCGTGCGCCTGATAAACGCCGGTTAGCGGATCGGGAAAGAAGCGGTTGCCAGATGCGCCTTCGATCACCGCGGCGTTGTCTTTGTAGGCCGAAAGCACGCCTTGAGGGCTGGCTTCGGTGCTGCGGCGGATCATGCGAAACAACGATTGTGTTTGCGGCTGGCCGTCAACAATGAAGTCGGCGTTGAAGATCTTGTGTCGGCAGTGCTCGCTATTGGCTTGCGCAAACATCATCAACTCCACGTCTGTGGGGTTGCGACCCAAGTTCGTGAAGCTTTGCTGAAGGTAATCAATTTCGTCGGGCGCCAGCGCCAAACCCAAGCTGAGGTTGGCTGCTTCCAAAGCGCTGCGCCCCTGCGACAGCACATCCACGCTGGTCAACGCCCGCGGGGCGTGGCGTACAAACAAGTGCGCGGCATCATCAAGCCGGGACAACACGGTTTCCGTCATGCGGTCGTGCAAGCTGGCCTGCAATGCCGCAGGCTCTGCCACCTCGCCCGCCACCACATACGCCACACCGCGCTCGATGCGGCGTATGGGCGCAAGACCACAGATGCGCGCGATGTCGGTGGCCTTTGACGACCACGGCGAAATGGTGCCCAAGCGTGGCACCACCCAAAATTCGCGCCCTTGCAGGCTTTGCCCCTCTTGCGCCGGGCCGTAGCGCAGCAACCGCTGCAGCACCGCGTGTTGCGCGTCCGACAGCGGCGTCTCTATATCAACAAAGTGAATGAAACGGGCTTCCAGGGCCGTTACACCAGGGTTGCGGGCGCGCACCTGTTCAAGTTGTTTGGCCAATCGGGCGGGAGAAAACGCAGAATTACCAGGCAGCGCAAGCACGGCGTGAGCGTGGCGGAAAAGCCCCCACCCTTCAAGACCAGCGGCCGCCAAAGTGGGCAAAACTGCGGCCGGCCCGGCAGAGGGCTCGCTCAATCCCGGGACCTCACGTAGAATAAAGGCCGATCTTCTTCCAGCCCCTTGCTAAGTGGATACTTACTTTCTAAAATGGGATCACCGCGATGGATACGGCCAAAAAAATGGACAGCGATGAGCGCAGGGCGTCAATAATTGCCGCCGCCATGCCGCTGTTTGCCGCACGTGGGCTTGAGGGTGTGAAAACGCGCGAGATAGCCGAAGCGGCGGGGGTGTCCGAAGCGCTCCTCTACCGGCATTTCCCCAGCAAAGAAGATCTGTTCGCAAACGTAAAGGTCACGTGCCTAGACGACAACGCGGAAGATGTTGATCGGCTCAACCGTTTACCCGACAACACGTCCACCTTTGTTTTGGCCATGGCCATGGTGCTTCGAAGGGTTTCCGGTTTGCCAGGCCCCCTAACAGCCGCACAATGCAACGTGAAGCAACTTATGCTGCGAAGCCTGTTAAACGGCGGCGATTTTGCGCGTGGATTCATAAAAACCGTGGCCGCCCCTTGGGTGGACAAGCTGCAACGGTCCTGGCAGGCGGCGTGGGATGCAGGCGATTTGCTTCCTGGGTCGCCGCCGGCGGACATCAGCGTTTGGCTGGCCCATCACATGGCTTTCGGTTTCGCGGCGTTCAATCTGGTGTCCCCCCCGGTCAAGGAACTGCCCCTGGCCGGTGAAGCCCTTCTCGACGAGCTGACCCGATTTGCCCTTCGAGGCATCGGACTACGGCCCGAAGTGATCGAGGCGCATTTCAATCCTGAGGTGATTCGCCTGCTGCTCGCGGGCGGCGGCCCACGCGCCTAAGCACTTGATTTCTTGGTCTATAAGGGCGGAGCTGCGTCCGCTCGCTGAATAAGTAAACACTCACGCACAAAGGAGACAGCATGTTCATACGTTTGACCCGCCGGCATATGGCGTTCATCGCCCTGCCCCTGTTCCCCACCTTGGCTGTCGCCGCTGACAACGCCGAAAGCAAAGGGCTTCAAATTGCCCGCGACATCGACAGGGCCAACAGCGGCTTTTTCGGCGAGGACGCCGAGATGGAGATGGAATTGGTGAACGCCCACGGCGACCGCACCACCCGCCGCATGCGTTCCCAGATTCTTGAGGTGCCCACCGACGGCGACAAATCACGGGTGGAGTTCCAGTGGCCGGCCGACGTGAAGGGCACCCGCATGTTGACGTGGACCCACAAAACCGCCGACGACGATCAATGGCTGTACCTGCCCGCGATCAAACGCACCAAGCGCATCAACGGCCGCAACAAATCGGGTTCGTTTATGGGCAGCGAATTTGCCTATGAGGATTTGGGCAGCCAAGAGGTGGAAAAATACCGTCACAAGTTCTTGGCCGAAGAACAACTGCACGGGCGCCCGGTGTGGAAAACCGAACGCGTGCCGGTTGATCCCAACAGCGGCTACAGCAAGCAAGTGGTGTGGGTTGATAAGGGCTACATGAACGCGGTGAAGATCGAGTACTTCGATCGTCGCGGTGACTTGCTCAAGACGGCCAGCTTCAGCAACTTCGCTCAGCACGAAAAACAATGGCGGCCTGGCGCCATTGATGTGCTGAACCACCAAACCAAAAAGTCTTCGCGCTTGGTGTGGAAAGTGCGAAAGCTGGGCAAGGCGCCCGTGGCGTCGGCTTTTGATAGCAGCGATTTGGAAGGTTGAGGGCATGGACTGGGTCAGCTTCATCGTGTTGCGCGTGGCGCTGGCCTTTGCAGCCTTGGCCGCGCTCAAAGCGAGCTTTGTTGGTGCAGCGGAATTGGAAAGCCGTGGCTATCTGGGCAGCGAAACGCGTGTGTTCTTGCCCGACGACGATGACCGCACGAAAGAGGCGGGCGTTTCCGCCGCCGCGCGTTTGCAGGTGGACGCCAGCGGTGATTCGCCCTTCGCCGCGCGCCTTCGCGTATTCACCCGTCATGACAGCTTGGACCGCGATCGCAGCGTGTTGTTTGCCGAAGAAGCGTGGGCCGAATGGCGAGGAGGTCTTTTGCGCCTAAGGGTGGGCGTGGACATGATCACTTGGACGGCGCTTGAGGCCTTTCACCCCGCCGACGTTCTAAATAGCCGCAACTTCGACAGCAACGTTGAGAACTTTGAGAAGATTGGTGAGCCCATGGCGGCGTTGCGCCTGCGGCTGGGGCAAGGCGACGTGGCCGTTTACGCTTTGCCCGTGTTTGGGGGCGCACGCTTGCCCTCACCCAACTCCCGCCTTAGTTTGGGCCCACCGGGTGTGCCGCTAGGAGCTGCCCTGTACTCGGATCGCCAGGGCAACATCACCGAAGATCGCTTTGGCGTGCAGTGGGCGGCGCGTGCCACCCAAACCATTGGCGACGCCGACGTAGGCGTGCACGTGTTGCAACACACCGATCGCTTGCGACCGCTGGTGCTTATGAATCCCGCCACCGGGGACGTGCAGCCGCTTTACCAATACGCCACCGAAATTGGCTGGACCTACTCCCACATTCTGGGCGCGGTGATCGGAAAATTCGAAGGCGTACATCGCCGCTACACCGCCATAGACGACATGACCACCTACGGCCCGCTGCCCAACCGCAACGCCACCACATTGGCCGCGGGCATTGAGTACGGCATGGCGCACGAAAGCGGCAGCGAAAGCACATTCCTGATGGAAGGCCAAATCGTGCTGGGCCCCGACAAAGCCATGCGCCGACTGCTGGAGTTTTTTCAGCGCGATGTGCTTGTGGGCTACCGATTGGCCTTCAACGACGCCGCCAGCCGCACCGCCATGGTGGGCGTGATGGTGGATCTGGAACGACCACAAGAGTTTTTGATCTCAACCACGTACGGCCAACGCGTAGGTGAAACCTGGAGTGTGGACGCTGGCCTGCGGTTCTTACGCCTGCCGCCCCTGGATCCCAACAACCCCATTGGCTTCGAGCGCTGGAACAACGCCCACCAAGCCTTTGTTCATATCAACCGTCACTTCTAACGGCAACGGAGTTTCCCATGGCAACGAGCACGAACGATTCTGAAGAGCAACGATACGGTGTGGCCGCGCGGTTCTCGCGCTTCATCACCGATCATCCGGGCAAATCCCTGTTGATGGGTCTGGCGCTGGTGGCCGCGCTGGCCGCTGGCTTGCCCAAGCTCACCCCAAACTTTACGCACACGGCGTTTTTCGAGAAGGAAAACCCGATGATGACCACCTTTGATGCGTTCGAGCGCCGCTTTGGCAACGATGACGCGCTTATGGTGATTGTGCACAGCCCCTCAGGCATCTTCGATCAAGAGTCGGCTGAGCTCTTGGGCAAACTGACCAACGATTTGTGGAAGGTGCCGGAAGTGATTCGCGTGGATTCGCTCTCCAACTTTCAGTGGGTGCACGCCGAAGGCGACGACATTGCGGTGGAAGATCTGCTGCCTTTGGATCGCGTGGCCGACGCGGCGTTTGTGGTCGAGCGCAAGCGCGTGGCTCTGGCGCATGAGATCGTGCCTGACTACCTGGTAAGCCGCGACGGCAAAACCGCGGTGCTGCACGCCCGCATTGCGCCCGGAATCGACAAGGCGCCCAACGCGGTGGCCATCGTGACCAGCGCGCGCAAACTGCTGCAGTCTTACGAAACCGGCGACCACACTTTCCACCTAGCCGGTGGGCCCGCCGTGACGTTTTCCTTTCAAAACAGCAGCGAAACCGATATGAAAACCCTGATCCCGATTGTGATCGGATTGGTGGTGCTGGTGCTGGCCGTGGCGTTGCGTGGAGGCAAGGGTGTGGCGTTGCCTTTGGTTGTGGTGGGCGTGAGCACTTTGGCTGCGTTTGGGTTTTCGGGTTGGATGGGGCTTGAGGTCACGGTGGTCACATCGGTGTTGCCGCAGGTGCTTATTGCCGTGGGCATCGCCGACTCGGTTCATATTCTGGCCAGCTTCTACCGACGCCGAAGCGAGGGTTTTCCCAAACGCGAAGCCGCTTACCAAGCGCTGTGGAAAAACTTCGCCCCCACAATCATGACCTCGGTAACCACCGCGGCAGGGTTCTTTTCCTTCCTCACCGCGGAACTGAAGCCGGTTTCAGGTTTGGGCATTTTGGCCGGCGCCGGAACGGTGATCACGTGGTTGGTGTCGTATCTGGTGCTGGGCCCGTTGATGGTTTGGTTGCCATCACGCAAGCGGCGCGCGGCGCCTGCCGCTACTGGGGAGTCTTACCAACCGTCCCCGTTTGTGCAGGGCTACGTGCGCTTCATTGACAAGTTCCGCTGGCCTGTGGTGTTGGGCGTATTGGCGCTGGTGGCGGGGGCGACCACGCTGGCCGCGGGCAACAGAGTGAATTCCGACCCGTACCAATATTTTAGCCCCGGGTACCCCTTGCGCGACGCCAGCGATTTTATGCGCCAACACTTAGGCTATCAGCAGGCGTTTGAACTGGTGGTGGACAGTGGCAAAGAAGATGGCATCAAGGAACCTACGTTTCTGAAAAAAGTGGAGACGCTTGAGGGCAAGATTCAGCAGATACCGGGCATGGTGCGCACCGTGTCCATCGTGGACATCCTGCGACAAACCAACCGCGCATTGAACGGCGACGAGCCCTCCGCTTACAAGCTGCCTGAAGATCGCGACACCGTGGCGCAAGAGCTGTTTCTCTACACTATGGGCTTGCCGCAGGGGCAAGACCTCAACGATCGCATCACGGTGAACA
>JBBSJE010000348.1:0-5956 GCA_038257535.1 Polyangia bacterium
CCCAGCAGACGCGCGTCGAACGCCAGCGGGAAGCGCAGCGCGAAGGGCAAGGTGAGCACCCATTGGCGAATGGCAACGTCCGTGGGCAGCACGTGGTCTACCAGGTTGGCGGCGCCTTCGTTCATGCGCCGGCCCCCACAGCTTGGGCAAAAGCCCCTGCCCTTGCAGGAAAACGGCACCACGTGGCGCGCCTGGCAGGCATCGCAGTAGCTCCTTCTGTTATCATACGCGTTGCGCACGCCGGCTCTTCGGAACCTCGATTGCTCCTGTGCTCGACCTTGATAGCGATGCCGTTGAGAAATTGGCTCTTGAAGTCGTGAACCAGCGCTTAGCGCTCACGGGCGTTCAGAGAAAACTTTCGCTATCGCTCATAACCGCAGGCCACGAGGCGCCACGTTTGACCGTTGTTGGCGCCCTGGGCGGCACGCACATCCTGAAGCCACCCTCCCCCGAGTATCCCTACCTGCCCGAGGTCGAGGACGTTACGATGGCCCTGGCTGAACTGGCCGGCATTCCGGTTGCGGCGCACGGGCTCATGCGGATGACGGACGGCGCGTTGGCTTACGTGACACACCGGTTCGACCGCGTTGGCAACCGAAAGGTGGCTGTTGAAGATTTGTGTCAGCTCTCTGAGAAGCCCACCTCAGCCAAATACCGCAGCTCTTATGAAAAGGCGGGTAAGGTGGTGCGCGGGTTTTCTTCGAATCCCGGTGACGATGCCTTGCGTTTATTTGAGGTGCTTGTTTTTTCTTTCCTCACCGGCAATGCCGACATGCACCTCAAGAACTTTTCTATTCTCACCAACACGCAAGGCCTCCGCGGGCTCAGCCCCGCCTACGACTTGGTGTCGACCCGTCTTCTCATTTCCGAGCGGCTCGACCCCGAAGAGCTCGCTTTGCCGATCAACGGCCGCAAGCGCAAGCTCACGAAGCAAGATTTCGTCGCGCTGGCAGAATCCCTGAAGATCCCTTCGATCGTCGTTGATCGCACATTCCTCCGTTTCGGCCGCGCTCGCGCCTCCTGGAATGATCGCATTCAGCGAAGCTTCCTTCCCGCCGACAAGCAGGCCGAACTGCGTGAGCTTGTGATGACCCGTAGCCAACGGCTGGAACTTGCAACTTTGGGCTGAGCTCGCCCACCGCCCCGAATGCAGAGTGATTGTAGGAGTTCATATCGCCCTTGTTGCGGGGCCCTGCCTGGGGGCTGTAACCGTCCCACAGATCTTCCTGCGCCGCTTCAAGCTCGCTAGCGCCCAAGCGCCGCCGCTATGGCAGGCGCGAGCTCTTCTTGCAGATCAACGCTTGTGTCAACGACCCCGTCTTCGGCTTTTGATAGCTCCATGGCGATGACGGCGTAGTACCCAACGCTGCGATCCACCCACGGTGTAAAGCCGAACGCTCCAGGCGACGAAATCATCGCGCAACCATCTGCGGCAGACGCGCAATGCAGCCAGCTTGCAAGCCCGTACCGAAGCCCACGGCCGCGTGTCGAAGCCGGCGCCGTTTCGATGTCGACCATTGGGTAAGGTTCACGAGCCGCTTGGTCAAATAGCGCGGGAGTCGCCACCTCAAGGCCGCGATAGCGTCCTTTGTGAAAGTACAGCGCGAGGATCTCCATGTAGTCGAGCGTCGTGATGCGCAAGCCTCCGCCAATGAGCGGGTTCTGTTGCCCGAGCCCTCGGAGGGGCAAGGTGACGTACCTCGTATCGGCGCCAAGGCCAAGCGGGCGCGCGACAATGTCGTCGAAGAGCCGCTTCCAGCTTTGCCCCGCAGCGACCTCGGCCATGCGCCCGGCGACGTGCAGGTGCGAGCCTCCATAATCGAACCTCACGCCCGGCAGCGCGAGCCGATCGGCATCGCGGATGTTTTCCACGCAGGCGGCAAGCGTGGTGGCCACGGAAAACAGGCAAGGCACGTCGGGCTTCAACCCTGACGTGAACGAAAGCAGATGGCGAAGCGAAATTGACCCCTTCGAGGCGGGCCAACCCAGGACAGCCCCGGTGGTGCTGTCCAAGGCCAAGGTGCCTTGCCGAACAAGCTCAAGCAGCACGGTTCCGGAGACCAGTTTCGAGGCAGACGCCACGGCAATGGAGCGATCGAGCGCGAAGTCGCCGTACGTCCCAGTGAAGACAGTCCGGTCCATCGCGTCCCGAATCACGATGCCGAGGCCGGGAAGCTTGTCGCGGACCACAGCGGTCTTGGCGATCTGCTCGACCTCTGCCCACGGCGACGCTTGCTCGTCCGTGCCGGTATCGACTATCGCGGCGCTGTCTATCGGAGGGTTGCTGGCGGCCGCGTCGATCCCGAAAGATGAGCCGTGGCTTGAGGCGTCGCTGAGGGGTGGGTTCGGCTCGGATTCGGACGCGCACCCTGCCGCAAGCAGGGCAGTTAGGAGGAAATAAGACTTCATAAGTAAATGGACACCGCGGCGCTCAGAATTTGAGAGATAAATTCGGCCTCGCGGTTGCCGTCCGTCGCCGGGCAGCCCAAATGCGGTTTTCCGGGTTGCAGAGCGACGGACTGCCTCGATGACTTCACCCGAGATCGACCATGTAATGGCTCCCGCGGGTGCAATCGCATCGGATTGGCGTTTTCCTCTTTTTGCCTTACACTAAAGTAAGGAAACAAGCCGATATGTCGACCGCCACGGTAACCAGTAAGGGCCAGATCACGATTCCTGCCGCGGTCCGCGAAGCCATGCAGATTGCAACGGGGGACCGCATCGACTTCGTTGAGACCGGCCCTGGCCGTTTTGAAGTGGTGGCAGCCAGTAGCGACGTGGCTGAACTCAAGGGCATGTTGGGCAAGGCCAAGCGGTCGGTGACCATCGACCAAATGAATGAGGCCATCCGCCGCAAGGGAGCGAAGGCGAGGTGAAAGGGATCGACACCAATGTCTTGGTTCGTTACGTCATGCAGGACGACGAGCGACAGTCCGCCCTTGCTACGAAGCTGTTCGAGGCTCTTACCACCCAGGATCCTGGCTTCATTGCCCTGGTGTCCTTGGTCGAATTTTCCTGGGTGCTGTCGTCATGCTTCGATCTGAAGCGGGCTGACATTGCCGATGCCGTGGAGCAGATTCTGCGGACCAAACAGTTGGTCGTGGAAAGTGCAGAAACAATTTGGAAGGCCGTGCGAGCCTTCCGCACTTCGGCGGCAGACCTTGCTGACTGCATCATTGAAAGAACCGCCGCGGCCGCAGGATGCAGTCTTACGTTCACGTTTGACCGCGATGCCGCGCGCACCGCAGGCATGACGTTATTGAAGTAGAACCCCTAGATCCCCACCCTCAAGCGCCTCAAGCCGTCGCGTGATAGTGCGCGCGATGGGATCGCATCCTGCAGCCATGCCCGCCAACTGTTGACGAAGTGCCAGATTTTCCAGGGCGAGCTCGCGTTGAGGCTGAGGCTCGACCTTGCTGTGGCGAGCCGTGCAAGAAATAGGTCCAGCAGGGAGCCAGAGGACCTGGGGTTTTGAGGAGCCACAGGTTGCTTGCGCTCGATCAGAATGGCCTTGGCCGTACTCAGGCCGCGTCGCTCGCGGCCCGCAGCTGACCGGCGACATCGGGACCGCGGAGCACCACCCCGTGCGAGGGCACGAAGAGGATCGGCTGATCGCGATCGAGCTCGGCGCCGACCCACGCCTTGTAGGCGGCCTTGTTGGCGACGAACATGCGCTTGAAGAAGGGGTTGGTGATGAGGCCGGTGCGAAAGCCGAACAGGCGCATCAGCAGGCCCAGCGCGCCGCGGGGCAGCCGTTGCTCGTTGAGGATGCTGTCGGTCACGAACCACGCCGCGCCGGCCCGGGTCTGCACCGACACCCAGGTCTCGCCCTGCTTCGCCGATGGGGGCCCGAAAATCCGCACGCCGGCGGGCAGCGCCGCCGCCAGCCGCTCCAGGTCCTCGATCACCGCGCCGGGGACCTTCTTGCGGAGGCGCGCATGTGCTCGCGGGTGGGCGACGATGGTGGCCTCGGGGAAGCGCTGTTTCCACGCGGCGAGCCCGGCGTTATGAAAATGGTTGGGTGCGAGCAGAAAGCGCGGCGTGCCCAGCCGGGCCAGCCCCTCCCATCCCGCGTCGCTTACCGGCAGGCCGGGGCTGACGACCAGTAGCCCGCCGTCGCCGAGGCCGATGACCGTCATGCGCACGCGCAGCGCCCCGTACACGGCGCCGGCGAAGGGCCGCGCGTCGTCATAGATCTCCCAGGTGTCGACTGTCGTGGCCATCGAAGCTCGCCCTCCGGCGGGCTAGTTTATCATCATGTCGCGCGCAACCCGCTGAATCTGCAAGCAGACGGACATCGAAGGCTAGGGGGAAGTGCAAGGCAGCGCTAACGCAGCAGCAACACCCCAACCACAAACACGGCAAGCGCTGCTACAACCGCCACCCACACCTTGTTGCCTGGGGTTGCCGCTATCACGGGCTCTGCCGTTGCCTTGGCGACGGGGCTCGGGGCATCGGCAAGCATGACCACGCGCAGACCTTTTTCGCTAAAGAAGGCATGCATGGCATCCACCAGTTTGGTGTACTCGTCGTGAGAAAACGGCGCACCGGTGCCGCCAAACCGGGCCTGAAACACGCTTTGGGTGCGTGCGAAAGTGTTGATCTCGGCGCGTTTGTCTACGCTGTTCACGTGGCCCATCACCACAGTGGCGCCGCCCTGCGCTGGCACCAGCTTGATGTGTTGAAGGGCAAGTTTGCCGCCTTCCGTTGATTCGCCCTCGGGGGCAGACAACTCGGGCACATGGCCACTAGAAAGCTTGTGCTTGTTTGCGATGACGTACTTAAAATAGTCGGCCAAGCCAACCGCTTGCGCCGCAAACATCGTTCGTTGGATTTCGGCCATGGGCAGCTGTCCTCAGTGCTGCCTTGTGCCTTCGGCATCTTTGCTGTGTGGCTTAAGACGGGGCCACGGTCACGTGGTCTGCGGGGCGGACCGCCCCATCATCAGCGTCCGGCCGAAATACCATCGAGGGTTAACTGTCGGAAATGGTTTGCGCCAAAACCCCAACATATCACCTGTGAGCATGACCAAAACCGTTCTGAAGTCGCCGCTTCTCTTGTCCTTCCTGTGCGCCTGCACCCTTGCGGCCTGTTCCAGCACGCCCAACATCAACGATGACGCAGACGAACAAGGGGGCCAGGGCGGGGAAACCGGCGGCAAAGGCGGCAACGCGGGCAAGGGTGGCAACGCGGGCAAAGGCGGCGCCGAGGCGAAGGGGGGCTCGGGAGGCGACGGTGGCACCGCAAACGGCGGCGTGGCCGGTGGCGGCGCAGGCGGAAGCAACAACGCCGCGGGGGAGGGAGGCAACAACCTTGGTCAGCTTCCGATCAGCGCCGAGAAACTTCTGTTCGGCTACAACTTCGACGAGGGCAAGGGCAACATGTCGGTCGACCTATCTGGCAACAAGAACACTTTCCTCGTGGTTGGGGCCGATGACGGCAGTGTGTGGCTAGACGGTAAACGTGGCAAAGCCGTTGCTGTTGGCCCGATCTACGGCATGATTCGAAACACAGATTCGCTCGCGGCCATCGCCGCCGATAGCGTCATCTCCATTGCGGCCTGGGTTTACACCACGTCGTTCGACGATGTGATGATGAAGCCCAACTTTATCATCGGCAGGCAAACCGCAATGACCGCCGACGACCAGTTTGGCCTGGCGCTTTGGGATGTGGGCAAGCCTGGCTTCACAATGGGCCAAACCACCGTGATTGCATCCGATGCGATCGCGTTGGACACGTGGACCCACTTGGCCGCCACCTACGACGGCACCACGGTCAGCCTCTACGTCAACGGGACGGTAGCGAAATCACAGGTCCTAGCCCTAAAGCGACAATAATTCGCTGTATTTAGGCGGCGAAAGGTAGGCGCTCCTCAATCTTGTCGTAGGTTTCTTGGACATCGAAGTTGGTGGCCAGCCGGATCCGTTGTTGGCCGCTGATGTTGACAAGTCTCGCG
>JBBSJE010000349.1:0-5952 GCA_038257535.1 Polyangia bacterium
TCGTGCCTCAAAGATCAGACTAAGAGTCAGCGGGGGGCCCGGGGGCCGGGTGGTGCTTGGCATCGAACACATTGAGGATGACGTCTGCTTCTTCGTTACGGACACGGGGGTGGGCATTCCCGCGCACATGCTGCTGTCGATCTTCGATCGCTTCTTGCAGGTAGACCAGAACGATCGCCGCGGGCTCGGGCTCGGCCTTTACATCTCAAGGTGCATCGTGCAAGGCCATGGCGGCCGCATATGGGCCGAGAGCGAAGTGGGCCAGGGTAGCTCTTTCCGCTTCACGCTTCCGCTTCACTCCGCCGCCTGAGGCTTGCGATTGACCCTCGCCGCCCCGCTGAGCAACGGTCGTCATTCAGCTTCCTCAATTTTGCGCCCCATACTGACGCGCTCCTCAATTTGATATCCGAGCCTGCGGTAGAATGCCACGACATCATGGTTGGCCGTTCGCACTTGAAGGTTGACCTTGCGGCATCCCAGAGCGCGAAGGCTTTGTTCAGCTGCTTTCACCAGTTTCGTGGCGAAACCGCGGCGACAGTGCTCAGGATCGACGGCCAAGTGGTACAGCCATCCTCTAACTCCGTCGAACCCGGCAATGATGGCACCTACGATCGCGCCATCCAGTTCACCGACGAGGAGTAGTTCAGGCTGCACCTTGAGCTTGTTTTCTATCATCAGCTCAGGCGCATTCCATGGCGGGTCATCAGGAAAGACTCTTTCCCATAATGTCCGAAGCGCTGCCTGGTCTGCGATGTGGAAGGCCCTCACTGAGAAGTCGTGCGGAATGGCTCTGGTGTCTAGTCCACGGCTCAACCGTTTGACCATAGTTTTGGACGCCAGTGAATGGCCATCAATGCGGAACAGGTCGTCAAGGTCGCCGGCTGGCACGAAGCCTGTTTTGGTGTACAGGCGGAAGGCGGGCTCGTTTCCGGATATGACTTCCAAGTCCATCCAATCGAGGGTCGTTTCATTCATTGCCCAATGCATTGCAAATTCGAGTAAACGCTGGCCGAGGCCTATCCTGCGATATTCGCGGTGAACCCCCATGCCCAACAGGCATCGATGCGAGGTGAATGGTTCGGGGCGTGCCCTCAGGTCTACATGACCTATCAATCCGATGTCTTGGAGTCGTACCACCCAGGCGCGCCGCCAACCGGGGTACATCAAGGGTGTTCCTAAACCAACCCTAATGGCCTCGATCTTTGCCGGTGGTAAGGTTGGAGATTGGCGCGACATGGGCTGAAAGTACCCGAATTCGTGCGCGCCATTGTCTTTGAAATGATCATGCAAGTACGTGACGAATACGTCGAGCTCGTCGATTTTCAGTGGCTCGATCACAAGATCCTCGGGGAGCTTCATAGGCGTGTTGGCCTAGCGTGCGTATTGAGCGCAAACCTGTCAAGCGCCTCAATGAGTGCCCTGCGCTTGGTGTCGCTGCGTAGGTGTCCGGCATCTTCCACAGCGATCAGTTTGGAACCAGGCCATGCGCGCGCAAGCTCCCACGCCGTGCCGATCGGACAGGTCATGTCGTGCCGTCCATGGATGAGCACGCCGGGAATTCCTGCCAGACGTGGGGCGTTCTGGATGAGCTCACCATCTTCAAGCCATGCGGCGTGCTCAAGGTAGTGCGTGCAGATGCGCACGAAGGCCAGGGCGTCGTCGTCGGGCAGATCGCCGTACATGTTCGGTTGCGCGTTCGGTTCGAGCGCGAGAACCGCGTCTTCCCACGCGCCCCAGGCACGCGCGGCGGCCATGCGTACTGTGCGATCGGCATGTTCCATGCGACGTGCATACGCCGCAATCACATCGCCATCGCTCTCGGTGACGTGGTTGCGAAAGCGCGCCCACGCTTCCGGGAAAAACCGCGCTAAGCCACCATACAACCAGGCGGCTTCGACAGGGCGCGAGGTCATGATGTCAGTGAGAACCATCTCCGTCACCCGCGAGGGGTGGCGCTGGGCATACGCAAGAGCAAGTGTGGTTCCCCACGAGCCACCGACAACCAGCCACCGATCGATCCCCAGGTGCGCACGTAAGACCTCCATGTCGGCGATCAAATGTTGTGTTGTGTTGGTCGCCATGTCGACCGCGGGAGCGCTGGCGTGCGGAATAGAACGTCCACACCCGCGCTGATCAAAAAGTACGATTCTGTAGCGAGTGGGATCGAAGCCGCGGCGCATGTTTGGAGCAAAACCCTGGCCGGGGCCGCCATGAAGCAGCACGGCTGGCTTGCCCGTTGGCGTGCCGCTGACCTCCCATGCGATGAAGTTGCCGTCGCCTACATTGAGAAGACCGCGGTCGTATGGCTCGATGGGGGGATAGAGATCCATGGGCACTTTCCATGCGTGCAGACCGATAGGTATTATCAGTGAGCGCCGTCGCTCTCCTCCATCTTCCGAATGACGGTGGCAATGGTAGCGGCATCAAGCCCCGCTTCCCTCATCAGCCGTGTGGCGTGCCCTATGTCATCCGCGTCTATGGCTTCGAAGAAGTCGTCGACCTTGTCTATCGCTGCCAACTGTTCCAAAACCAAAGTGCCTTCAAAATCGGATTCATCCATCGTATGCTCTTCTGCATGATTCCATGCCTTTTGCAGCTTGCGTCACCATGAAGCGAAGCTCTTGTAGAATGAATAGCGCCCTCATGTTCAGGCGCACAAGGGGGACCATTTCCCTGATCGCACTCTTGGGTGTTTGTACTTTTGGACTTCTCAACCTCGGACAGCCGAGCCGTTGCTTTGCGTGTTCCCCACTGCCGCAACAGCTTGTCTCCCGGAGCACCATACCGTTTCCCAACGCAAAAAGTGTGGCGCTCAATTCGGAAGTGATCGTGCTCTACCAAGGCAGCGTTCCGGCCATGGGATCGTCGCCTGACGCCGGAGATCTGGGACCCCTTGGCAGCGACTTGGTCTTGCTTGATACCACCACCAATACCGAAGTGGATGTCAAAATCCTACCTCTTGTATGGCTGGCCAGCGGATTTCGCACGACGGCCTTCCGTCTGAAACCAATGTCTCTCTTGCGCCCAAACGCGCGCTACGAGGTGGCGGATCGACGAGGCGCTGTACCTTGTGGTTTTGGCCAAACTTGCCCGCAAGGCGCGCTAGCCACCTTTTCATCATTCGAGACGGGTGTCGCTTCGGATTCTGACCCTCCGGCTTTTGGCGGCCTTGCCGGGGTAGAGACGCGCGAGAGCAAATGTGACAACGGGGGTTGCTGTGGACCTTATGACGCCACCCTAGCCACCCTGCGTTGGGCACGCGCTGCCGACAGTTCGCAATTCTTGCTCTATGGGCTTTATGTCGATGGCGTGCTCAAAGGATATACTGCCGCCGAATCCGTTACATTCAACGTCTGCACAACGGGTTATTACAATCCCGATCACGTGTACCTCGCTCCTGGCAGCTTCCGAATCGATGCGGTTGATTTGAGTGGCAACGCGGCAATGGCAACAGTGGAAAAATCTCTCGTGCCCAACGTGTGTGCCTTGACCGCAACTCCGGACGCAGCCCCCCATGATGGCGCGGCTGCGGCAACGCCGGACGCGGCTTTGCTTGATGGGGCACGTGGTGATGGGGCAGGTGAAGCGACCCGCGACCAGGACGGCTGCAGTTGCCGCATTGGTGGACGCGATTCCGGCGCTGGCATGGGAGTCTTGCTTGGGCTCATAGCTCTTGCGTTGTGTCGCAAACGGGCTTCAAGCTGACGCCGGCATTGGCTTCAGCACAGCTAACTCTGCCCCTGTTGGATCCTTCAATACACCCAACCGCCCCGCGCCTGGGACATCTTCGGGCCCCATGAGCACGACGCCGCCCGCATCCTTCACGAGGCGGAATGTGGCATCAGGGTCATCCACACATACGTAAGGCAGCCAATGCGCATGCGTGGCGCCGCCCATATGAATTGTCACGCCGCCGCGGTCTTTTCCCCCTTTGCCGATGATGTGGTACGAGCCCGCCGGCCCCATGTCGAGCGTGCGATGTGAGAAGCCCACGACCTTTTCATAGAACGCCAGCGCACCTGCTGGGTCAGGCGTGTGCAGTTCGTTCCACAGCCAATGCCCCGACGGAACCAGCTGGTCGATGGGATCATCGGTGGCCTTTGTGAATAGGCACAGCTCGGCCCCATGCGGATCTGCAATGCGCGCCATCGTTCCCACACACGGCATATCGAAAGGCGCCATTATGACCGTTCCGCCGGTGTTGGCCGCCATCTTCGCAGCCCTTTGCACGTCTTGAACAGAAACGTACGAAACCCAGCGTGAAGGCTCTTGCCCGGTCTTGGGCGCTGAGTATCCGCCAATCATGGTGTCACCCACGTAGATCATGTCGTAGCTGGCGTCGCCCATGGAAAAAGGGCGCGTGGTCCAGCTGAACACCTTGGCGTAAAACGTTCGGGCCTGCTTCGGCTGGTGCGTCTCAAGCTCGAACCACACGAACTTGCCTGGGATCAACTTGGGGGCCGGGGCCCTTTGAGTCTTGGTTTGCATAAAGATACGACGAACCACTGAAGCCCCAGCCGACACGTGGCTGAATCTTTCTCAGGGTGGCCGCGTGCTCAGGAGGGAGCTGTTATGTCGGCGAAATCCGGCACCTTGTCCAGCAACCGCGTCGCGAACCAACAGGTCGACCGCATCGTAAAATTGTTTTGGCGCGCGAACGCCACAACTTCGGAGACTAGGCGCTTGCCATAGCCGCGGCCTTCGTGAGCCGGGTCAACGCCCGTATGCCTCACCGTAATGACATCGCCAGACAAGCTGTAGGTCAGCTCGCCGGCGCGGTGGCCGTGGAAATCGAGGACAAACTCCCCGCCCTCATTCCCTTGCTCGTGGCGGATCTGCATTTACTGAGTGTGCCGCAGTTTGGGCCGCTATGGCAAAGGAGTTCGTGCTGAAGGGGCTTGAGGCCAGATCGTGCGCAATGTTGATCGCGCTTGTATAACAATGCCTTGGCGCCACAAAAAGCGCTTCGGGTCCGTACCAATCCCGGTAACCAAAGAAATTAAGGCAGGCATGCAGAAAGATTCCCAACACCAAGCCGAATCCTTCATCCAGATTGCCCAGAAGGTGGCGCGTGACGAAGGCTTTTTGCTGGAGTTCCCGCCGGAGGGATCGCTTCCGCGGTACGGTGAAACGGCCGCGGACGCGCGCGATCAACGCGACCTGCTTTGGTCCTCGATCGACAATCTAGAATCGACCGATCTCGACCAAGTGGAAGTTTCTGAACGGTTACCAGACGGGAGCATTCGCATGCGCCTTGGCATCGCGGACGTGGACGAAATGGTCCCAGCAGGTTCGCCCTTGGATCTGCATGCCGCGCACAACACCTGCTCGCTCTACGCAGGCCCCGCAACGTTCCCGATGTTACCCGACGCGCTGTCGAGCGGCGCAACGTCTTTGCTGCCGGGTGTGGATCGGTTGACCGTTGTGACGCAATTTGACGTTGCCCCCGATGGTCAGCTGGCAGCGGTGGACATTTACCGCGCTTGGGTCCGCAATCACGCGAAGCTCATCTATTCAGAAGTAGGCGCTTGGCTTGAACAGCGTGGACCCGCCCCCGAAGTGTTCACAAGCAAGCCCGCGCTCGCGGAGCAAGTGATGATGCACGATGAAGCCGCGCAACGCCTGCGGCGTCTTCGCATCAAACAAGGCGCGCTTGAGCTTGAAACTCCCGAGGCCCGCACCGTAACAAAAAATGGCGTGGTGGTGGCTTTGAAGGTGGTAGAGCGAGATCGCGCGCGACTGACGGTTGAAGATCTCATGATTGCCGCCAATGGTGCGACAGCGCGCTTCCTGGAAGACAAAAAGATTGCCTCCATTCGTCGCGTGGTGCGAGCCCCTCGCCGATGGGATCGCATCGTGCAGCTAGCCGCAGCGCGCGGGACCAGCTTGCCTGAAGCGCCTCACCCGGTGGCCCTTTCAGAGTTTCTGCAGGCGCAACGAGCCGCGCATCCA
>JBBSJE010000350.1:0-5925 GCA_038257535.1 Polyangia bacterium
CCAAGTTGGCTGGCGAGCCTAGTAAATCGCTTGGCGAAATCATGAAAGAGCGGATTGAGGGGATCACAAAACCTTTGGGCACGGCCAAGAAGCTTTGGGATCTTTACCTGCAGATCTCCATGCCGGTGGCGAGGGCCAAAGGTAAAGAGCAGTTCGCGACGTTCAAGAAAGTTTTGGCAGAAGCGAGAAAGCAAAAGGACTCAGGCGCCATCACGATTCGGGACAAGGGCATCGGTGCTTTGACCTTGGCGGCGCAGTTGTTCGACACGATCGATAACTTGGACAAGTATTGGGAGAAGCCCACTGGGGAGGAATCTTGGAATGCCCTAACTAGCGTTGTATCCCTTTACGATGAGCTGAGCTCATTGGCGGGGGTTGGGGAACTCCCAACGATCCAATGGAGTAGGGGGATCTTTAAGGCGAAGTTCAATCCGGTTGCCTTCGTGTTCGAGGGCGTAGACTGCGTAGCCAAAATCGGGCAAGCGATTGAGCAAAGAAACAGAGGCGCCACCTATGCTTCAGCGCTGGGGGCGGCTGGCGCCATGATGGGTGTCCTAGGCGGCGCAGTTGTTGGGGCCACAGGAATAGGTATGTTCCTGGTTCTCGCCGGTATGGCTGTGAAGTACGGTGCCGAATGGCTCACGGGATACTACAAGGACATAAATGTCTTCCTCCGTCACTGCTCCTGGGGGCAAGGACAGTCGGAGTCCGCCACTGATTGGTCCTTCAAGAACTCCCTTGACAAGATCAAACGCGACTCTGGCTTGCAGGAACGAGCCCTGCACGAGCTCATGTTCGGAGACTTCCGGCTCAATTTTTCGCCGGCGCAAGACCAAAACGGTAGGCAATGCCTTGGGGTGTCGCTCGAGTTTACGACTGGGTTCTCTCCACCCACCTTGATGAAAGTCTCTGCGGCTTTCTTCGCCCACTCGGGAAACCGAAGCGGCGCGCTGAAGCTTCCCGCATGGGGCACATCCGGGCTGGCCCGTGGGGAGCTGGTAGCTGGTCTTGAAGGCCTACCACAGCCGCCAGCCGGCTATGGCGACATCAACATTAGCGCTGACGTCACCGTTGATGTGTACGGTGACGGGCGGTTCACCTTGCGACGTGAAAGCGTGTATGCGGTCCCTTTGACTGCTGGAATGTTCCAATGAAAATTTCTGCTCAGATCCATCTGACTCTGCTTACGCTTACACTTCTTCAATGTCGTCGCGAGTCCTCCCCCGCTCCTGCGCTCGCTGAAAAACAAGCACTTCCAGAAACCACTATGCCCGCCCTAGAGTGGAAATCACCAAACTACGGTATCGTTCTCAGAAAAATTTCAATAGGACAACATATCAACTGTGGTGTTGGGGAAGATGGCAGCGTCGTGGCGTGGGGCGTGGGTGATTACGTTGAAGCACCAGAATTTGAGGTCAAACGGATTGTTTGCCGAGATGGCGGCAATGCGACGACCACGCCTGATGCGACAACCTTCGAGGGGGAATCAAGAAATCCCCTAACGCTAGTAAAAAGGGGATTTGAATTGCGAGAGGCAAACGATGTGGCAATCGTTTCTGATAGTAGCGGTACGCCCAAGAGTTGGTCCCTGGCCTTTGAAGGCGGTGTAACCACCAGCATTACCTCGGCGCTAAAAATTCCCGGCCAGTTCAACAGAATAAGCGGCGGCGAATGGGGCGCATGCGGCCTTCGCCGCGATGGCACCATGTTTTGCGAACGTGCAGAGCCTATGCAGGGCACGCTCAAAGAACTAAGCGTAGGCGGAAGACACGTTTGCGCCATCGACCTAGAGGGAAAGGCAGCCTGCGGAGGCTCAAACTCGCATGGACAAGCGGCTCCGCCTAAAGACACCTTCGTAACGGTCAGCGCTGGCCGTTACCACACGTGCGGCCTCACAGAGGCTGGAAAGCTTGTCTGTTGGGGGGCTGGGACAACCGGCGAATCTTGTCGAGAGCCCGCTTGGGATTGCGCACAAAGCGCCCCGCCAAAAGGTAAGTGGACTACGGTTGGAAGCGGCGCGTTTCACACGTGTGCTCTGGCTGAAGATGGCCGCGTGGCATGCTGGGGTCGGAACGAAAGAGGCCAAGCCACCGCCCCTCAACCGGCGTTGCACCCTGAAAGCGAGCTGCGATGCGGGCTAGGCGAAGATGACTCGGAAGGTGTGGCGCCGCTTTACTGCTGGAACCAAACACCCAAGGGCAGCAAAGATGCCTTTAAGCCTGAAGTTGTCTCCATGGAAGGCGCTCAAAACAACTTGTGCATTCTGTTGAAGGACGGCCGTGCCGCGTGTCTACGTGGCGGGCCCGAGAGCAAGCGTTTGCCCCCGCTTCGGGTGCCTGACGTTCGCTTTTCAAGCTTGCATGCCGACGACAAGATGGCGTGTGGCAACGTGCTTGAAGGTGAGCCGCTTTGCTTTACCGTCGAGAATTGGGCCTTACCCCCATGGGCCGCCGGTGCCAAAGAGGTTTTCCCTGCGCCCATGGCCACGTTGGCCTTGATGCCGGATGGTCATATCGAAGTGCGCGGACACGAGTGGGCGAAGCAGAAGGTGCCCGCTGGAAGCTACAAGAAACTATGCGGGGGTGGACAATGGCGAACAGACCCAGACCGTCCGCAGCCCATAGATCGTAGACAGGTTCATGCATGTGGCCTCTCTGAATCTGGCGGCATCTACTGCTGGGGGCATTTACCGGAGCGGTTACGCGGGAACTTTTTAGACATGGTTTGTGGTGCAAACTTTGTGTGTGGTTTGACCCGAAATCGAAACCTCGAGTGCGTGACTCGTGAAGGATCCACCGAGAGAAGCGAAATTGACCGGCCGCTTCGGCAGATCTCAAGCAACGGCCTTCAGGTGAAGGGCGCCACGGAAAAGTTGGACGAAGAAGGCTATGGCACCTATGGAGTGATCATTTCCAATGATGCATCATTCGCCAGCTCTCCTCCGGGTGAGTTCTTGTCGGTATGGAACGGAGCTGGCATTCACTGTGGCCTTTACCCCGATGGCCACACCGCGTGCTGGGGTGAAGGCAAAGACCATGTGCGGGCGCCAAAGCAGATTCTGCCCGCCAAAAAATCGCGGACGGTTAACAAACCTTAGCGACGTGGTGGCACATGGACGGCGACAAACTGACCTATGAAGAACTGGTCGCGATCCTCAAGCGGTCCGCGGAGATCCAGCAGCGCAACGACGGGAGGCGCTTCGGGCAGAGCGACCTCGTGGAGATGGCGCGCGAGATGGGCGTTGACCCTGATGTCGCGACCAACCTCCTGGAAGAGCACTTGGCCCGCCGCAGGATGGTTCAACGAAAACCAAAACCATTTAATACGCGCATCAAGCTCAAAGTCGCAGATGACACTTTCCATCTACGAGTGCCGCCGCTGCGGAACAACGGAACGTCTTTATTTTCGTTCGTGGTTCTGAGCGGCCTTTTTGCTTTCGCCTACTTTTGGACCAAGGGGGCCCTCTCCTCCGGAAAATCGCTTTTGGTTCTGTTCTCCCTGGCACTTTGGGGGTTCGGACTGGTTTCAAGCTGGCGGATCTTGTTGTCTATAGTTCAAAGGACGGACTTTAAGCTCGACAGGAATAGTGGGACTCTTGTCGTGTGGCCGTTTGGAAAGAGAATCCCCTTACAAACGGAGGAAATCCGCTTGGAGGAAGATCACTTTCTCACGCGTGGAATCGATTACGTCCTGGACCAGCTCAAGGAGCCGGCAGACGAAGACGAGAAGTTGAAGGAGAGCAACCAGCCGCTGACCCTGGAGCACGGGGTGGACACGATAAAACTGCTTGAAGGCTATACTGAGCGAGAAAAGCGGTGGGTCGAGGGTGAACTGCGCAGTTGGCTTTTGACTCTTGGTCGGTGAGCACGGTGAAACGCAAAGATTCCTACCGCCCCCTCGTTCCCCCGTCCCCTCGAGAATTTGATACCATCTCCCTATGTCCCTGCCGCTGCCCACCAAACGGCATGCCACCGCGCTTGACCTTGAGCAGGTGCCCGAACATCTGGTAGGCGAGATCGTTGGCGGGCAGCTTTATAACAGCCCGCGCCCCGCGGCCGCCCATACGCGCGCAGCCAGCCGCTTGGGCGGCGCCCTCGATGGACCTTTCGATCGCGGACATGGCGGTCCTGGAGGCTGGATCATTTTGGACGAACCGGAACTGCATCTGTCCAGCAACATCGTGGTTCCTGATCTTGCCGGTTGGCGACGAAGCACGATGCCCACGCTGCCAGAGGTGTCGCATTTTGATCTCGCGCCGGATTGGGTTTGCGAAATCGTATCCCCAGGTACAGAGAGCTTCGATCGCAGCATCAAGATGCCGCTCTATTCCGAGGCGGGCGTGAGCTTCGCCTGGCTGATTGATCCTCTCGCCCAAACACTGGAGGTCTATGAAAATACCTCCAAAGCCTTCCACCTCGTTGAACGCTACGACGGCGCGGCCATTGTGAACCCGCGCCCATTTGATGCGCTTCCCTTAGAGCTGGCAAGCTTGTGGGCGCGATAGCGCCCCCAGCCATCGCGCGGACATACGCTGCAATGCGACATTGCCAGAAGCTTGGTACACGCCCAACACACTGATAAGGTTGTGGAGTGATTCCGCCGTTCCATCGGGATACCGGTTTGCTGCCGGAGGGCAAGCACGAGGCGTCGTGGGATGACGTGCTGGAAAGGTTCGGATGGAACACGAAGCGGCGAGAATTACTCGATGGCCTCGCCGAAGCCATTGAGCTGCTCGCGCAAGTCGGTTGTCGCCAGGTGTGGCTCAACGGCAGCTTCGTTACAGCAAAGGACGAGCCCGGCGATATCGATGTCTGCTGGGATACAGGAGGGGTCGACCTTGATCGTATCGATCCCGTGTTTCTGGATCTGTCGGCCGGCCGCGCGGCGCAGAAGCGTCGCTTTGGCGGAGAATTCTTTCCGAACGTCATAGAATCGGTCAGCGGCCTCGTTTTTGCGGAGTTCTTTCAAAATGAACGAGACGGATCCCGCAAGGGCATCGTCGTGCCGAAGCTCAGAGAGGGAATATGATCACCAACGACGTCCAGTTTCGATCGACCAAGGCCCACTTGCGCAGGTTTGAGGATGCATTGGCAAATCTCAAAGCTGCCGCGGGGAACAAGGCGAGTAAGATCCAGAAGCTCGAGATGGAAGCGGTCGCAGCTCAAGCGGAAGACCTCCGCGCCGAGATTCTGGAATACGAGAGGCTTTCCTCGGGACAGGTCTCGACCTTCGAGGCATCATCCCTCGCCGATTTGGCGACTTTACTGATAAAGGCCCGCATTGCACGTGGGTGGAGTCAGGGTCGGCTGGCGGATGAGCTCAACGTGGCCGAGCAGCAGGTGCAGCGCTACGAGTCCACCAGCTATCGTTCAGCAAGCCTTGCCCGGATCTGCGATGTCGCGGCGGCGCTGGGTGTAGACATTGTCGAAACGGCGCATCTGCGAGCGCGCAGCGCGGCTTGATGACCATTGCGTAGCCCGTACCGGCGGCTTCTCTCACCCCCCCCGCGCCCCCAGCAACAGCTTCTGCAGCGTTCGAATCAACGCTTGCCGCTGCGGCGCCTTTACCACCACCGCGCTGGCGCCCAAACGCTTCGCCCGCTCTTGTGTGGCTTGCGACGTGCGGGACGACAGCACAACGATGGGCATGCGCTTAAGCGTGGGATCTTTTCGAATGCGCGAAATCAGCGCAAAGCCATCCACCCGCGGCATTTCAAGATCTGTCACCACCGCATCGAAGCGACGTTCGTTCAACAGCTCCCACGCCTCCCAACCATCTTCGGCGGTTAACGCTTGCAGCCCCATTGACGCCAGCGCACGCGTGGCCGCCTCGCGCGCCAAACGAGAATCATCCACCACCAGCACGCGCGGCGAGCCTCGGCGCGTAGGAGCGGAAGGCAGCTTTTCCGTGCGATGGGCCATCGCC
>JBBSJE010000351.1:0-5904 GCA_038257535.1 Polyangia bacterium
AGTGTATCTGGCCACGCTGGACATGGGTCTTCACAACGGCTTCGATCCCAACGGCGACCAAAGCGTTCAAGAGTTTGCCCGCGAAGTGGCCGCGCAAAACACGATCGTCAAACCCTTGCCCGAAGACCGTTTCTTATGTTCATTCGGCCACATTTTCGCGGGTGGCTACGCGGCAGGTTACTACAGCTACAAATGGGCAGAGGTGTTGGCAGCCGACGCGTTCTCCGCATTTGAAGAAGCCGGGCTTGATGATTTGGCTCGGCTTACGGAAGTGGGCATGAAGTTCCGCGAAACCGTGTTGGCGTTGGGCGGCGGCAAGGCGCCCGATGAGGTGTTTCGCGCCTTCCGCGGCCGGGATCCGGATCCGGCCGCGCTGCTGCGCTCATACGGTCTTGCCGCTTAGCTTCGGCTCACACCGGAAAGCCATGCTGCTTGCGGTGGTGCGGGCCATCGAACTGCGTCGTTGATTTGAACAACTCGTAGCGGCCATCTGAGGCTTCGGCCTTCAAGGTGGCCTGCAACTGCTTGATTTCTGCAGGCGGCAGCGGCTTGAAGTCACGGGCCAACGCCGCGTTGGCCTTGAGCTGATCCAGGTTCATGATCCCCGCAACCAGGGTGGAAATTTCGGTGCCTAGGCTGTAACGAATGCATTGCTCGGCGCTCAGGCCCGTGCGCCCGCGGGCCAAGAAGGTGCCCTCTGGCGCGCCGCCACCCATGCTTTTCATTCCCACCACGCCCACGCCCAGCTTGCGCGCCAAGGGCAGCACATGAGTTTGAAAACTTCGGTAGTGGGCATCAAGGATGTTCACCGGCATCTGCACCGCATCCCAGGCGAACTTTAACTTCAACGTAGCCAAGTGAATGTCGGGGTGTTTGTGCCCCGTAAAGCCGATGTACTTCACTTTTCCGGCCTTTTTGGCTTCCAAAGCGGCTTTCAGACCGCCGCGCTCCAACAGCCACTGCGGATCGTTGTCGTAGTTGATCTCGTGAAACTGCCAAAGATCTAAGTGATCGGTTTGCAGCCGCTTGAGGCTTTCGTCCAAGTGGCGCATCGACCCTTCGTAGTCGCGCTCGCAGTTCTTAGTCATCAAGAACACTTGGTCGCGCTTTTTGTCTTGGGCGAGGGCCTCACCCATGACCGACTCCGAACCGCCCGCGTGATAATCCCAAGCGTTATCGAAGAACGTCACGCCTTCATCAATCGCGGCGTGCATGAGCTTGATCGCTTCCTTGCGATCCTTGATGGCCCCGATGTGCCAGCCGCCCAGGCCAAGACATGACACCTTGGCGCCCGATTTCCCCAGCGGCCGCAACGGGAGGCCGCCAGCGTTTTTCTCAGGCGTCTTCTCGGCATGCGCGGGGGTGGCTCCGGCAACCGCCGACCCTGCCACCACACCCGCCGCCGTTTCAAAAAATTCCCGTCGCGTTCGCTCAGTCATATGTTGCCCCCCATGCGTGCTTGGCAGTTTACCAGGCCAAATACGCCTGGGGGGTTGCTGTCAATTAGTCGCGAATGGGCAAGCCCGCAGGGGTTGGGTTGAGCACGATTGATGAGGCTCCGCTGCCCAGGGCTTCACTGCTCAAGATCTCCATCGGCGCTTGCTTGCCGCCCGCGGTCAATGCGGCGGGTGGCAAGCGCACGAGCGCCGCAGGCCCACCGATTTGGGCGCGAGAAAGCCACATACCGCCAAGCGCGTCGATGGCGTGCGGCGCGTCGCTGACGCCCGCGCCGCCCTGCCCTTGCGGCTGCACGCGGTGAGGATCGTCGATGGTGGCGGATGCGGCCAGTTGGGCAGGTGCAAAGCGCAGCAAAGCTGCTTCCCATCCCGCCCATAAATTTCCTGTGGCATCAAAACTCAGGCCGATGGGCCTATCGAATCCGCCCACGATGGGACCCGTGACCCTTGCTTTGAGCACCACGGCGGGCGCAACGTTGCCGCCAGCTGCCAACTGCGCCACAGAGAACATCAGAACTTGATGTTTGTCCCTGCTGGTGACCCACAGGTTGCCGGCCGCATCGAAAGCCATGTCAACGGGTCCTTTAAGTTCGGCGCTGGTCAATTCAAGGTTGTGCGCCACCATGCGCGTGAGGGTGTTGGTGGTGAGAGGATCCACCTGCAGCGAGGCTTCAGACCAGCGTACGATGCGGTCCGCCGGTTGTTCCGCCAGAGCCTGCGCGGCCCAAAGATTGCCACCGCCATCGAAGGCAAGCGACACAATCTCTGTGTAACCGGGGATCTTCAACGCCGCCACACGATCGGCCGCGATGCCCAGCGTGTTCATGGGGTAAGCCGCCAAGCCGGTGGTGCGGTCAGAGGCCCACAAATTGCCATGCAGGTCGAAGGCAATGTCGCCTACAGCTGTTAGGCCCGAGCCACGAACCACGGTGGGTGCAGCCGCGCCGCCCGCCCGTAGTTGGGCTTCGTCGTAAGCCACGATGGCCCCTGCTCGGTTCCCGGGGGTGGCCCAGAGCTTGGCGCTGCCGGGCTCAAGCGTATAGGTCAAGGTAACGGTGTTTGTGACGCCAGCGCGCACGCAGCCATCGAAACCGATGGCGCTTACGTAATAGGCGCGGCCGATCAACTGCATAGGCCCCGGCGCCACTTTCACGCGCTTGTGTTCCACGGCGTAAGGTCCAGCAGGAATCGTCGCGGGCATCGCGCCGGCCAGATCAAGAGGCGCTCCGCCCATCCCGCTCACCAAGCGGGCCAGCGGCGTCAACGCCTCGGGAGCAACAACAGTGACGGTGACCTGCCCACTGCCACCCACCGAGCAAGTCGCAGCGCTGCCGTCAGGCAAGCCTGCATCGCCGCCGATGCCACCGTCAACTAGCCCCCCATCGCCAAGGCCCCCGTCGCCGGGAAGGATAGCGTCATCATCATCGCTACACCCCGAAGCGGCCAACGTGGCGGCACACAGACCTAAAGACAAATACCGTTTGATGTTCATTCCAAGCTCCTAAGCAAGTGGACGCTGAGTCAACGCCACACTTTGACGGCCCCTCGGGCTCAAAGCTTCATTGGCGTCGCCGGCGCATCATACGCCTAGCGGGTGAGAGCGCCTATCTATGTATCGTGAAGGCCTTTGGGCCAGAGGCGCGAGGGTCAAACGCTACGGGGAAACGGTCAAATGGGCGACCGTCAAAGCCAAGCACCAGACCGCCATCACGGCAGCAACGCCCCAACTCAGCCCTCGGGCAAATCGTTGCCGAGGCGAGGTGGTTTGATGCTTGCGGGTGGCCGTAATGTCTTGGTCAAGCTGCCGTTGCGCTTGTTGCAGCGTTTCGAGTTCACGCGCCATCTCGCGGGCCACCGCGCGCAGGTCGTGTAGTTGGCGGTAGGCGGCCGCTTGCGGATCTCGGGCGCTCATCGCAGCACCAAGGCAGACAGCAACTGGATGCCCACAAGGGCCAGGCAGCCCCCAAAAAGAAAACCACAAACGCTCACGGCATCTAACCCCGACGGTGGCGTTTGCCCTCCCAACTCGTCCCAGGCTTTGCGTTTGGCGGCCACGGCTCGTCGGGCCACACGCAGCTGCCATCGGAGTTTCTCAACGCGACGCTTTCGGCGCTCGGCCTCAGCATCGGCCACAACGGCTTCCGCGTATTTCATTGCTAGCGCTGGTGATGCCACAACGGAGGGAAGTACAGCATATGTAGGTGGCGTCTTCACCCCCAAAACGCTGGATTGTGGGCAAGTCACATGACGCAGAATGACAGTTACCGGCTTAACTCGGGTCAAGCTGGGCGGCGCCCTGCTCGCGCGTGGCTTTCAAATTCAAAACCAATCGCGCCGACACCTTCTTGCCGCCGGGGAGCGACCACACTGATTTGCGGGTTTTTCCCTTGGTGACCAATTCCGCCGCCTCCGCCTCGGACAAGGCTTTGCCTTCAATCTCGAACCAAATGACGAATCCGCAGCCTTGTTTCCACCTGCTGCAGCCCCAGCCTTTGTTGCCCCGCAGCAGGCTGCCCTGCTTGCACTGTGGGCAGGGCAAGCCATTGACCGCTTGGGGCGGTGGGACTTTTGTCTTGGCCGTTGTTTTTTTTGTGGCGGCGGTGGACTTGGTTGCCGTGGTACCTGGATTGGATTTCGATTGTGCGCGCGTGCGTGCAGGCGGATTCGGCAACGCTTGTTTTGGCGACGACACGGCTTGGCTCTGCGGGGCCACGGCGGCCGCCATCGCGCGATCCACAGGCGCTTTTCGAACGGCCTCAACCACCTCGGTGACGTAGGTCCCAATGTCGCGCATGAAGGCCTCGCGGCTGTCTTCGCGCCGAGCGATCCGCGACAAACGTGCCTCCCAGGATCCCGTCAACTCGGCCGAAGCCAGGCTGGGCACTGGCAACGCCGCCACCAGCGCCATGCCGGTGTCCGTAGCGGTGATTTGTTTGCCATTGCGCTGCACGAAGCCGCGCTTCACCAAGGTTTCGATGATGCTGGCTCGCGTGGCCGGCGTGCCCAAGCCGGAATCTTTCATCGCCGCTCTCAGCTCTTCGTCTTCGATTTGGCGGCCCGCGGTTTCCATCGCCGCCAGCAAGGTGCCTTCTGTGTGCCGAGGCGGCGGCTTGGTTTGCTTGCTGATCAACTCAAACCGCCCCAACAGCTTTTGCCCCACAGACAAAATTGGAAGCGTGGCGTCTTCCCCCTCGCCCGGCTCCACCGGCGTTTCGCCAAAGCCCGCCACCACTTGCCAACCCGGCACCAACCGAATGCGCCCACGCGCCACAAAGCGATCGGGCGGCGGCGGCTCTGTGTCCAGCATGGCTTCGTTTTCTTCTTCACTTCCGGCTCCTGTTGCGGATTTGGCCGGCCTTGGTTTCGCGGCGCCTGGAAGCTTTGACACTGCGGCTGGACCCACGCGCACAACCACTTCTGTGTTGGCAAATTCGGCGTCGGGGTAAAACGCCGAAAGAAACCGCCGGGCCACCAGATCGAAAAGCCGACGTTCATCGCGATCCAAACGTGAAAGGTCCGTGGTTTTGCCTGTGGGCACAATCGCGTGGTGGTCGTGAACCTTTTTGTCATCGAACACGCGGCGCGGGGGCAATGGTGGGTTTTGCACCAGCGGGCGCGCAAAAGGCGTGTAGTCGGCCATCTCGGCCAAGCCCCGAAACAATTTCGGTAGCTCGCCCACCATATCTTGCGACAGATGCCGCGAATCCGTACGGGGGTACGTGAGTAGCTTGTGCCGTTCATACAGCGCCTGCGCCACTTCCAAAGTGCGCGAAGCGCTTAAGCCGAAGCGCCGGTTGGCGGTTCGCTGCAGCGACGTGAGATCGAAAAGGTAAGGCGGCGGCTCGCGCGTTTTTTTCTGCTCCAGGGTCTCGACCACCGGACCCAAAGCGTCGTCGAGTTTCCCGTGTTCGGCGCAGCGCTGAACCACAACATCGGCCGCAGCTTGGCTTCCAAAGCGTGTGAGCTTGGGCAAAGGCGGCACAAGCCGTGTCCACAGCGCGCGAAAACCACCGCCGGTATTCGTTTCCAGCTGAGTGCGCACCTCCCAATAATCTTGCGGCACGAATTGGCGAATTGCGCGTTCACGTTCCACCAGCAATGCCAGCGTGGGCGTTTGCACGCGGCCTATGGAATAAAGGTTTTGCGACCCGCCTGATCGATGCCGCACCGTCACCGCGCGCGTGGCGTTGAGCCCCACCAACCAGTCGGCCTCAGACCTGCAGCGGGCCGCGGCGGCCAGCGGCTCGTAATCGTGGCCCGAACGCAGTTGGGCAAAGCCATTGCGAATGGCTTCGTCGGTCATGGACGAGATCCACAAGCGCATCACCGGCAAGCGGCTACCTGCCAGGTCGTATACGTAGCGGAAGATTAGTTCGCCTTCACGGCCCGCGTCGCACGCGTTGATCACCGCCGAAAAGCGTTTTTCGCACAGCAAACGCGCAACGGC
>JBBSJE010000352.1:0-5890 GCA_038257535.1 Polyangia bacterium
ACCCGCATTAGCTTTCTCGGGAAAAAGGCGCTGCCGCCACAGCAAGATCCCACCACGGCGTTCAGGCGCATCTTCGCCACGCCCAACGACCCGAGCACCGCTTCGCGCGAAGCCTTCGACAAGCTGAACAAACGTCGGGCCAGCGTGCTTGATGGCGTTACAGCCGAGATTCAGGCCCTGTCCACGAAGATGAGCGCGGACGACAAGCAAAGACTCGATTTTTTCGGCCAGTCGATTCGTGACCTCGAGCGATCTTTGTCCGATCTCGGCAATGACATGCCCGGAGCCAATGCCGCCGCCTGCCAAGATCCGAAGGTGGATCTATCAGGGCTCGGCAGCCGGGTGGTGGGCGGCGAGAGGACCGGGGGCCACACCCCGTTGTTCGACAAGATCGCTGAAGCGCAGATGAACATCGCGGTTCTGGCCGTGCAATGCGATATGACGCGCGTGGTGTCGCTGATGTTCGAGAAGGGCCGCTCGGACCAGCGTTACGACGAGTTTCTTGCGCTGAACAACCGCTACCGCAGCGGTGGCTCCCATCACTATGCACACGGATGGTTTGAGACGCCCGCGCAGACCCAGGCATGGAACATGATTCACACCTGGCGTGCGGCCCGCTTCGCCGCGATGGTTAAAAAACTCAAAGCCGTGAAGGATGTGGACGGCAACACGTTGCTCTACAACAGCGTGCTGGTGAAGACCTCGGAAACCGCAACCGGCGCGCACAGTTTCACCGACATTCCGATCGTGTTGGCCGGCAACGCCGGTGGCAACATCCAAACGGGGAGGTACCTCGATTTTTCGAAGAGCCGTCGGCAGCGCACCGCCTCCCTGTGGTTGGGCGTGGCACAAGCGATGGGCATCGACGTCTCCCGCTTCCCCGAAGACGGTTCATCGCAATACGGCGCAACGGCACCGCTTGAACGCTTGCTTTAGCGGCTTTGCGCGGGAAAATGGGTGCGGCGCTTCCCGGGATGGCGGCGCAGGCGTAATCTGATCACAGGGGGCCGCCACATCTTCGCTGTTTTCACCTTCGTCGCCCTTAGCAGCCTCGCCTCGGCGCAACCGCTGCCCCCTGCCTATAGCTTTGAAGAGATTCGCGCAGGGTCCGGAGCCGTGGTGGCCATGACCGAGGATGCCTCTGACGGGCTCATTACGGCGGGCTACGGTGGCGTTTTGCGGCACGACGGGCTGCGCTTCGCCCAGTTCAACGACGAATCGATGCGCAGCTTGCCTGGGCGGGCCACCAACGCTTTTTGCCTGCTCCCCTGGGGCGACGGCGAGGTGTGGGTGGGATTCGGCGGCCCTGCCCTCGACGACGTCCATCCCGCAGGCGGGGGCGCCTCTGCCACAATGGGTGCTTACCCGGGACTTGCCATCTGGCGCGCGGGCACCTGGCATGACGTGGCTTTGGCCGAGGAACTTAAAGGCCTTCAGGTGTGGGCGCTCGCGCGCGGCGCTGACGGCGTTTGGATCGGAGGGGATCGTGGTCTCTACCTAGCCCCAAACGCCAACGCACGGCCGCTAACGGCGCAGTCACTGCTTGCGGACACACATGTCTCCGCGCTGCTTGCTGGTCGCAACGGAGAGTTCTGGGTCGGCACCAACCGAGGGCTCACAGTGGGGCGCAAGCAGCAGGACGGATGGCGCTTCGAATCGACGAATCTACTTGCCCCAGTCACGCAGCTTGCGCTTCGTGACGATGGCACGCTGCTGATCGCCACGCGCGAGGGCCTTTTCGCTCAAACGCCCGGCGGTACGCCCCGCGCCGTAGGGCCTTTCACCGGCAGCGTCGTTCGTGCGCTCATGGTTGCGCCAGATGGCGCGGTTTGGGTGGGAGGGCCCAGAGGCCTGTGGCGCTGGCATCAGGACGTGTGGACGGAGCTACACCCCGCAGGCCCAAGTGGCGCAAACGCTGTAACGGCCCTCTACGTGGATCGTGACGGCACGATGTGGGTGGCGATGCGCTCCGCCAAGATCTTCCTTGCTAGGCCGGCGGACCACTTCGTGATCGACGATTCCTCTGGTTTGCCTTCAAGAAACGTTCGCGCCGTGCTTCACGAGGCTGGCATCGGGTTGTGGGTTTCTACCACCCGTGGCCTGGCGCTCGCCCGGGACGGCCGCGCGACACCTGTCGCGCTGCCAGGAAATGCCAGCGCCGGGTCACTGGCGGCAGATGTTGACGGACGAGTGTGGGTGGCGCTGGGGAGTGCGGGCATCGCGCGGTTGCCCAAGCCCGGATCTGAGGGCGCGCCTGAGATCGTCGAGCTCGCGCAGGGAGGCAACACGGTGAGCGCCCGAACCGTGCTTGCCAGGCAAAAACATTTCTTCGTGCTCGACGAAGCTGGCGGCGTCGTGGTTTTCGATCGTGTCGAGGAAGAACGCTTGCTGCAGCCACCAAGGTTCTCGCAGCGCCATGCACCCGAGTCCTTCTGCGGGCAGCCCATCACACAAATCGCCGTGGCAACCGAAGGCGGATTTTGGCTTGCCGACGATCGGGGAGGCATTGCGCGTCTTTCGTCCGATCTGCGCCCCTCCTGCGTATCGCAACCGGGACCCGACACCCCGCCGGTTGGCTCGGTGGCTGCGCTTCTTGAGGATTCACAGACACGGGTCTGGGCCGGCATGATGGGCTCACGAGGACTGCTTTTGTGGAACCCTCCTCATCGTCTCCAAGTCTCAGAAAGCGATGGCTTGCCCTGTCAGTCGATCCAGGCGCTGGCAGCACCTCATGCCGACCAGCTTTGGATCGGCTGCGGCGCAGGCATCACGATGCTGAATGCTGAAGAGGTTTCGCAGCTGGTGGCGGGGAGAAAGTTCGAGCGCCCCCCTTTGCTTTCGGTCCATCACGGTTTGCCCGCGGCCGAGGTCACCACAGGATTTCAGCCCACCGTCACCGTGGATCTCGAAGGGAAACTCTGGTTCGCCACGATGGCAGGTGTCTTCGGCGTCAGGCCCGACGTCTTCGAGCCGCGAGATCGACGCAAACCTGTACCCCGCGTGGCCGAGGCGCTCATTGATGGCACCCGTCACGGTTTCCCATCGCACATCCACGCCACGGCGCCTCGCACACTGGATCTGCAGATCGAGTTGCCCGGCACGCCAGTGTTCGGCGTGCCGACGATCCGTTGGCAACTCATCGGTCGAGATGTCTACAAGACGCTGCTACCGGAGGACGGCGTGATCCGCATGGGACAATTGGCGCCGGGCGCCTACGCACTAAAGCTGTGGATCGATTGGCCGGTCCGCGGTTGGGCCCGCGAAACAGAGGTCATACTTTTACACATCGATCGCCCGCTTTTCGAGCGCCCTTGGGTGTGGGCCGTTGGTCTTTTGCTCTGCGTCCTCATGGGGCTGGCGGTACACCGACAACGTTTGGCTCGGGTGCGCCGCGTGCAGGAAGAGCTCGACGACGAACGCGCGCGCATCGCCCGCGATTTGCACGATGGTTTAGGCCAGGTTTTCGCTTCCCTCGGCTACCAGATCGAAGCGCTGACCCGGTTTTCCGCCAGAAACGACGCCGCGGGCGTCAAGCGCGTGCTTGCCTCCCTGGCTCAGGCCATCGAGGTGGGACACGAACGTGCCCGCAAAACCATCTGGACGCTCAGAAGCCGAAGCCGCGACGAAGGCGACCTGGTGGCCGCTGTTCGTCAGGCTGTGTCCACCGCCACCCGCGACACACACGGAGGCGGTCCGCGCATTGTTTTTTCGCTCCGCGACGAACGTCCCATCAGCCAACGGTCATCGTGGCTTTTGCCCATGGCGAACAGTGAGATACCGGCCATGGTGACAGAGATGCTAAGCAACGCCATTGCCCACGCCCAGGCAACGAACGTGAACGTCGCCCTGACGCTGCGAACAGATGCGCTGGAGCTAGAGGTCAAGGATGACGGCAAAGGCATTAGCCGCTCTGTTGCAGAGCTCATCGCCATGGGACGACTTGGGCTTTTGGGCATCCAGGAACGAGCGGCGCGTCTGGGTGCGCAGCTTGAGCTGACAACGTCACAAAACATGGGCACCACCTGGCAGCTCGTCTTGCGACGCGAAGAAACCCCGGAGGGGAACGCATGACAGACAAGGCCCCGATCGGCGTCATGCTCGTGGAAGACGATGAGCTATTGCGCCTGGGCGTTCGCACGTTGATCGAGACCGAACCTGATTTGGCGGTGGTGGGTGACTTCTGCGACGCCGAGGTGGCGCTGGCTGCGCATGCGGCGATCGCCCCCTCGGTGGTGCTTTTGGATCTGCGCCTGCCTGGCATGGACGGCATTGAGTTTACGCGCAAGCTGCGCGCGGTCGCTCCCGACGCGCGCATTCTCGTGCTCTCGTACTACCAAGGCGATCATGATGTTTTCCTCGCATTAAAGGCGGGTGCGCTTGGCTACTTGCCCAAGGGGGTTCACGGCAGCGAATTGCTCGTGGCCCTCCGAACGGTCGCTGCAGGACGGCGCTACTTTCACTCCGAGATCTCGGGAAGGTTGATCGATGGTTCACTCGACGCAGGCCTTTCCCGGCGCGAAGGGCAAATCTTGCAAGGCATGGCGCAAGGGCTCACGAATCCGCAAATTGCGGAAACGCTGAAAATTTCTCCGCGTACCGTCTCCATGTTCGTCAGCCGTATTTTGCAGAAATTGGGCGCAAGCACACGCACAGAGGCCGTTTCAATCGCGATGCGTAGAGGGCTCGTTAGAAAAGATGAACGCTGACACGCACACATCATCATGATCGCATCGTTGCCCTTTCGAGTATTCGGGCACCGCAAACAAGCGGCTCCTAAGCCCCCGACGGAGCGCTTACCCAAGCAAGCTCGTAATTGGCCCTTTGATCGCGCGCGCCTCGCCGAAGTTGCTTGGCGCGGCGCCCATGGCCTCCGCAAGCGTGAGCAAAAAGTCGCCGTGGGAGGGCTGCGTCTTGTCCGCAGCCGATTGGCCGCGGCGGGGGTTGCCGAACGCGACGTAGCGCCCGGTGCGCAGGCGCCCCCCAGCCGAGCCAGCCACGATCCATTTGTGGTTGTGGACGCCATGGCCGCCCTCGCTGATCTCGCTTGCCCACAGCACGATGCTGTTGTCGAGCAAAGTGCTGCCGTCGGGCTCAAGAGTCTCGTCGAGTTGCTTCAGAATCGAGGCGTACACGCCGGCCCCCCCCGCGTACATCTTGCGCGTGACGGCTCTGGCGCCCCCATTGTTGCGCAGAGAACTTCCCGGCTGCGTTTGATGGATAAGCTCGTGGATGGTCGGCATGCCATGCAAGCCGCCAGAAAATCCGGTGATGCGATTGGGCGGCGAGTTGCAGCTGATGCCGATGACCCGGGTGATGTCGCATGCCAGCGCGATCTGCACGAGCCGCGGCACTTGGGTGGTGGTGTGGTCCCAGCCGCCACGGCCCGCGCCGGGCGACAGCGGCATCTCGCAGCTGCGCGCGTTTGCAACGCCGTCGAGGCTCTTCGAGAGGTCACTAACATTGTCGGAGACCTGCTCGAGGCGCTGGCGCTCGAGCGTTCCCAGCATGGGTTTGACGGCGGCGATCTCTTCCTTCACGTAATCGAGCACCAGCTTGCGCTTGCGCGTCGCCCGCAGAACATCCTGATTCGCCAGGCCCGCGCCGTTTGGGAACAGTTTGGTCCGGAAGATGTTCTGGGGATCGGAGTCGACTGGCACCTGGGCGCTGCGTCCGGAGAAAAACGGCTTTTGGTAGACGAAGGTTTCCTCGCCCACGCCCATAGCGAGCGCAGGCACGCGCGTTGGATGGTTGCCGCCGTTTTTCTGCTTGAGCTCGTTGACGATGACTTGGTCGATGGAGGCCGACAGCGCCATGCTCTTGTTGCCGTCCTGGCCGTTGTTGGTGAGGCTATGCACCAACCCGTAGTTGTGCCCGCAGGGGGCGGTGGGCG
>JBBSJE010000353.1:0-5886 GCA_038257535.1 Polyangia bacterium
ACACCTTTTAGGGGCTTAAAATATGGCCTATTCTTCCCATCAAAGAGGGGGAGCAATGGATAAGTCGTTGTACTTATTGGAGATTCCGCCGTGGTCTGGCGTTAAATCAATTGGCTATGCCTAAGGCGGTCTTTCAGCGGTGACAAACCACGGATGAAGGACACAGAATCAAACAATGGCCGCAAAACCCATAACCGTGCTCCGTTGGTTTCGCAGGAGCATCCTCCCATGCGCGTGGTGAACGCGGCACCAAGATTCGTTTGCGCTACGGGGAACGGATGGCCAAGGACGGCAGCCTTGATCGCGTGCGGCTTGAAGAGCTGCTGCGGACCAACCGTTTTCAGATGGACGAATACGTCTTGGCGGGTGGCGAGGAAGAAATCTGGGAACCCAGGTTTACCTACCACGGTTTCCAGTACGTTGAGGTTTTGGGCTGGCCAGGACAGCTCACCACCCTGAACTTCGACGCTAGAGTTGTGCATACCGATTTCAAAAGCGTGGGATCGTTTGCGTCGTCGAATGAGGTCTTGAATCAGATTCAGCAGGCCACCCGCTGGTCATATCGAACGAACTTTCATTCAATCCCCACGGATTGCCCGCATCGCGAAAAGAACGGCTGGACCGGCGACGCGCAACTGGCCGTCGGGGCGGGTTTGTTCAACTTCGACACGGGTTCTTCGTATCGCAAATGGATTCACGATTTGGCCTGGGAGAGATACCTGTCTTACGCGAGCCAACGTGCCGTGGGTGGCATCGCAGACTTTGGTCTTGGCGATTGGGTGCCGCTGAAAACACGTACACCCGTTGCTGTGACGTCAACGGCATTTTTGTTCCGCATGGCAGAGCTTGCGGCGCAGGCTGCGGCCTTGGTGGGCAGAGCCGACCGCTCTTCCGCTTATTCAGATCTGGCAAAGCGCATTCGCACTGCGTTCGTGGAGAGGTTTGTGGATTCAGACTTGGCCAGCGTTGCCAATAATGAACAAACAGCGCTTGCTTTGACCATTGCTTTTAAGCTGGTTGACCCGCAATTGCGGAAACGCATGGCATTGCGTTTGAACGCTGACGTTGAACGATCCGGATTTCATCTCGACACGGGGGGGTGCTAGGCGCCAAATTCGTTCCGAGGGCTTTGGCCGCGGAGGGGTTTCAGACGACCGCGTATCGGGTGCTTAGCGCGACGGAATACCCAAGCTGGGGGCATTGGATGAAACGGGGGGCGACAACCCTTTGGGAAGACTGGAACGGAGACGCATCACTCAATCACATATTTTTCGGAGACGTAAGCGCGTGGTTCTTCAATCACCTGGCCGGGATTCGACCTGATGTGGACAAACCGGGCTTTGAGCACATTCGGATCGAGCCCTTGGTACCAGCCGATCTGCAACATGTGCATGCACGGTTTGCTTCGGTGCGGGGCCCCATCGAAAGCGCGCGGAGCCGCACGCAAGGTGGCGTGCTGTTTACGATCGTTGTGCCGCCGAATGGCCGCGCAACCGTGGAGCTTCCCGCGAAGGACATCACGCGCGTGACAGAAAACGGAAAGCCGCTTCGTCAGGCCCAAGGCATTCACGTTCGGGAAGCTAGCGTTCTGGGTGTGCTGCGGCTTGAAGTTGGTTCCGGCGACTATCGGATCTTCCGTGCCCGAAGCCACCGGTTCCTCAAAAAACAATCATTTAACGCAAATGTGACACCCTGCTCCTAGGGTGCCTTACCGGGCTCGCTCCTACCACAAGGTGGTTGGTTCCGTCGACCATCGGATCTTCGTCACATACCCAAGTCGATGATGCCTCTTTGAACGGCGATGGTTACAGCCTGCGTGCGATCGGATGCATGCAGTTTGGTTAAAATGCTGTTGAGATGGTTTTTTACCGTGCTTTCGCTCAGGTCTAGTTTGGAGGCGATTTCTTTGTTGCTTTGCCCCTGCGCGACATGGGTCAACACCTCCTGTTCGCGCGGGGTTAGAGGTTCGTAGAAGATCCGCTGGGCCAATTGTTCGGCCACTGCAGGGTGAGGGGCCACGCGCCCCGCATTGGCAGCACGGATGGATTCGAGGAGGTCCGTCACCGACATGCTTTTGAGTATGTACCCTGCCGCGCCCGCGGCGAACGCCCTGGCGATCGCTTCGTCGCCCGCATGACTGGAGAGAATGAGAATGCGTAGGCTGGGCCGCAAAGCCTGCAGTTGCTTACAGGTGGCGATGCCATCGAGATCAGGCATGCGAAGGTCCAGCAACACCACGTCGGGGGCCAGCGCCGCCACTTCCTCCAGCGCGCGCTGCCCGCTGCCAAGCGAGCCAGTCAAGATCATATCAGGATCGGTGGCGATCACCGCCGCGAGCCCCTCGCGAACGATGTCGTGGTCATCGACGATCATAACTCGGATTTGTCTGCTCATGTCTTCACGGGTTGCTTTGGGTTGGGCGTGGTGGGGGTGACTGGGACGTGGATCGTGACGACCGTGCCGCAGCCCGGTTGCGATTCAATGTTGAGATGGGCGCGTATTTGTTTGGCCCGCTCCCTCATGCCCACGAGGCCGTAATGCCCTGCAGGCTCATTTTGTGTTTTCGCCGCAAACCCGCGGCCATCATCTTTCGTGTTTATGATCAAGGCCTCGGGCGAATACGTGATGGTTACGTCGATGGCTTTGGCTTGTGCGTGTTTTAGCGCATTGGTTACCGACTCGCGAACGATCTGTACAACGTGGCGCTGAACGTCGGGAGCAAGCGTGAAGGCGCGGCCCACCCTCGCCACGCGCACATCAATCCCGGTGCCTTGCGCGGCTTCTCCCGCGCTGATGGCCACCTGAGTCGCGAGGTCGGCTTTGCGAGGATCGTCCGCACGCAGGGCCCAGATGGCGGCCCTGGTTTCCGAAGCGGCGCGCCTGACGAGGGACGCCACGCGCTCAATCGGCCCCGCAGCGGGCTCGGGCAAACTGCGCGCCGCCGCTTCCAGCTGAAACTTCATGGCCACGAAAGTCTGTTCGAGCGAGTCGTGGATGTCGCGCGCGATGCGGTGGCGTTCTTCGGTGACAAGCATCTGCCGACGGCGCACGATGCGTACACGCGCGCGTGCGCCCGCAAACCCAGTCAACATCAGCAGCGCCACCAACAGGACATAGAACGTGGGGGTGCGATGAAAGGGCGGGCGTAGGAAAATGCGTAGCGCGTGTGTGGCTTGTTGGTCGAACCCTTTCAAGCTGGCCGCGATGTGGAAGGTGTAGCGGCCAGGCCGCAAGTTTGTATAGGCTGCGTGTTGCCGGGTTTCTGCGTCCACCCAATTGGGGTCGAAGCCCTCCAACTTATATCGGTAACTCAACCGATGACCGTGAGAAAGTTGCACCGCCCCATAGTCTATTTGTAAATCGCCCTGCTCCGTGGCCGCGCGAAGCTCGCTCGGAAATGCGGAGAATGAACGACCATTGATGGTGACGTTGTTTATGTGGGGACCATGCAGCTTGGGTTTGGCAATTGCTTCGGGGCCTGGGAACATGACTGGCCCCTTGAGCGTGAGGATCCACAGCCGCCCCTCGGCGTCGAGCGTCGCGGGATCAGCCCAGCCGGAGATGCAGTCGGAACTTGGCAACCCGTCTGCGGTTGAAAACAAGAGCGGCCGAAGGTCCTTGATACGTCCCTCGATCACATCGTGCAGGCGCGACAGGGGCGTGCGGAAGATCCCTGCTCGTGATGTGATCCAAATGTTGTGTCCTCGATCTTCAACAAGCCCCCCGATCATCTCGCCACGCAGGCCCTGATCGTAGCCAAGTAAACGAATATCGCCGTCCTTGACCCGGCCGAGTCCACTTGATCGCGTTCCAATCCACAGCGAACCATCAGAAAATGAAGCCAAACTTGTGATGTCTCTTTCGTGGTCTGCGGGCGTTCCCACCCGACTCCACGTCCCCATCTTGGGATCAAAGCGGCACAGCCCCGCGCCGCTGGTGGCAACCCACAGCGTGCCGTCGCGCGTTTGATGGATGCGCGTGATCGCGTCTTGACATGGCCCGCGGGGCAGCGCGGTGAAACCATCGGCTTGCCTCGCAAAGAGATCCCCATTGCGCTGCCCCACCCATACGCGGCCATCGCCCGCGTGATGCAGACCGCTGATGGCCGCTGGGGCTAAGGGGCTGTAAGGTACGCGTGTGACAGTGAGGCCCTGGTCGCGGCCGGCAATGCGGATAAGCCCACTGGCATCGAAACCAGCCACCCACACCCCGCCTTGGGGATCGCCCTGAATCGAACGCAAGTCCCACACCCGCCAGTCAGGTGGCATGGTCACAGACGTGATCCGCGAATTGAACCACCTGTCCACGCGGTTCGCGTGGCTCATCCACACACTGCCGTCGCTTGTGGCAGCAAGCGCCAGGGGAAGGTCGGTGCCTGTGTCGTACGCAACGAAGGGCGCATGGCGCAGTAGCTGCACCAGCCCACTGCCATCCAGGCTCAACCACAGGTTACCCTCGTCGTCCTCGACAATGGCCAGCACCCGAACGCCCGGCAATCGCTCGCCGGAAATGGTTGGCATAAAACGACCTTGGCTTCGCTCAACCACACCGTTGGCTGTACCAATCCAGAGGCTGCCCGAGGCACCCCGGCGAAGGCTTAACACTGAGGTATCGAAGCGCCACTGAGCGGCCGGCGGCACAATCTCCCCGGCTTCCGTGACCGCGACCAATCCGTGGTCTTCGCTGCCAATGAAAAGTTTTCCAGCATCGTCCTCTTCGATCGCGTGAACAAAACTCCCCTCCCAGAGCCAAACCAGGGCGCCATTGATGAGCCGGGCAACACCCTTGTTGGTTCCCACCAGCAAAGGCGCGCCTTGGCGTGGCGCATGTAGGCACGTGAGCTGGGTTTGTGAGGGCAGCTCTATGGCTACCGATTCACAGGTTGCTTCGGCACAACGATAAAGCCTTGTGGGGGTGGCCACCCAGACGCCTCCATCGTGTGCGGTGGCAATGAACGTGATCGAAGGATCAATTCCCGTCAGCGCCGCAAACCGACGATCGGGTGTGCGGCGCCACAAACCCTGACTGCTCCCCACATACAAGCTGCCATCCTTGGCTTTGCCCAAGGCCGTGACGGCGCCACGTGGTTGCTCGGCCTCGGCCATTAGATCAAACGTGCGCCCGTCGTACGAAAGCAAGCCCACTGAGCTGCCTATCCACAAAAGGCCATCCTGGGTCTGCGCAAGCGCACCGACACGATCCGAGGGCGAGAAGATTCGCAGGGCAGGAGGGCGCTGCAAAACTTGGCGGAGGCTCGGCTCATGGGCGACGGCATCTGCGGCCACCGCGCTGCGGCCGTGAACGAGCAAGCTCGCAATGAAAAGCAACATGAGGCGACGCGTCCGCATAGCGGATCCTCATGATAATCGCATTCGCCGAACGCGGCGCGGAAAACCCCTTGTGAGCACGAGTTAGGGAGGACGAGAGGGGGCAAAAAGGCCTACCAGCAGGCAGGGCTTGTGGCTCTCTTCTCTTCGTGGGCGTGCGAGACCAAACTTCAAAGACCTATGCAACGCTTTCGCCGCATCACGAGTTTGGCTGTTGTGCCGATCTTCTTAGGCTTGTCGCTGTTCGCTGAGGCGTCGGCGGGGTTGCGGGTGCAGCGGTTGCGCACGGCGGGTTTGCCACAACCGGTGGGCCTCGACGATGCCACGCCCTCGCTGACCTGGTCGCTCTCTTCGGCGCGCCGGGGTGATGAGCAAACCGCTTTCCAGGTGCATGTGGCCAGCAGCCTTTCCCGCCTGCGCGCCGACGCGCCCGATGTTTGGGACAGCGGCCGCGTGCCGGGATCTTGGACCGAGACGGCTTATGCGGGGCCCACGCCGCGGCCTGGCCAGAGGCTGTTTTGGCGCGTGCGCGTGTGGGATGGGCAAGCGCGGGCCTCGG
>JBBSJE010000354.1:0-5876 GCA_038257535.1 Polyangia bacterium
ATTTTCAGAGTTGGTGTTTCCTCCTTGGCCACCGTCGTTGCCCATCAACTCGGGGAAGTTGGGGTTGAATGCACTTCCGCCACCGCGGGCGCCAGAGCCGGAGGTGGCGCCAGAGCCGGAGGTGGCGCCAGAGCCGGAGGTGGCGCCGCCACCCGAACTCGCCCCCGAGCCGTTGGAACCATTGCCGTCACCGTCGGTTTGTGCCCCGCATGCCACCAACACTGCACCCATGAGGGCCGATGCGAAAACGCCTCGACGAAAAACAGCAGCGGTCATCATGATGAACTTCCTTCTTGATGGGACCAAGCGCGACGCGTTCAAACCGGCAAACGGGCCAACCAGGGCCTTTTGTGGTCGAAGGACGCCAGGTCAGTTTAATCCAAAAGGTCTTCAAAATGTATGCGAAAGTGCCAAAGACGCGCCACGCCACACCGGTGTCGCCGCAGACCTTTCATCCGTGTTCCTAACCTGTTACCACCCTACACCCCTGAATTTGGAATGCCGAAGACGATGATGAACCGTTTTTCTTTACCTTTGCCCTTCTTATTGGGGGCGCTAGGCCTGGTGGCCGCCTGTGCGAAGAAACTGCCCACGGCGCCCCCACCCTCGCAGTCCATGAAAGACAGCGCGCCGCCCACCGCCCTTGCTGCGCCGTTACCATTAGACCCAGCCGTGCAGAAAGGCCAGTTGGCTAACGGCCTGACCTACTACATAAGGGGCAATCAGAAACCGGAGAAGCGTGCCGCCTTGCGCCTGGTTGTGAATGCGGGATCTGTGCTTGAGGATGAAGATCAGCGGGGCCTTGCGCACTTCATCGAACACATGGCCTTCAACGGCACGCGCCTGTTCGAGAAACACGAGATTCTCAATACGCTTGAGAAAGCAGGCGTAAAATTCGGCAGCCATACCAACGCTTACACGGGCTTCGATGAAACCGTATACATGCTGGAGGTCCCCACGGATGACGAGGCGCTGCTTGAAAACGCGTTGCTGATTCTGCAGCAGTTCGCGACGGACGTGGCCTTCGATCCTGCAGAGGTTGAAAAAGAACGCGGCGTGGTCGTTGAAGAATGGCGCAGCGGCCGCGGGGCGCAAACCCGCGTTTTGGACCAACAACTACCCGTATTGCTCAAAGGCAGCCGCTACGCCGAGCGGCTGCCCATCGGCGAGAAGAAGGTATTGGAAACCGCCTCTCTCGACACCATCAAGCGATTCTACAAACAGTGGTATCGGCCCAATCTTATGTCAGTGGTGGCGGTGGGTGATTTTGATGCTGCCAAAGTAAAGGCCACCATCGAAAAGCTTTTTGCGCCCCTGAAAAACCCGGAGCCGCAGCGGCCTCGTGAGAACTTTCCCCTGCCCCACCACGAAAAAACCCGCGTCAGCATCGCCACCGACAAAGAGCTGCCCCAGACCTCGATCGCGGTTGTGCACACCATGCCGGTGCGAAGCAAAAGCGGCAAAGACGATTATCGCCGCATGATCTTGGAGAACCTCTATCACCAGATGATGAACGCGCGGCTTTCCGAGTTGACCAAGACCGCCAATCCACCGTTTCTGATGGCGGTTTCAACCACGCAATCTTTTAGTCGCGCCTCCGATATGTTTTTGCAGATCGCTTTGGTGGATCCCTCCCGAACCACAGAGGCGCTTGCGGCGCTTACGCGCGAGATAGAGCGCGTCGAACGTTTCGGGTTCACGGAAAGTGAATTGCAGCGCGCGCGGGGACAGATGTTGCGGCAAATGGAAAGCATGGCCGAAGAGCGGCTGAAGACGCCATCTGCCCGTTTGGCCGACGAGATCGTTCGAAACTTTTTAACCGAAGAAGCGATGCCGGGCATTGATGCGGAATTGGCCCTGCATCAGGAAATATTGCCAAACGTCGATCTTTCTTTGGTCAACAAACTGGCGGCAGACTGGGTGGGCGAAGACAACCGCGTGCTTCTGCTGTCGGGTCCCGCCAACGCCAAGTTGCCAGACGAAAAAGCACTATTGGCAACCTTCGCCGCGGTTGAAAAGGAAAAGCTTGAAGCGTTTGTGGATCGGGTGGCGGAAGGTCCCCTGCTGCCCACCACGCCGCAGCCGGGTCGGATCGTGGCTGAAAAAACTTTGCCCGAGATTGGGCTTACAACTTGGACGCTTTCAAATGGCATCCGCGTTGCGTTTAAACAAACCGACTTTCAAAACGACGAAGTGTTGGTGCGCGCGTTCAGCCCTGGCGGTCACTCCCTGGCCAGCAATGGGGACTACCCCAGTGCGGCCCACGCCGACGCTGTGGTGGCTGAAGGCGGGCTGGGTACCTTTGGACCCGTGGAACTGGAAAAGGCACTGTCCGGAAAATTGGCATCGGTGTCGCCATACATCTCTGAACTGGAGGAGGGGCTTTCGGGGCGCAGCTCGCCCAAAGAGCTGCAAACGTTGTTTGAGCTTATCCATCTAACAGCCACGGCCCCGCGCGTGGACGCTGACAGCTTTGCGGCTTGGGTTGCGCAGCAGCGCAACGAGTTGGAAAATCGCAGCGCCGAGCCTGAGGCCGCGTTTTACGACGCGCTTACCGATGTGCTCTACAACCGCCACCTGCGCCGCCGCCCGCCAACCGTGCAACAGCTTGAGAAGATCGATATGGACAAAGCCTTGCGGCTGTACAAAGAGCGCTTCGCCAACACCGCAGACTTCACGTTTGTCATCGTGGGCAACACCACCGCAGAGGCGTTGCGCCCGTTGGTGCAAACGTATTTGGCCTCCCTCCCCAGCACTAAGGGCAAAGAAACTTGGAAAGACGTTGGTGCAAAAATCGCCACGGGCAAGCGCAAGCTTGAAGTGCGGCAAGGCGTTGAACCCAAGGCGCAGGTAGTGATGATGTTTACAGGCACCCTGCCCTGGTCGAAACAAACCGAATTTGATCTTGAAGCGTTGGAGCAGGCCCTTTCGATACGCTTGCGCGAGGTGGTGCGGGAAGAACATTCAGGCACCTATGGCGTGCGTGTGTCCAGCAATCTGTCGCGGCGGCCGCGCACCGAATTTCAGATGACCGTCAGCTTTGGTTGCGCCCCCGATCGGGTGGACGACCTCAGCCAAGTCGTGATCGACGAGATCGAAAAAGTGAAACAAGAGGGCTTGGGCGATGACTATGTCACCAAAGTCAAAACCACGTTCTCGCGCCAGCACGAAGTCAGCTTGAAACAAAACGGGTTTTGGCTGCACGCCATATCCGATGCCTTGCGCTACGGTGACGATCCGCAAGAGGTGCTGGAGTTGCCCGCCTTGATCGACACCGTGTCAACGCAACGGTTGCGAGACACGGCCCGCAAAGTGATGGACACCAAACGTCACATACGCGCGGTGCTGCGGCCTGAAAAAGCGGTGAGCGACCTGCGACATGCGCCCACGCCGCGGGCTTTGCGTGTGCCTGGCGCGCGTGCCGCCATGGCGGCCGACCTAGGGACGACGCCGTAACAGCAGGATGTGCTCGCGGCGGGCGCGGTTGCCAAAAATCTCCCGCACCCGCCCATCTCGGCTGGGGCGCTCTTGCGACGCCCAAGCCACGGGTTCCAGCCCTTGGGTCATTGAATCGTTCCATATTGTGGACTGAGCGTTTTCGGGCGCGTCGCCCACCACGCCATCTCCCGCCACGATCACGGCGTGGCCGCCAGGACTTAGGCTTTGGGCAATTTGCGCCAGCCACGCGCGGCGGCTGGCGTTCCAAGAATCTGGCGTGGCGCCCATGCCGGAGGTGCGCGCGCCAATTTGCTTCAGGAGAAGCGGTCGTTGATCCAAGGCCAACCATGCAAAGCGGCTTGCGTGCATGTTTCCGTAGTCGTACACGCCCGCGTAGGGTGGCGATGTAACCACCAGGTGCACGCTGGCCTTCGCCACGTCTTTGAGGTCACACGCATCGCCTTGAACCACGCGCGGCGGCTTGGTGCCACCGGGAACGTCCATTTGCAAGTTCGACAGCTGATTGGCCAACTCTTGCACGCGGCGACCGAAGAAGTTTGACGGCACCCCACGGCCGATGCGTTTGACATTGCCATCCCGTGGGGCGGATTCACCTTGTCGCATGAATTTTGCGAGCATTGATGAAAGACACATGCGCAACGCGCGCACCACAGCCGGCGGTCCTTTGTACTCGAAGATGAGATTGCGCAGCCCGAACATCTCGAGAAAAACGTGGGGAAAGAATTTTTCGTGCTCTCGCCGCGCCCAAGCGGCAATGCCCTCAATTTTCTGCCGGCGGCGCGCTCGGTCAGCAGAGTCCTCGGCGATTTTTTGCCCGGCTTCCAGCAAGGCGTGACGTTCCTCGAATGACAGCAGCGTGGTGCGGGTGAGCGCGATTTCCACGGCCAACGGGCTGGCGTCCACGCCCACGGCTTTGCGCCCTTGTGCATAAGCCTCAACCAGCACGGTGCCGCTGCCGCAAAATGGATCCAGCACGGTTTGCCCAGGCTGCGACCATTTGGCCACCGCTTGCCGCACCAACGAAGGAGGCATGCGCGCGGCGTAGGGATGAAACCCATGGGTGAGCGCGCGATTGCACTCAGGGTCGAGCTGGAATAGAGCCCTCAGCGTGGGCAAAGCGCTGCGTTCGCCGCCGGTGAAAACAGGCCCCTCCCAGGTGGAAAACGCACGACGCTCCGGGCGGGCCGACGCAAAGTCGTCGTCCTCGTCAGCGTGAAAATCGGTGGGCGCATCGAAGGTTCGATGCCGTGCGCCGCGCGGGCTTTCGACGAACCGATTGCGTCCGGTGGGAAACGCCACGTCGTCGGGGGTGGACGCCCGCGCGCCTCGGCCGCGCACAGGTGGCTTGCGTGAAGACGGACCGCTGGGCCCAACAGGTGCACTTGCGAACCTCGACGACGACCCACCTCGAGAGGGTGGCCCCGCCGGCCGCGACGATGATCCACCTCGAGAGGGCGGCCCTCCTGAACGCGACGGCGGTCCACCACGAGAGGGCGGCCCCCCCGAACGAGACGACGCCCCACCACGAGAGGGCGTGCCTTCTGGCCGCGCAGACGACCCACCACGTGAACGTGGGCCCGCCGCGCCGCCCGTTGCTTTGCCGCCCGAGCCGGACGAAGCCCGCTTCGCCGGACGCTTTACCCGTTCCATCGGGAGGACTCGAACACGCCTTCTAACAGGTTATCCACTTCGCTGACCATACGGCGGGCGGTGTCAGTGTCAATGGCCTGCAAGGCGGCGCGGATATCCTGCAAATTCCGAAGCTGGGAAAACAACATCACGTCCGACAACGATTCACCACCTAGCAGCAGGTTGCGAATGGTGCCCAGTTCCGCCAGCAAGGTGTCAAGGTCGGCCACGCCTACGTCCAATCGGCGGGCGTCAGGATGCTCACGGTAGTGCCGCTCAAGCACGGGCTCGACAATTTCTGATAGCAAGGGCACCTGATCCACGCTGTTCCACACATGCTTCAAGATGAAGAAGTCGCTTTCATCCACGTGCAGCCGCCCATCCATGAGGGCGTTGGCCACGAACAACTTCAGCAACTTCACCACCCGACGGTCAGAAAGCGTGACGCCCTCGGCGCGGATTTGAGAAACGAGCGCTTTGTAACGCACAAGGAAGTCGTCTGGAAAGCGCAACAAGGTGTCCATGCGCCCCTGCAGCACCCGAATGTCATTGAGATGCACCAAGGGCCGCACGCTGGCGTCGCTGCCAGAAGCTTCCGCAATTTCGTTGCGAATGCCTCGTTCCATCAAGCCTTGGAAGTGAAAGCTATCCAGGTTGTCGGATACCGCGCGCAACAAGAAGCGATCGTAGACGGCCACCAACGCTTCGTCGTTGGGGATGGTGTTGGTGGCGGCGAACAAGGAACACAGAGGGACCTTCAGATGCCGGCTGCCCGTGAAATAGCGGCG
>JBBSJE010000355.1:0-5869 GCA_038257535.1 Polyangia bacterium
AGAAACGAAACGAGGGCATCGTGCCCCTGTGGGCTGCTGCGCAACCCTGCCAAGGTTTGCGCCCAAAACGGCAGTGAAATGAGCCACTTATCGCCGTTTCTCGCGTCTCGCAGCAACCAAGCCGTAAGCTTCGGCAGCACAGCCCAGGCGCGACCCTGCAATTCCTCGTCGGATAGGTGGCTTAGGTCATCGAGCGCAAAGCTAAAGTGCGGCACGAAGGGCGCCATGGCTGGTTCTAGGGCCAGGGGGCCAAACAGACTTTGTAGCGATGTGGCCGCAGTCCAGCCACTTTGACTGTGGTGCAGAACCACAGGCAAAACGATGGGCAAGGTTTCGTGGTCTTCAGATTCGATGTGGCGATCAAGGATACGCACCACGTACTTCAACAGGCGCAACGGCATCCACCGATCAACGGAGCTCTGATGCTCGAACAAGCAATAGATTAGTCCCGGCTTTTGCTTGATGACGGCCGTGAACAACAAGTCCGAATGCGCGGCGACCAAGTGGGTGTCAATGAATGAACCAGGGACCAGCGTCAATGATGACCATTCAACATGCGCAACGACATCAAGCGGCAAGGCTGTACGTAGCACATCGGCTGAGCACCTAGCGTTCGAAAATACCTTTTTGAAAAGCGCGTCGTGGGGGGAATTTGCGTCAGCCATAATTGCTACCCAAAACCCTTATCGACGTCACGCCATGTATGGTTGCGTGCCATTTCTTCAACGCCCTCGCAGGCAAAGGACCGTCGTTGGTTTAAAGCGAGTTCATGGCGGAACCACGCTCAAACGCGCGATATTGCAGCGCCTCGGCCACATGCCCCACACGCATCGTGTCGCTGCCCTCAAGGTCGGCAATGGTGCGCGCCACCCTGCGGATGCGTTCAATTGCCCTTGCCGACAACGCGAACTTCTCAACTGCCTTTTCAAGCAAGCGATGGCCACCCTCATCCAACGGCGCGTGCGCGGCAAGCTGCTTGGCTTGCAAACGCGCGTTGGTTTGATTCGCGCGTGCGTGTTGTCGCTGCCGCGCAACCATCACCCGGTTGGCCACAACCGCACTTGATTCCCCCGGCTGTCCGCCCGCCACATGGCGATACGGAACCGCGGGAACTTCTACGTGCATATCAATGCGATCAAGCAGTGGCCCCGAAAGCTTCGCTCGATAGCTCGCCACCGCGGTCATTGAACAAGTGCAGGTGCGAACCTGGCTGCCCAAGTGACCACACGGGCAAGGGTTAAGCGCCGCCACCAACATAAAGTCTGAAGGAAAGCGAATCGCTCGGCGTGCGCGCACCACCGTGATGAAGCGATCTTCCAAAGGTTGCCGAAGGCTTTCCAGCGCCGTGCGCGAGAACTCCAACAGTTCATCCAGGAACAACACACCATTGTGCGCCAACGACACCTCACCCGGACGCACCAAAGGCCCCCCACCCACAAGCCCCGCCACAGACACCGTGTGATGGGGCGCGCGAAAAGGGCGCGTGGCAACCAGCCCCTGCTGAGCCCCCAACAAACCTGCCACTGAATGCACCATCGTGGTTTCCAAAGCCTCTTCGAAGGAAGGCTTGGGCAAAAGGCTGGGAAGCCGCCGCGCCAACATGGTTTTTCCCGATCCTGGTGGCCCCACGAATAGAATGTTGTGTCCCCCTGCCGCCGCAATCTCCAGCGCCCGGCGCGCCTCTTCTTGTCCCCGCACATCCGCCAAGTCGGCCATCGACTCGCCACCGGCGCTCACCAAGTTTGGCTGAGCGTGTGCGGGCCAAACGGGCGCCGTTTTGCTTTGCAAGGCCGCTATCAAATCTCCCAAGCAATGCACCGCCACAACTTGCGTGTCTCCGGCCGCGGCTGCCGCTTCGGCGGCATTGGCCGCCGGCACAAACAAACGTTTGATTCCTCGCTTGCGGCACCACGCCGTCACCGGCAGCACGCCGCGAATGGGCCTCAACGATCCATCCAACGCCAGTTCACCCAAAAACAAGCTGCTGTCCAACGCGCCCACCGGCAACGCCTCTGAAGCGCGCAGAATGCCCATGGCGATGGGCAAATCAAAAGCCGCTCCATCTTTCTTGAGGTCAGCCGGTGCCAAGTTCACGACGATGCGGCGCTGAGGCATTTTGAAACCGCAGTTTTCCAGCGCCCCGCGAATGCGGATGCGCCCCTCCTTCACCCCGGCGTCTGGAAGGCCCACGATGTTCATGCCCGGCAGCCCCGCGCCGATGTCCACTTCGACCTCAATCGCCGACGCGTCGATGCCAATAACCGTTGCGGATCTGACTTTTGCAAGCATGGCGGGACCTTTTGCGAGCCCTGTGCCACATAGGTTTTGGCGCTATTTCAATGCTTTACGAACGACAGTGCAGCGGCGATGTTCGGTAACTGGGCGCCGCCTGTGAGAATTCTGAACACTCAAACCCAGCTGCCCAACCGCTTTGCGAAGCAGAGAGGCATTCTTATAAGTCGCCAAATGTGGTCTCGTAGACCCCGATTTGGCGGAATATAGGTCCTCAATCCTCGCTGGCGTCGGTGCTCGCATCCACTGCAACCCCGCCAACCTGAAACGGCCACGCGCGCGGGCCTGGCGCCAACGACACACCAAAGCCATCACTCACTTGGCTGTCGTTGAGGCTTAAAGTGTAAGCCCCCGGCGGCCAAGGAACACCTTCGCCTTGCGGGCTAACGATCCATCCCGTGACTTGCCCGGAGTCCGCCTGAACCTTGATGGCAACGGGCTGGCCCCGAGCATCCAACACCTGCACAGCGTCCGGGGCGATTTGGCTTGGCACATTGGTGAAGCTGAGCCGGGGAACAAAGCTGCCGCCCAGAGGTCCCGCAGGGATGGACACGAACACCTCGAACGGCGCCGTTTGAAAACTGCCGCGCGTGGGGCCCACATAAGGTTGGCCACGTTTGTTCGTTAGCCGCGTGGGATCGAGTTCAATGGTCAACGCGGCGTCGGCGGGAAAGCCCCCGGTGGAACGAAAGGTGACGATGGGTGCGGGCGCGCCCAGGGCGGTTCGTGCAGGGTTGTAGACGGCCAGCAACGGTAGCTCGACTACACCCTGGGGCCGCTGCCATAACGCTTTGGCCACGCCTTTTCCAGGCTGCGCTATGGCGCCAGAGAGATCTTGAATTTTGTTTGGATCAAGGAGCGTGGTGAACGCCGCGCGCACGCTCACAAAAGCTGAATGCACGGCCGCCCCCGCGTCGCCCGGCGCAAGCAGGTCGGTGAACCTGCCATCGGGCTCCACCACCTGAAGCGCCGAAATATAGGCGACCGCGTCCTCCTTTTCTTCAGAGCACGCCACGACCGAGATCATCACGAAACTACAGAAAATCGAAACCCGCCTCATTCGGCCTCCGTGTTTCCACTTGAGCCTGAATGGGCGGGCCTGTCAAACCGCAGCTGACGCTACGTTTAGTCTTTTGTGACGATGCCCAGGGTTTCGGCGCCCGCGCCGCGCGCGGTGTCCATGAGCTTCACCGATTCACCATAGTTGGCGTCGTCTTCAATCTTGAAGAACACAACCTTCTTGCTGGCCTTCTTCAAGCGGTCTGAAAGCTTATCGGCCAAGGCTTCCCAAGCCACGGGCTCTGCATTCACCGTGATCTGCCGGTCAGCGTTGTACTCAATGACGATGTTGTTGGGCAGATCGGGTGGCGGAGGAACGTCGTCCGGCAACTTCTTGGGCACGTTGGCATCATGGTGCTTGAGCATGGAGGGCGTCAGCACCATGAAGATAATTAGCAACACGAGGACGACATCGATAAGGGGCGTAACGTTGATTTCAGATTTCGCCCCTCCCTTGCCGCCGCCTACATCCATTCCCATGATTCTGACTCCTAGCGATCAGCCGCCCGCGGGGGCTGGTTTTTCTTGGAATTCTTCGGTGCCCAAAAGCACGTCCTCAATTCCAGCTTTGTTGATCTTTTCCATCACTTCCCGCGCCAAGCCATACGTGACGCGGTTGTCTGCCTTGAGGAAGACGGTCTTTTCGGGAGACTTTCGAATCTCTTCCTCAATCCGGCTAACGATCTCATTCAAGTCGCGGGTCTTGCGACCCATGATGAAGATTTCTTTATCGGCAGTGAGCGAAACGATGATGTCTTTGCCATCGTCCGCCTTCTTGTTGTGATGGGTGGTCTTGGGAAGGTCCACGGGCACGCCACTCACGATCATGGGCGTGACCACCATGAAGATGATCAGCAGAACCAACACCACGTCCACCAAAGGCGTAACGTTGATGTCAGCTTTCACCAACCCCTTCGCACGCTTTTTGGGGTGTCGCGCCGCATGGCGCATCTTCTTTATCTGGTGCTTCGTGGCCACGGCCAGGACCTCTTAAAAGGGCTTAATAACGTTGTGGACCACCGCCGCCGCCCGGGTAGGGAGACGTGATGGGACCGCCGCGAGGAGGCATTTGCTGAGGCGGGCCACCGTGGCCGCCATGTGCGTGCGCCATGGGAGCCTGCATGTGGCCGGCGCGGCCTTCGCGCATCATGCTGTCGAGCACTTCGCCTGCGGTTTCGTCGAGGTCGATGGTGACGTCGTCGATCTTCGCGGTGAAGTAGTTGTAGAACCAAACCGCCACGATCGCCACGCCCAAGCCCACGGCCGTGGCCACAAGCGCTTCAGCGATACCGGCTGCCATGGAGGCAATGCCGCCGCCACCCTTGCTGGTGTCACCCATGCCCTGGAAGGCCGTGATGATACCGAACACGGTGCCGAACAGACCGACGAACGGCGCCGAGGAAGCGATGGTTGCCAGAAGCGGAATGCCCTTGCGCATGCCGGCAAGCTGACGCTCTTTGACGCGCTCCATGGTGCGGCTGGAGCCGTCAACCACCATCTCGAACTCGGAAGCGTCGGCTGCTTTGGGGCCCAGTTGCTCGAAGCCGCGCACGAATTCGTTGATGCCGGATCCAATGACCTTCGCCACAGGGCTTGCCTGCCAGCGTTGATCAAGACCCACGGCCTCGCGAAGGCGACCTTGCGAGCTCACCAAGGGAAGCAAGGAGCCGATGTAACCTATCGACTGAATCTTCGCTTTGCGGAAGCTGATGAAGCGCTCAACCGTTACACCGATCGCAAGGATCGACATGATGATGAGGATGATGACCACTCCTTTGGCCACCAAACCCATCTGGGCCCAGAGATGTGCAATTGAAAAATCCATGGTCGTTTTCTCCTTCGAGGCGTCTCCCGAAATGCCTTTGCGATCGATTTTCGAAACTAGTTGCTAACTTTCAAAACATTCTTTTGCACGTAGCAGAACGGCACAGGGTTGCCGCTCACGGAAACAGGACGGAACTTCCACGTGCGCATCTTGTCCATACAGGCTTTGTCAAACAAAGGATCTGAAGGCTTCACCAACGTCACGTTCGAGACGTCGCCACCTTTGCTGACGCAGATCTTCACCATATTGAAGATAAGCATCCCAGCCCGCTTCAGCACCTGAGGAATCTCAGGTTCAGGTGCAGACAGTTTTTGAGCTTCACCGATGTTGGGAGGCATCATCTTGGGGGCTTCGCCTTCGCCGCCCACGCCGCCAATGACGCCGCCTACAACACCACCAATAACGCCACCCTTGACGCCGCCTTCAACACCACCCTCAACGCCATCGTCCTCGCCTTCGTCCTCTTCCTCTTCTTCCTCTTTGGGTTCTTCCTTGGGCTGGATGATCTGGTCAGGTTTGGGCTGAACGATCTCCGTCTTCGGAATGACCTTCTTGGTGGATGAAGACTTCTTCTTGGGGGGCGGTGGTGGTGGAGGTGGCGGCGGTGGTGCCGACATGAACGTAACCGACACCGTTGGCGGCGTTAGTTCGTCCACGTTCCAAAATCCCTGAATCACGAAGTAGATCGCCAGC
>JBBSJE010000356.1:0-5837 GCA_038257535.1 Polyangia bacterium
CTTAGGAGGCTCCGCAAAATAAACGCTACCGTTTCACTCTGGGGAGGATGGTATAATTCCACTCGCCGTGAAAAGCCTCGCGCTTGATTCGGAGCGTTTCCATCTCGTCGTCGCTGACCTCACGCCCATCCTTGTACACCTTCTTGTCGAGGGAGGCATAGACCTTCAAGCCGGTAGTGGTGGTGGTAGCTCCTATGAGGTCCACCACGGTCTGATGGCTGGTGAGAGGACGGCCTCTCCAGTTTGCAGTGATTTGAGAAAAGAGCCTGTGTTCAATCTTGTTCCACTTGCTGGTTCCCGGGGGGTAATGCGCCACTCGAACTCGCAGGCCCGTGTCATCCGCGAACTTCTGCAGCTCTGCTTTCCAGAGGCGGCAGCGATGGCCATTGCTCCCGCCGCAATCAGCGGTGATGAAGATGCTGCGTGCCCGCGGATAGCGACGGCTTCCCAAGCGGGCCCACCATCTCCGAATCGTGTTGACCGCAAACTCCGCCGTGTCCTTGTTGATTCCAACGTGAACGAACCCTTCGTTGCGTCCGACGTCATAGATGCCGTATGGAACGGCTTTGCCGTCGCCGGCGGAAGGGAAGTCGTGCACGTTGACGGACTCAGCATCTCCCTTTGGCCGCCACTCGCGCCCTTTGTTCGAAAACTGCCCAGTTAGCTCCTTTTTCTTTGTGTCCACCGATATGACCGGGGCTTGCTTTCGCTGCATCGCTGTCGTCCATGCAGCGATCTTCTCGAACTGGCCGTTGCGGTCAGGATGTGACGCGCCTTCAAGCCTCTTGCGTGTCGATTGCAGGCTGTAACCCATTCTGCGTAGCATTCGGCCTACGGTGTCGGCACTTGTCGAGAACCCCTTGCCTCTGAGTTCCTTCGCAAGCTTCTCCGTACTCTTGGAGGTCCAACGCAGAGGGCTACATGGGTCACCGCGTGTCTGTGGATCGATCAATCTTTCCAATGCGACCACGACCTTTGGCTCCGTCTCGGCCAAAGACTTCCGTCCTCCGCCCTTTCGGCGCGACCGTCCCTGATGAACAATCTCATCAGCCTCACCGGACTTCAGTTCCGAGAGGCCGCGGCAGATCGTCGATTTCGCGATCCCAGTTGCACGGTGCACCACCGCGATGCCACCGCGCCCAAGCGTGCGAGCCTCTGTTGCAGCCCACATTCGCCGTCCCACTTCATCGAGAAATGGTGCGAGCGCCTCAAATTTCTCTGCGACCTCTCGTTCGTTGTGCACAGACAGCGTAGATCATGTTGGCTTCAGGAACTCAAGCAAATAGATCGTTTATTTTGCGGAGCCTCCTTAGTTTCACGCAAAAGATGGTGCCAGGCGTTTTGCCGTGTAGGGCCTTAGTGTGGCTTTGTCAAAAACATGAGCCACAAGAAACCATCACGGTCTGTAACGCCGAGGGAGAGCTGGGCGTTGCTTCGCTTTTCCATCATCGGCCCGTTGCTAACCAGCCCTGCGGAGGCTGGGCAGCTTGCAATGCGTATTGCAGAGCTTGCCGCAAGGACATGGCAGCATCCGTTTACCCTTGAGGTACATCGCTTCAGTGCCAAAAGCATCGAGCGTTGGTACTACGACGCAAGAAGCTCGGACAAACCAATCGTTGCGCTTGAGCGCAAGGTCCCCAAACACGCAGGCACACAACCGAGCATCTCAGAGGCCGCCGCTGAAGCCGTCAGAGAACTGCGGCGCTGTCATCCTGCGTGGAGTGCTCAGCTTCTTTACGACAATCTCGTGGCAATAGGCAAGAAGGCGTCCGAGCTTGGTGAGCTACCATGCTACGCGACCATCTGCCGCTTCTTAAAGAACAATGGCCTTGGCAAGCGGCGCGAACCGAAGCGCCATGAGCGCGATGCGAACTTCGTTCCCCGTGAGCGCCGCCTCTTTGAAGTCTGTCACGTCAACAGTCTTTGGCACTGTGATTTTCACGAAACCGCGCGCAAAGTATTAAGCGCCAATGGCACGTGGGTTAAGGTCACGCTGTTTGCTGTGCTTGATGACAGATCTCGCCTATGTCTTCATCTGCAGTGGTACATCGGCGACGGCAGCGCACAAGACTTCATACATGGGCTGTGCCAAGCATTTTCGCGGCGTGGGCTGCCACGTTCGCTGTTAAGTGACAACGGCGGCCCAATGCTGGCCGCCGAGACACAAGAGGGCCTCTCGCGTCTTTCTATCGTGCACCACACCACGTTGCCTCAAACGCCAGAACAAAACGGCAAACAGGAAGTCTTTTTTGCGCAGATCGAAGGCCGGTTGATGGCCATGCTTGAGGGCGAAAAGAACTTAACCCTTGAGCTGCTCAACCGCGCCACATTTGCTTGGGTCGAAGAAGAGTACCAACGCCACATACACAGCGAAACCAAACAATCGCCGCTTGAGCGTCACCAAGCGGGTCCCTCGGTGGCACGACCCTGCCCATCAAGCGATGAATTGCGCCGTGTCTTTCGTACCCAGATATCGCGCAAGCAACGTCGAAGCGACGGCACTATCACGGTCCGCGGCGTTCGCTTCGAGGTGCCCTCGATTTACAGAACACTAAACAATCATCTAGGTCCGTTAGCGAAAATGGCATCGCGCGGCCGCTCGTTGCGAATACCAGGATCCGGATCAGCTTTCCGTCGCGAACTGAAATTTCGGCCAACGCTGGATGCAACAGCATGGGTGGAACGTTTCAAATTTCCTCCGAAAGGCGCCTCGTGGTCTCAGGATTGTCGTCCACCAATATAGGATGCGAGGCGACCTTGCATGCACAGGATAACTGGCTGCAAACCTTTCTTATGTCCAGCCCTCGGTGGATGTTGAAAGGCGATGTTTTGACCCTTACTGGCGATGCCATCGTGATCGAAGCGGAGGAGCCGCTTTAGCCGCAGGTTACTCACGCGCCAGGAAGCTCTGCAGCTCACGGTTGGGCGTTTTTAGGTCCAGCGCCTTAACCACAGCTCGCAGGCGTGAACTGGCCGTGCCACCCGCCTCCATGGCCACCAGCAGACGGCGCGCGATTTCTGCAAAGGCTTTGGCCAACGCAACCGCCGTAACGTCTTGTTGATCGAACGCTGCGGCCATATCGCGCACCGACTTTTCAACGTCTCGCCAAGCGGGGTGATCCTTGAGCACGACTACGCCTCGTTGTAGGCTCTCTCAAGCTCCGACACGTCGAGCTTCACCATCGTCATCATGGCCTCCATCACGGCCTTTACCTTCTTTGGGTCACTATCACGAATCAGCTCGGTGAATCGTCTCGGGACAATTTGCCAGGAGAGACCGAATGGGTCTTTGATCCAACCGCATGCCGTGGGCTTAGCTCCTGCCTCCAGAAGCTTGTTCCAGTATTCATCCACCTCATCCTGATCCGCGCAGTCAACGTGGAGCGAAACCCCCTCAGAGAAGCTGAAGTACGAACCTCCGTTGTAGCCCATGAAAAGTTGACCACCAACAACGAACTCGGCGGAACTGATGGGCCCGTCCTTGCCCGTGCGGGCGAGGTTGCGTACTTCGGAGTTCGGAAACGTAGCCGTGTAGAACTTGATCGCCGCTTCGAGCTGGTCGTTGAACATGAGGAAGGGTGTTACTTTGTTCATGGTTAACCTGACTTCGCTAACGTGTTGAATAGCCATTGTTGCCCCCACTAATAGGTTGGACGGCGCAGTTGCTACTTCGCCGTGACGATTTGGAATACGTTGCCCTCCGGATCTAAGCCGTCGCAAGAATGCGCGTTGCGTGGGTTTTGCATCACCGCCCCATGGGAGAGAAGGTGTGCACGTGCTGCATCGAGATCGGCTGTCTCGAAGACGAGCTTGATGGGCGTATCGTCACGCGGTTGCGGGGGATCCGTAATCTCGATGCCATTGGCGATTGCGGGCGGAATCGCGTGAAGCGCCAACCGAGAGCCGCCCGCCGCGAATTCGATCCATCCTTCACGTGCTTTTTCAGGCATCTGCCGAAGTCCAAGGCCGTCGCGATAAAACGCCGCCATCCGGTTCATGTCCTTAACGAAAATCATTGCGGTTTGAAGGTTCATTGTCGCTGTCCCACCTTACCGCGATTTTCGCACGCTGGCACCGACGCTACCGTTGTCGGGCACCTCGTGTCTTGGAACTGCAGGATCGTGAAACCCGAAGGAATGCAAAGATTTGTGAAGAAGAAGCAACGCTCCTGAGTATCGATCGCCCAGGCTACCGAATCGTCGCACGACGTTGTCGCCACGCATCCGACCTCTTCGGTTCCGGCCATGCACTTGTTCACGCTGTCGTAACGGGCCGATTGGATGGACAGCACAATCGCCGCCGCCGCGTAAACCAACGGCCCGATGTTTCTCGCAAGTCGATGCCTCATGTTCACCCATTTTCCGTCATCAACGCCTAAGGTTATCGGCTTCCTCATCGAAAATACCATAAGCCGACTTCCGGGCACCCGGAGCGCCCGCCGCCGCTATTTACATCCAAAAGGTACCGAAACCTATTGCGATGCCAAGGAGCAGCCACCATCTCCGGGTGAATAAGGCCGCTGCCAGGCAGGCGCCCGCAATTGCCAAGAGCCAGAATCGAGCGCCAGCGAATGATCGCCACCCAGCATCAATGGCAAATCCGACGAATGAGAGGGCGAAACCCGATGCGATCTGGCCCCAGAACGGCGCTTGACGCCAAGGCGGCGGAACCGAGCCATCCGGGTTGCTCCAACCGCCCTTGAGATCGTCATCGATCGTTGCCAGCGTTCCACCGAGCGGCCAGCCGACGAAAAAAATCAGCAACGCGAAACCAAGTGGGAGTCGGGAACTGAAGTGGACGACAAGAGACCCGACCAAGGCTATTGCCAACAGAAGATAATCGACCGTCTTTCCCTCGGTGGACGACATACAGCGGGTTAACCCAAGCCTCCCAAACCGGCTGTTTTCATCATCCAGGCATCAATCTTCTTCCAGCTTGCCCCGTTGATCGCGTCATTGTGTCCAGCATTCGGTACCAGGAACAGCGTTTTTGATTTGCGCAAAACTTCGTAAACTCGACGAGAGTGTGCAGGCGGCGTCTCCTTGTCATTCATCCCGTGGATGAGGAAGACCGGGACGTCGATCTTTTGTGCGGCCAACGTGGGGCTTACCTCGTCTACGCGAAAACCTCCCTGCTTTTCCGCGATTCGCAGGGCGCCTTCGATATTGCCACGACTCGCAAAGAACGGTGCTCGCTCGAACGCTACGGTGCGAAGATCAGAGAAGGTCGCCACGGCAATTACGCCAGAAATACGGGCGTCTTCTGCCGCTGCCTGCAGCGCGACGGCGGCACCTAGGGAGGCGCCCAGAACGATAATGGGTGCCTTGGCTTCAAGTTGGTCTAGAACACGCTTCAAGTCTTGCTTCTCGAAGTAGCCGTAGGTACAGGCTTGCCCATCGGATTCTCCGTGGGCGCGACTGTCATAGGCGATGACCTCATACCCCATGGGTACAAAGTGGTCGGCGACGGAACAGCTTGACCCCCGATTGTCACCCGAGCCGTGCAAGTAGACTACCGTCCCTCGTTTCACTCCCTCCACTTTGAACCACCACCCTTTGAGGCGAACGCCGGCCCCTTGAAATTCGCGATTCTCGTGAAGTCGGTGTGGCTCCTTGTTGGCGAGCGTTCGGCCTGGATGCAGCAAGGCGCCTGCACCCCAGGATGGGGGCATACACCCTGCGAGGGCGAATGTGGCCACTAGTACCGAAGATCGGAAGTCCGTTCCGGGTTTTAGGCAATAGGGGTAAGGGTCCAGGGAAATTGTTTAATGACCATCGAGACCAGTGTCTTTATGTTGTCCCTAAAGGGGGTGCGCTCCCATCGGCCGGAGTAATGGC
>JBBSJE010000357.1:0-5826 GCA_038257535.1 Polyangia bacterium
ATTCGTCCATTGCCCGTCCACCTGGACGTTGGAGATGCCGGCAATCATCCCAGCGTTGTTGATGTCACGGGTGTAACCGTAACCACTGGTTGGCCCCCAGGTGCCGCTGCCCGTGTGATACACGCCAGCGATGTAAAGCCCGCCGCCCCCCGAGGCATCGAGGTCTAGGGCCACAGCACCGTGATCGTTGATGCCGCGGCCGTAGGCGGCGTGGCCCACATTGGTGATTTGCCCCGGATAAACCATGCCTGCTCCGGTATGAACAAACGCGCGGTACTGCCCTTGCGGCGTGCGGGAGTATCCGACCACATGACCAAGCTCGTTAATGCCTGTGGCCTCTGTGGGAGCCTGGCCGAAAGTGCCTAAGTCTTCGACAGCCACATTGCTGGGGTGTGCGCAGACGGGGCGCAGCACCAGCGCCTGGCTTTGAGGGGCGGTTTGCGGCGGACGGCTCGAAACAGGCGGCTTGGTGATCTCGCCGCATGACGCCACGAAGAGTGCACCCGCCAGCACAGCGGCGAAAGCCAACCGGCGGTGTTTGAGAGCATGAATCCGTGGAAGCGAGGTATTTGCCATGACACACCAGTCGCATCCTTCATGCCACAAGGGTGGGTCGTGCCAAGTAGGGTGCGGGCCGACCAGTAACACTTTTGGCGGCGACCAAGCAAGATTAATAAGTTTAAGTTACAGCGATTTCACACTGGGGCGGGACACTCGACTAAGGCGGGCTAGCCCAGCCAAAAACGACTGTTTCGCCTGATGGAAAACGGTTGGCCACTCGGGCTGGCGGCTGCCCACAAGGATTGAGTTGATCTCGATACTGGACCACACGCAAGGCGCGCCGCACATCAATCGCACCGCCTTCCCCGACATACCCACTGAATTCTTCTGGACGTCCACGGCGTACGTTTCGTCGCCAGGTTCGTCATGGGAGGTAAACTTCACGAGCGGAGATTCCCGAGCGGTGGCAAACAGCGGTGCCGCGAAGGTGCGTTGCGTGCGCAGACCGGCGGCCGCAAAGTGCTACGCCAGCCGATACCAAACGGGGTCTGAGGGTGCACTTGCGACGGTACAAGATGCAGCCACAGGCCTGCTCTGGCAGCGCAAACCCCCCACTAACTTCGGCCCCACCTGGGACGAGGCCAAGAATTCTTGTGCTGCGTTGGGCGCCGGCTGGCGCCTGCCTACGGTCAAGGAAATTTGACGATCGTAGATGAAAGCAAGTTCAACCTCGCGATTGATGGCACGATCTTTCAAAATGCCGGCTAAGGGTGCACATGGACGGCTACACAAGACACTCGTCGCATCCCGCAGCCGGGCTTTGAGCGAGAGTTTTGGTACATCGGTTTTTACGCGGGACTTTTGGGGACGGTGATTGAAGGGGACGGCTGCGGGATCCAGTGTGTGAAGTGATCACGAAATCAGACCTTCTAGGTGCCCGCAATGAAGCCGCGCGCGAGTGCGTCTAGTGGTATGTGAGCAAAATGAAGCCTCCTCAATTTGAACGTCCGCCCGTCATGAGACGCATGACACCAAGTATTGCGTTGCTGGCCTTGGCTAGCGGATGCACCACCGCCATGTACACGGGACCGCGGCTCCCAAAAGAAGCAACGGCTCTGATAAGGGAGGGCCGGGGCATTGAGGTCGGATCGATTGACGGCCGGGTTGTGCGGGGCGGAGGCGACGGATCGTTCATAGTCCTTCCGGGACCGCACGTGTTGAGGGCCAGCGTCCGTGGCTCGGTTGCCGGATTTTTCGTCACCACCGACTACAAGGGGCCTCCTGTGGAGTTCTGCTTGGATGCGGAATCAGGGCACGTTTACCTGATGACAGGGCACATTAACGCCGATCAGTGGTCCCTGGATGTGTTCGATGACGGCCAACCGATAGCTAAATCTCGGATGGTTTGTGAAACGGGGCCAGATCTCGACGAAGAAGATGAGTGGAAGCCGCCCCGGCCAGGCAACGGCTTCGTTATCGGAACCGGACTGGCTGTAGGAGGGGACCGCTTGGCCGAAGTTAGATACAACAACGGAAATACGAACAAAATTTCAGCCGGCTCTGGTTACGTCTTCTCGTTAGGCTTCAATCTAACTCCGTTGTGGATCTCGAGCCGCCTTGGTTTGGGCTTGACGGGGGACGTGGCTTGGAAGTTCGATAACGCGGAGGCCTCCAATGGAAGCGCTTCTATATATAGCTTTCCGGTGAACTTAGGCCTGCAGTCATTCGTTACCATAAATGAGAATTGGTATGTGCTACTTGGTGTAGGGCCCACACGAATATTAGGGGGGAAGATCTCCATCTCAGGGTCCGAAGAGCACGCTGCAGGGGACATTCACAGCTCAACAGGCTGGAACTCGATGTTGGGGCTGTATTGGGCACACAGCTGGCACCTGGGGATTGGCATTGAGTTACGGTACACAGCGCTTAAGTTGCGCATGGACGGCCAAGATCTCGATGGAAGCAACGTCGGCGTTGCCATATCCTATCACCTCAACCCGTAGATTTGTCTGAGGCGGCGTGCGCCGCAGGGCCATGGCCAACTACAGGTTGCTAGAGGTCATCGACTCGAGCATCTGATCTTACTGCCGGATTACACCCCTGAACCGGGTGTATTCAGCAACTTTCTCAACAAGGTCTGCGGGACCAGACAAAGATAAACCAACATATGTCTCCGCCTCAACGGTAAGAGCTCTGCCCTCAAGTTCGACCGTCCATGACAAAAGTTCCTGCGTTCCTCCGACTGCAAACTGTGCGAGGCTCACCCCCGGGTGGCTATCGCCGACCGCGCAAGGCCACCAACATAGCGATGACTGCGATGAAGATCAGCGGACTACGCCCCCGCCTGTTTTCACTAGCCGCAAACGCGCAATCACAGCCATCGCCCATGCTTGCTGGGAACTCCTGGGCACTTGGATCCGCGTCGCTTCCCCCTGCGCCATCCGGCGCAGCGTCCGCCACTGCCACACCTCCCACGTTGGCTGTGTCTCCGGCGTCGGACAAGTCGCCGGTGTTCGCCATTCCGCCCGCATCGCTGCCCGCGTCGCCTCCGATCGGTGCCGGAAAACACGCGGGTTGCCCGTTGCGCGGGTAAATCTCGCAAACGGCCAATCGGTCGTCGAGTGAAAGGGTTCGTCGCTTCGTTTGCCCCGGGATGTCAATCGGCGACATCGTCGATTCCTGCATATCTTCGTCGCCGGGGCACGTTGGCACCTGTTGCCCGCGATGGTCCATGAAGTTAGATTGGCCGCCTGCATCGCAGGTGTGGTCCAGGCCGATGACATGCCCGAATTCGTGTGTGAGGGTGTCTTGCAGATCCGCAACGTTGAGCTCTCCAGGTTGTGGGTGCGCGACCAGGTCGTCCCAGGCACGGCCCTTCGCATTGATCTCAATTTCGGCTTCTACAATTTTACCGGTGTGTCGGTTGGCAAAGACAGACGTGATGGCAAGTGCAGCGGGCGGGTAGGGAATGGCATCTCTAGGGTGCTTGGCATTTCGCCCCCAAAACTCAACGCGGAATTGAACCGTGTTACGCCCGTCATGATCAATATGCCGAACGGCACCGTCCGACGTGCGTACCGCGAAGGCGAGCGCGCTGCAGGATTCGCTGGTTTCGCCCCATGCGGACGCAGCGCCTAGAGCAGCGGTCTCGAACAGCGCCTCTGATATCTCCGCAGGGCGGGAGGCCAACTGCAAATACAAAGTCACACAAGGGCGATCCCAGGCCAAAGTAACTCCAGTATCGGCTGCTTTCGTCCGCACATAGGCGAATGCGTCATCTCCCCTTGCGATGGTCAACGAGGCCAGCGCTAGGCCGCACACCAACGGCTTCATCGCGGCACCGAAAGCAGCAACTTCACTTTGCTCCGAAGATCATCTAACTCGAGCGCATGCTCCGGCGCTGCCTGCTGCCACCGGCCGTTCGGCTTCTGAAACACGGCCGCTGAGCGATCGGGCGGGCCAGCCATAATTCTTCCATCAGCGTTGCGCATCAACGAGCGCTTCCCTTGCCCAAGCCCGTTCAGCACGAAGCCAAGGCTGGGCTGCAACGGGAGCCTCCAGTTCAAAAACAGTACGGCCTCTTCTCCAACCTGAAACTTCGGTAGGCCATGAACGTGCATTTCGATGTCTCCAACCACGCCGCCGGGTTGCAATATTGAGATGGTGCGGATGCTTTCTCGAAAGGAGCCTTTCCACGCTTCCTGCACCTCGAAGGTGATTTCGGTCAAGATCGCTCGCCCACCGTTTTCCAGTCGCGACTGCGTGGATAGCACCTTGCCAACGACAATCGCATCGGAGCTACGGGTCATTTCAGGCAACTCCATCGCAAGCACAAGTGAAGCGGCTGCAGGGCGCACGTTGAGCGCAAGAGATGCAAGCGCAAGGGGCACCATCAGGAGCCAACGCTTGAAGACCGTTGCCATCCAGAAACATTTTGATCGAATCATGCGAGGAGAACTCCTTGCGTGCACTATCTCGAAGTCACTTGGGTCGGTCAACGAAAGTCTGTGATTTGGGCCTTCAAGGGGCAAAAGTCCGCTACGACGGCCGAGAAAGCATCTACCGTGCGCCGCGGGCGCTCGACTCTCACGGTCATCGATCGTTGAGCTACATTTCCCTATTGAGAATCACGAACCAGTCGTCAACCACGATGAAGGTTCCCACCGAGGCCGTGGCGCTTGACTTTCCTGGCTTCGCGGCAAAGGGCGTTGCCAGAAATTTTCGTCCGTTTACGGCAAAATGGGTCTCATCAAGCGGCGTCATGGCCGCCATAACTTCAGGAGGCACCCAACGGGGAACTTCGGCCTTGAGAATGCGGGCAGGCGACGCCTTATGGGGCTGCGACGATGAAATCAAACCTTCTAGGTCGTGTTCGTCGAACTTCATCACGGCGACCAGGACCCAATCAGTGGGACCGGGTGCCCACCCTACGATCCCGCGCGGAACAGCCCCATACCGCTTGAGGCGGAATTGGCATTTCAATAAGCCGCGCGAGGGCTGAAACATCGGTTTGCGCGTTAGCTTGGCGGTCTTTCTTGCAAGCCGGTACAAATGAAAGAATGTGCATAAGCGACGCGCTTGCAAGGAAGAGCAGAGCAGCGCGCCTCGGAAGGTTTCGGCTGCTAGAGCGACTCAAACAGCATCTCTTGTTCATGGCAATGCATTCGCGGCATCCCCTCGTAGAAGCTTCTTGAGCTCGGGCAGCGTCAGGTGATCAACCGGCAGGTTGATATTGCATAGGGCTGGATCGATCACCCAGCCGCGCCGCTCTCGACGTGGCTGATAGTTGTCCTTGGTTGCGCAGTGACTATAGCCGTGGCTTTGGACGACGTGGTCTACAACGAAACGGCCGGCGATTCGACCACCAAAGCCCAAGAACACGCCGACAATGATGGCGACTTGCCCTACGGATTCAAAGCGTTGCTGCAACTTAGGCTTCAGAATGCGGACCAGGGCGATCATCACAAGCGCTGCGAACGTGACAAGGGCACCTGGAATGAAGAGCAAAGAATTATTGAATGTCACGGCAACCGACTGGCGTTGCATTGCCGCTTGAAGCTCGAACAACGCTACCAACAGCAAATAGGCGCTGCCAAGTCCGAGGAGAAGCCCTAGCCCAAGCAGCCCAATGTTGAACCAGATAGGGGAACGACTGCGCATTTGTTAAAAGCGGGCGCCAAAAACGCGCATCCAGAATTGAACCGTAGCCTGTGGGCTTCGGTTATACCAGCGCCATTGTCTTTGGACCTCCTGCACTTGCGTTCGCAACCCCTTGTCGGCTTCTCGAAGCGCGGCCACAACGGCTTGCGTGAACCCCACCCTCTG
>JBBSJE010000358.1:0-5809 GCA_038257535.1 Polyangia bacterium
GCCTTGGCAGAAGCGAAGATCAACATCGTGGGCGGCGATGGCCAATTCCTGGATAAGTTTTTCAAGGCTGTTTCGCTGGGTCACGCGGTCGATGGCGCGCTTTCGAACAGCGAGACCTTGGGCCACCTGGCTTCCGAATACACAAATGGCCAAAGCAGCCTGCGCGCCGACGTCAAGGACGTGCTGATGCGCTCGCCAATGGACGGAGAGACGCTGAAGAATCTCTCCATTGTGGGCGCGCTGGCGCATGTGATTAAGGCCTCCGACGGCAGCAAGCGCCAATCGCTTGAGCGACTGCTGGAGAAGGCAAAGGAAATGGGCCTGGACTAACCGCCGCTTACCTGCGGTCACCCGCCCATGGCTCAGACGCAAACACAGCAGGCCGCCGCCGCACAAGCCGTAGGCGATGGCTATGAAGTCATCCGCACCCGCTTGGTGCAACAGGCGCGCGCGCTTGGCGAACGCGCCGAAGCGCTGAACCAAGCGCGCAAGGCGGCGTTTGGCAGCACGGAACTAACGGTTCTGTCCACGCATAGAGCGCGCACAGAAAACAACTGCGTGCCCGCCGACATCATCACTGTGGGCCGCGACTTGTTGTTCGGCTACAACGTGTTTTTGGGTTTGAAAACCGAAACCGTGGTGGCCGACGTTTTTAGCGTCCATCGGTTTGAAAGCGTCGAGGGCGAGGTTGATCTGGTGCCGGTGCAGGCCGCCGATCCTGCGGCACAGTTGCTGGCCGACCCCCGCTTTGCGCACGATTTTGCTGAACTATATAAGTATTACAAGCACGCGCGGCTCACGAAACTGTCACGCACCGACAACAAGCTGCTGGCGGTGTTTCGCATGGGCCCGAATCCCGGCGACCTGCGCGTGTTTCGCTGGGGTGTGGGGCGGGACGGCGTTCCCACGTATATAGACAACCGCGGCGAGCGCGACTTTGTTTTTCCACCTCAGCATACGTTTGAATGGACAGACGTCAGCCGCGATCAACATGTGGCCGGGAAATTCCCCCACATCAACATCTTGAACACCATTTTTGTTGAAACCACCGGCGGCACGCTCAGCGTGAAGGTGGAAAACAACACCGAGGTGGGCGAAGGCATCTACAGCGAGCCGGTCGACGATCCCCGCCAGGCTTTGGACGACGCCGCGATTGCGTACGCGCAGGTGGGGTCCTTGATCCTCCTCCGGCTGCGGCCGTTCAACGAGAAGGCGTTTCGTCATCTGGTGTACGCCACCCGCCCGCGCACGGTCACGCGCATCGACGCCATTGGTTTTGCCTGCGTGGAACTGCCCGAGGACCACGGCATCATTTTTCCTGGCGGCTACTGCCTACAAGATGGCCAGCATAAGGTTTTCGAGGGCGATTTTTCGGATTTGGAATTTGAGCGCAGCGTGCGCGCGCCCAACGGCGAAGACGTGCTTTACGTGTTTCACCGCCGCTCAGACGGGCTTTACATTCTGCTGGTTTACAACCTGATTGAAAAGCGGGTGTCCACACCGATCCGGTGCCACGGCTACAGCCTGTTTGACGACGGGCGCATGGTGGTGTTTCGATCGGAAAGCGACGAGCCCACGCGAGTTCACCCGATGCAGATGTGGCGCACGCCGTTTGTCTCTGACGAGCACGCCGCCAAGGCGCCGCGGGTCACGGGCCCGTTGGGAAAAATCGGCAACGCGGAGCTCGTGCGCGGCATCTCCGACGCTTTTGCCGTACGCCGCTTGGTGGAAGACACGTCACCCAGCCGTCTGGTTTACGAAGATCTCATCGCGCAGCTTGTGCGCACCGTGGATCTGCACCACTGGCTGGGCGAACCCGCCCTTTTGGAATCGGGCACGTTGCTTGAGTTGTTTGCGGGCATTCGCCACACGGCCGAGCTGATAGTCGACGAATTTGAAAAGGTCGAGGCGCTCAGGGGGCAAGCCGCCAAGCAACTGGCCACAGCGCAAGCCAAACAAGAAGAGCTGTTCAAGCAGTTGCGCCCCGAGTCTTGGTCAAGCGTGGCACCGTTTATGGACGCGCTCAGCCAGCTGCGATCGCAGCGTGGGCATCTGATTGGGCTCAAAGAGATTCGTTACATTGATGTCCCCGCCATCGAGCGGATGGAAGCCGGCGCCATTGAGGCGTTTGAGAAAGTCAGCCAGGCCGCGGTGGCTTTTCTCACAAAAGACGACGCGTTCACGCCCGTTCTGGCTGACATTGAAGCGCTGACCCAGCAGGTGGGCCAGGTGGAAAAAACGCGCGCACTGGTGCCACTGTCCGAAAAAACGGAGGCTTTAAACCAGGGCTTAAACGTTCTTTCCGAGGTCGTGGCCAGCCTTCAGGTGGACGATCCCACCGTGCGCACCACCATTTTGGAACGCATCTCGCTTGCATTTGGGCAATGGGGCCGGCTGCGCGCCACGCTTGAGGCGCGGCGCAAAACCTTGTTGCGTGGCGAGGGCGAAGCGGAGTTTGCCGCTCAGTTCAAGCTGTTTGGCCAAACCGTCACCAGCGCCGTGAGCATGGCCGAAACCCCCGAGGCCTGCGATGAGCAACTGTCGCGGCTGATGGTGCAAATGGAGGAGCTAGAATCGCGCTTCTCCGAGTTTGACGAATACCTCACCACCTTGGCGGCGAAGCGGGAAGAGGTTTATGAGGCGTTTAGCCAGAAAAAGCAGCGCCTGCTCGACGAACGGCAGCGCCGCGCCGCAAATTTGATGGCGGCTGCCGAACGCATCTTGCAAGGCGTGTCTCGGCGCGCGCAAGGTTTCAAAAGCGTTGATGAGCTTAACGGCTACTTTGCGGCCGATGCCATGATTCTGAAGGTGCGGGAGCTGGCCACGCGCTTGGCCGAGATGGGTGAAGGCCCCCGCGGCGACGAACTGCTGTCAAAGCTCAAGAGCGCCCAGCAAGATGGTTTGCGCGGTCTCAAAGACAAGCTTGATCTGTTCGAAGATGGCGACAACGTCATCCGGCTTGGCAAACACCGCTTCACCGTCAACACGCAGCCGCTTGATCTAACGTTGGTGCCCGACCCGCAAGGGCAAAGCATGGCGCTTTCGATCACCGGCACCGATTTTCGCGAACCGGTGGTGGATGCGGCGTTCATGGCCACACAGCCTTATTGGTCGCAAACCTTGATCTCGGAAACGGATGCCGTGTACCGCGCCGAATGGCTGGCGGCCAGCTTGCTGTTTCAAGCCGAAGCGGGGGCCGAAGGGCTTAGCCTTAAGGCGCTGCACGAGGCGCGGCTTTCGCCTGGTGGATTGGCGGAAGTGGTGCGCAAAGCCGCGGCGGCACGCTACGAAGAGGGCTACGAGCGGGGGGTTCACGACGCCGACGCGGCGCTGATCCTCTACAAGCTGCTTGATCTGCGCGAAGCGGCCGGCTTGCTGCGGTTTGCCCCTACCGCCCGCGCGGTGGCCACGTTGTTCTGGGCCGAGGCGGTGGCACCAGAAGCCCGCGCGCTCTGGCACCGACAAGCGGCAAGCTTGGCCCGGCTTCGCGGCTGGGTGGGGCCAAGCCGGGCCCAAGAGCTTTTGGCCAGTGAGCTTGAACAAGCGCTGCAAGCGTTTGCGCAAGCGCTGGGCATTGCCGATGCCACCGTGATTCGCAACGGCGCGCGCTACCTGATTGAAGAGTTGGGGGCGGCGCAACCGCGATTTGTGTGCAGCCATGAAGCCGTCGCCTTGCGCGATGCCTTCAACGCACACCTGGAGCGTCACAACCTACGCACACAGTTTTTCGATGATTTGCGGGCGCTCGAAGATCTAGCGCCGCGTTTGAACATGGCGCGCGCGTGGGTGCACGGCTTTGTGGTGCGGCCGGGCCAAGACAACAGCGGCACACACGAAGCGGCGCACTTTGCTGAAGAAGTGGTGGCGCTGCTGGTGACCGAGGGCCGTTTAGACCGCGGCGAAACCGCCGCCCGCACGCTGGCCCAGGTGAAAGGCCTGGTGGGTAGCCACCCGCGCATCAACAATGGCGGCTTGGATTTGCGCCTGGATGAGTTTTTGCCTCGGCTCGAAAGCTTTCAAACCGAAACCATGGCCGGCTACCGCGCGTATCGGCAGCAGCGCCACTTGCTGATTGAACGCGAGCGCGAACGGTTGCGGCTTGAAGAGTTCAAACCCAAAGTGTTGACCTCGTTTGTTCGCAACCGCTTGGTCAATGAAGTGTATTTGCCGCTGGTGGGCGACAACCTGGCCAAGCAAATGGGCGCCGCTGGCGAAAAGAAGCGCACAGACCTTATGGGTTTGCTGCTGGTGATCTCGCCCCCCGGCTACGGCAAAACCACATTGATGGAGTACGTGGCCAGCCGCCTGGGGTTGGTGTTCATGAAAGTCAACGGGCCCGCACTAGGGCACGATGTGCGCTCGCTTGATCCGGCGGAAGCGCCCAACGCCACAGCCCGGCAAGAGGTTGACAAGATAAATTTGGCGCTTGAGATGGGCAACAACGTGATGCTGTATCTCGACGACATTCAGCACACGCATCCCGAGCTGCTGCAAAAATTCATCTCGCTATGCGACGCTCAACGCCGCATCGAAGGCGTCTGGAAGGGGCGAACGCGCACCTACGACATGCGTGGCAAACGTTTCTGTGTGGTGATGGCGGGCAACCCGTACACCGAATCTGGCGATCGGTTTCAGATCCCCGACATGCTGGCCAACCGCGCCGACACCTACAACTTGGGTGACATTCTGTCAGGAAAAGATGACGTTTTTGCGCTCAGTTACATCGAAAACGCGATCACGTCCAACCCTGTCTTGCAGCCGCTGTCAACCCGGGACCCTGGCGACATTTACAAGCTGATTCGCATGGCCCAAGGCGAAGCGCTGCCCACTTCAGATCTGGCGCACGATTACGCCGCAGTGGAGCTGAATGAAATTCAGGCCGTGCTGCAACGCTTGTTCAAGATTCAGCAAACGCTGCTGAAGGTGAACCAAACCTACATTGCTTCAGCATCTACCGACGACAAGTACCGCACCGAACCGCCGTTCAAGTTGCAGGGCAGCTACCGCAACATGAACAAGCTGGCCGAAAAAACTGTGGCCGCGATGACCGAAGCCGAGTTGCAGCGGCTGTTAGAAGATCACTACGTGGGCGAAGCGCAAACGCTTACCACGGGTGCGGAAACAAATTTGCTCAAGCTGGCCGAGCTGCGCGGGGCTTTGAGTGCGGAACAGGCGGCCCGGTGGAAAGACATCAAGCTTGAGTATGTGCGGGTGAAAAAATTGGGTGGCGCCGAAGATGATCCTGTCACGCGCGTCACCGGGCAACTTTCAGATCTGGGCGGCCAACTCTTGGGCATCCGCAGCGCGCTGGAACGGCCGCGCCCCGAAGCCAATGGCAAGCCAACCTCCAAAACCGATGGCGATGGCTTGCCGCACTGGCTGGCCGATCACTTGGGCCGGCTCGACGCCATCTTGCATGCGATGGAAAAGCGCCCCGTAAATCTCACCATTCATAACGAGCCCCCGCGCGGCGTGGAAGAGTTGCTGGGGCAGCAGGTGGCCATCGTGGAGCGCACGCTGATTCCCTTGGTTCGCACCGCGGCCAAAAACATGGACGACCGACAGGCGTTGGAACGGAAGATCGAGCAGCTGATGGCGGCGCTTCGCGGTAGCCTGCAGCCGCCTGCGGAAAGCTGAGGCATTGCCCCGAGCTTCGGCCCTGATCGGCCATTTACCTGGAGTGCTCTTTGAGGCCGTCGGCCCGGCAGAAGACTTGGATGTTTCTTCTTGGTCTCATGTAATCAGGTAGAGACTTCGCGTCGATCTAGGGTGCAGATCCTCCTGTTGGGTTATGATTTCGCGGGGTTAC
>JBBSJE010000359.1:0-5801 GCA_038257535.1 Polyangia bacterium
ATCAAGCCGCGTGCCCACCGCTTCAATTTGCTGCAGATCGGTGCCAAACACTTTGATGCCCACCGGGGTTCGCACGCCTGTGGTGAGCATGTCGAATCGGGTATTGATCGGCATCGTCCACGCGTTGGTCCAACCCGGCAGGTGCAGTTTGGCGTTCATCTGCTGTGTCAGCTCTTCCCAGGTCATGGCGCGGGTTTCCGGCCACAGCGGCGTCAGCACGGGCTTCAGCCACGCAGGCGCCCAACTCGAATGCCAGCGAGGATGGTCAACCCGCCGCCACGTGGACGGGGGGCGCAGGCGAATGGTGGTTTCCACCATGGTCAGCGGTGCCGGATCGGTGGCGGTTTCCGCCCGCCCCACTTTGCCAAACACCGATTCCACCTCGGGAAACTCTTTGATCAAACGATCTTGAATTTGCAGCTGCCGCTTGGCTTCCTCAATCGCGATGTTGGGAAAGGTAATAGGCATATAAAGCACGTCGCCTTCATTGAGCGGCGGCATAAACTCGTGCCCCAGGCGCAACCCAATGGGAATGGCCGAGGCCATGGCCAACAAACCCAAGGCCACGGTGGACTTCGGCTTGCGCAAGGCTACGTACACAAAGGGCTTGTACAAGCGAATGATGAATCGCGACACCGGATGGTGTTTTTCGGGCCTGATCTTGCCGCGAATCAGCAGATCCCGCAGCGCCGGGGCAAAGGTGATCGACAGCAAAGCCGAAATCAGCATCACAAAGGTCTTGGTATACGCCAGCGGACGGAACAGCTTCCCTGCTTGCCCCGTCAGCGTAAACACAGGCAAAAATGCCACCGCGATGATCAACAAGGAGAAGAAGATCGCGGGCGTGACTTCGCGCGCGGCTTCTGCCAACAAGCGCTTGCGATCGGCGCCGGGGCCGGCGTGCTCAAGCTTTTTGTGAGCCGCTTCCACCATCACAATCTCCGCATCCACCGTGGCCCCAATGGCGATGGCGATGCCACCCAAGCTCATGATGGTGGAGGGAATGTCCAGCAACACCATGGGAATGAACGACAGCGCCACGGTGATCGGCAGCGACAAAATCGGCAACAGGGCGCTGCGCACATGCAACAAGAACAACAAGATCACCAAGCTGACCACGATGGCCTCTTCGATCAGCGCCTTTTTCAAGGTGCTCACCGAACGCTTGATGAGATCCGATCGGTCGTAGCCAATCTCCACCTGCACGCCCTCGGGCATGCTGGGCGCCAGTTCAGCCAGTTTGGCTTTCACCCGATCAATCACTTGCAGCGCGTTTTCTCCGTAGCGCATCACCACGATGCCGCCCACGGCCTCGCCCTCGCCATTCCATTCCATCAAGCCCCGGCGAATCTCGGGACCAAACCGCACTGTGGCCACATCGCGTATCAACAGCGGGGTTCCCGAGGGCCCGCGCAACCGCAGCACAATCTGCTCAATGGCGCCCAGGTCTTGAATGTAGCCACGGCCGCGCACGTAATATTCGCGCCCTGACATCTCCAACACGCGCCCACCCACATCGTTGTTTGAGTCGCGAATGGCGGCGATGATATCGGGCATCGTCACGCCAAAGGCGCGCAGCCGGTTGGGATCCACGGTCACCTGGTACTGCTTCTCGAAGCCACCCACGCTGGCCACTTCGGCCACCCCAGGTACGCCGCCCAGGGCGTAGCGCAGATTAAAGTCCTGATACGTCCGCAGCTCGTCCAGGCTGTGGCGTCCGCTTTTGTCAATCAAGGCGTATTGAAACACCCAGCCCACCCCCGTGGCGTCGGGCCCCAGCACGGGCACCACGCCTTCAGGCAATTCGCTTTGCAGGCCGTTGAGGTACTCGAGCACGCGGCTACGGGCCCAGTAAATGTCCGTTCCTTCTTCGAAAACAACATGCACGAAGGACATGCCGAACATGGAGTAACCACGCACATCGGTAACCTTGGGGGTTCCGATCAAACGCGAGGCCAAGGGATACGTCACCTGATCTTCCACCAGCGTGGGGCTGCGGCCCATCCATTCGCTAAACACGATCACCTGGGGTTCAGACAGGTCGGGAATGGCATCAAGCTTTACCCGGTCGATGGCCATGAACGCGGCCACCAAGGCGAACCCTACGCCCAATAGCACCGCCACTCGGTTGCGCGCACAAGCTTCAACAATGCGTTCAATCATGATGAGTTCCTTAGTGCGCGTGCGGTGGCGCAGCGGGTGCGGCCGTTTCCGTTTCGCCTTGCCCCCGCAATGTGGCTTGCAAACGGCTCTCGGAATCCAGCAAGAAGTTCGCGGTGGTCACCACCTCATCGCCCGCTTTGAGGCCTTCCACGATCTCCACCATGTTGTCGCGCCGGAGCCCTGTGGACACGCGGCGGGGCTCGTAGCGGCCCTGTGGATGGGCCAAAAACACGTACTGAACGTTGGCGGTGTCCACCACGGCTTCGGCGGGCACCATCAGCGCCGTGACCACTTCGGTTTGCAGGGTGACGTCGCCGTACATGCCCGGCCGCAGCTTTAAACCCGAGGGCCCTTTGGCGTTCTTGAGTTCAAGCCGCACCCGCAAGGTGCGCGCCCCCGAATCCACTGTGGGATAAACAAATTTCACTTTGGCGGTGAAAGTTTCCGAGGGATAGGCGGCCGTCACAAAGCGAGCGCTGTTGCCCACCTTTACGCGCGACAGATCGCCCTCGTAGACATCGGCCACCAGCCACAGGGTGGCCAAATCGGCCATTTCAAGCAGCGGCGTTCCTGCCGCAATGGCGGAGCCCTCTAAAATCAGCTTGGCCACCACGTGTCCTGTGGCGGGGGCACGCAGCGGCACCGTACTTTCAGTTTTGTTGCGGCGAACAAGCGCGTTGATGTCTTGCGCCGCCACGCCCAAAAGCTCAAGCCGTCGGCGGGCATCAACCGCCAAAGCGGATGAGATGTTCACGTGGCCCGGATGCGGCGCCGTAACCGGTGCGTCTTGCTTCCACGACAAAGCGTTGAGCAACTCCTCTTGCGCTTGCAGCACTTCAGGGCTGTAAATCTGCGCCACGATCTGGCCCGCTTTCACTGGCTGTCCGGTTTCGTTCACCAGCAGTTTTTCGATCCAGCCAGAATACCGCGTGGTCACGAACAAGCGGCTGCGTTCGTTGCTTTCCAGCACGCCCACTGTGCGTAAGCTGTTCGGCATTCGCATCGAAATGGCCTTGGCGGTTTTGACGCCTATCATTTGCACCCGATCCGCGGTCAACTCGATGGGAACCAGACCCGGCACGTTTGTTTGCACAAGTTCCAAGTCCATTCCGCAGATGGAACATTTGGCGTTCGGATCGTTGGAGACAATTTCAGGATGCATGGGGCATTGGTACTGCGCCTGCTCTGAACCTGCATGGGCATCAGCGTGGTCCGCGGTGTTTGCGTTGACCTTGATGGGAACAAGATCCATTCCACAGATCGGGCATTGTCCGGGGGTGGACGACACAATTTGCGGATGCATGGGGCAGTGGTACTGGCCTTGCGCGTCCTGCGACGTATCGGCGTTGCGCACGTAAGCCCAGATCGCAAACACGGCCACCAGCGCCATGCCCACCACCAGCGCCCAACGCACGATCGCCATGGTGCGCACACCCGGAGGTGGGGGTTCGTCGCCTTCGGGCAAAGCGTTTTGTATGGTCTCGGCGTTCATGGGGTTGTCTCCTCGGCGCGGGCGCGGGCCAGATCAGCCGCGGCGGTTTCCACGTGCGCCAACGCCTCCACCCGCTCCACTTGAATCTCTAGATAAATGCGAGCGGCATCAACCAGTGATGACGCGTCTGATTGGCCTGCAGCGTACAAGGCCCGCGCGGCGTCGAGATTTCGTTGTGCCTGAACGATGATATCCCGCTCAAGCACCTCGAACGATGCGCGCGCTGACTCCCACTGCAGCTGGGCGTTTGCCACTTCGTAGCGCACCGCCAGTTTTGCGGCCTCAAGCGCTTCGCGTTCAGCCACAACCTGATGCGCCGCCGCCCGCTCTTCGTCGCCCCGTCCCGGGTTCAACCACGGCAAGCCCACGCCCAGCATGGCGCCGTAGGTATGTTGATGGCGGTCCATGGGCATGTACATGTAATCAAGCCCCACCATGAAACTGGGCGTTCGCGCGTTGCCGCGCGCGGCCTGCAACAACGCTTGGGTGCGACGAACCGCGGCTTCGGCCGCCGCCAACTCGGGCCGATTCTTTTCAACGTCCCTCCCCTGCACGGCCACGTCTTCTAAATCGGCTTCGGGCGGCTGCAAAGCGGCGGGCGGTCCCAGCGGGGCGTCCAGCGGGCGGTTCATGAGCGCGTTGAGCAAGGCTTGCGCGCTTCGCCGTTCAGGCTCCATATGCACCAAGGTTCCGTGAATCCGCGAAACCTCCAAACTCAAACGAAGCACGTCTTGTTGCGAGCGCCGCCCCGATTGGTAACCAGCACGAGAAAGCTCAAGCAGCTTGGCGATGAGGTCGGCGTGCTCACGATGCAGGTTCAATTGCGCGGAAGCTTCGTAATACTGCGCATACGCGCGCCGCACCTGCGCGCGCAAGTCAAGCCTACGTGTGCGTTCGTTGGCCGACCAAGCCTCCGCCTGCGCCGCCGCGGCTTGTCGGCGGGCCGACAACGCAGGCGGGATCACCTGCTGCACGCCGAACATCAAGGCCATGGACGATCCCAAATCCCAAGGTCTGCGCAGCGGCACCGACCACTGCTCGTACTTGAATTGCAGATCAGGCCAACGGCCATCAGCGCGGCTTTGTTGCAGGCCGGCCTGAACGCGGGACCGAACTTCTGCCAAGCCCGGGCTGCGCGCCAACGCAAGCTCCAGCACATCGGCCAGCGTCACCTGCGCTTCCAATCGCGCACGAACGGCGGGCTCGATGTCAGATTCGGCGGCAGCGGCGGTTGCAGAAGCAAGCCACACAGCTACGGCTGTGGCCTTACCAAACTGCAAGCAAGCATGAGAACGGACGATTCGCGAACAAGGCATAGAACACCTTCCCAGGACAAAACACACAGCAACCGCGGCGGCTCGCAGCTCGAAGCGCAAGCGGCCTGCTGCTTGACCAATGACAGCTCAAACACGCAAGCGCATCGCCGGCACAGGCGTTGAAAACCACATAGCCGGGGCGCTTGCGCGCGTTCTCAGATCAAGAAGGCGTGTTTTAGAACCACCAAGGGGCGATTCGGCGGCCGCGATGGATGATCTAACGGGCCAACTGTGAGCGAGGGCCCAGTGGTCGATGGCGCCCAAACTTGATTGAGCGCTGGGGCGATCCAGACCGGAAGATTCAGTTCAAAATTGGGCGTGACCAACGCCAACCGCTGGTCCTGATTGGCAGCGATCGCCTCGCAACAGCCCTGCCGTTCCACTGTGGCGGCTGTGGGCTCGTCTTGCGTGTTGCTCTCGGCCGCGGCCACAGGACAGCAACAGCCACGCGACGCCACAACCGCCTGGCCTTGCATACGACAGAACATGGCAGCCGACTGAGCCAAGCCCGATACCAGCAGCACCAATGGCAATACGAACGCCATGGCGGCCAAACGAGCTTTGCGAGAAACCATCAAGGTAACCCTAGTATAGGCTCGACCTTTCGCAGCCGTCAAACCCATCCCACATCGCCGCACCTTGAGCGATGCGTCGAAGGGTTTGATGTCAACGGCGCCCCGCGCCCCGGATACTTTGGATGGCAAAGGATCCGGGGCTGTGATCCCGTCAGGGCAAAAAGCGAGAGACCAGCTTCCAACGCGCTGACCGGCCAGCCTGTTGGGCCAAGATCGTGGTGACTGCCAGTACGCCAGCACCAAGCAACAAGTTGG
>JBBSJE010000360.1:0-5738 GCA_038257535.1 Polyangia bacterium
AGACAGCAGCTTGCTGGTGCTGGTGATGCTGTTTTTGGCCTGCCACAGATGATCCAAAAATTCTGCCACGCCCACATCGCTGTACGCGGGGATGCGCCGCCAGAACTCCTCGTCGAGAAGCTCTCTGTGTTGCAATGCCTCGGGTCCCACGGCCGGCTTTTGACCGGTCCCCGTCGTGGCGGCCGAAGGCACCACTGCCAAAGGCAATGATTGACCGCTCATTTCTATTAAGCCTACCCCCCGCGCGCAGCATAAGCCACACGCGTGAGGTTTTGCATGAGCTTTCAATTGCGAAATGCGCGAAATGCGCTGCAGAAAACGCGACTGAGCGTCAATTAGGGGCGGCTTTCAACTCGGCCTCGGCTTCTTTAAGCCACGTGCGCCACTGCTGCTCGTAAGGCGCCGCCGCAACCGCACGCCGGTACAATCGAACCGCATCACCGATCCGCCCCGCCTGGCGCATCAGCTGCGCGTAGTCGACAAGCGTTTGATGGCAGCCATCGCGATCATGGCGCAGCGCCAATTCAAAAAGCTCGGAGGCCCGGTCCATGTTGCCCGCCTGGGCGTGTTCAAGCGCACCTTGATGTAGGGTCCAATGGTCTTCGGGCTCGTAGATAAGCGCTTGGTCGTAGCTTTCGGCGGCTTCTTTGTGCCGTTCCATGGCCGATAGAATGTCGCCGCGAACCGCCGCCAAGAAAAACGCGTCCCCACCCAAGTCAGCCGCCTCACCAATCGACTCCAAGGCTTCAATGCGACGCCCCAGTTCCAACAAAGCTTGCGCGCGTTTGGCGTAAAGCAGGCCATAAGCCGGGTCGCGTGTGATGCCTTCATTGAAGGCGGAAATGGCGGCGTTCATGTCTTGCGCTTCCATATGGGCGTCGCCCAATTCCCGCCAGCCATCGATGAGCGAAGGGTTTAGCTCGATGGCTTTCGTGGCGTATTCCACGGCCTGTTTGCTGCGCAAGGCGTTTAGCGCTTCAGCCAACAAAGCATGGGCCATCGCCAGGCTTCCACAGGCCGCAATGGCTTCGCGGGCCGCCCGCGCGGCGGCGTCAAAATCGCCCTCATCCAAAGCTGTTCGCGCTTTGACGATCGCGGCCACCGACGCCCGCACCGCTGGACTTGGATCGGATATCACGGCCGCGTCCGTGTCATCCGGCAGCAAAATCCTCACCAAGCGCAGCGCCAATGACGATCGTGCGTTGTCGCCCGTGGCCAGCGCTCGCACCGCTTCCGCCCGCCAAAACGCACCCGTGGCCGCCATCGCGTTTTTGAGCGTGGCGCGCGACCGTTTCACCAACTGCGAATCGCCGCTGTCAGTGCCAATCAGCAGCAGCATGGCGGCAGCATCCAGCCGCGCGTCGTCGTCCCGCGCGGTCATCGCCTCAAGCGATACGGCATCCTCCAGCGCGCTGCGGGCCGCCGCGGGATCGTTGGCCAATAGGCCCCGAAATCCAAGGCTTGCCAGCAACGCCGGCCCCGTGGGATTCGACGCCGCCAGCCCGCGTTCAAGCGTGTCGTGCGCTTGCGCCGGTTGGCCGTCTTCTTCCAACAGGTCCGCCCAATCAACCCAGTGGTCAGAAAGCTGAGGATCCAAAGCCGTACGCTGCGCCGCCAAAACCAGGCGTCGGCTCTTCAGCTCTTTTTCCAATTTGCCACCGGGTTCCGGACGTTCGTCGGGCAACGCCAATTCATAGGTGGCTTCTACCAGCAGCACCGACAAAAATCGCAGTAGCGACGAGCCCAGCCGGTCGACGCTCCGGTCAGCCACCTGCACCACAGGCCATTCGGCTTCTTCACCACTGGGCGCTTCGGCATCCAGCGCCACGATTTGGCCGCCACGCTGAAGCACGGGCCATAGGCCCTTGAGCGACGCGCCGCCTTGTTCGGCCAATGCCAGAGCCTCCTCGTGGCTGATGAAGCGCACCAGCAACTCGGGCTCTTCGGAAGCCCAGGGCTCGGTGGGGGGCCGTTCGGGGCGCTCGCTGCGCGGCGCTTTGCGGCTGATGGTGCCGCCGTCGTAGGCGTTGAAGAACGCCGCCACACCGTCGGGAACGGGGCGCCCCATGCGGGCAGACAGCTGGGAAACGATGTCGCTGTTGGTGGGCGCGGGCTGTAGGTTCACCACAGCGTCAAGTTGCGACAACGCGCGTTCAAAGCGGAGCAGAAGCGATTTGGCCGGATCGGTCACGGGCGGCAAGTGTATGCAGCAAACCGCGCAGATGCGGCAAAAACGCCATGCAAAACCGCACGCGTCTGCTTCCGCTCACGCCTGCGGCCTGCGTCGCCGTCAACACCTGCCCGTTTGCGCCGCGGGTCGCATAAGCCCCGCGCTTCGCCCACACGCAGCCAATTGGCACCCCGCTTCGGGCCTTGCATCGGTGACGTAAAACCCTCAAAACAAATCCCGTGCACAAACGGGCAAGTATCGGCGTCCTTACATAGTGACTTGACCCAAAAATTCGAGCTGTGCCATAATCAAGAGGCTCTCCCTCCGGCTTTCTGTCGGAATTCCGCCTACTTAACACACACTCCCTCCTTGCAGGACCATTGGTGAGAAAGCTTTTATTGTGTGATGACGAAGACTCCCTTTGCCGGGGTCTGGCCCGTTTGCTGCGGACGCTGTCCTTCGACGTCGTCACGGCCGATGGACCCTCGGGATTGGGCCATTTGGCACGCGACCACTTCGACGTCATCGTCACCGACCTGCGGATGCCCGAGGTCAATGGCTTTGAAATTCTGGAAGCCGCCCGACGCCACAGCCCCGGCACGCCGGTGATCGTGATGAGCGGCAGCGCCGAGATCCCCGATGCGGTTCGCGCCATGCGCGCGGGCGCTCGCGACTTTCTGATAAAGCCGTTCGAGTTTCCGGCGCTTGAGGAGGTCCTGGAACACGTTCTGGGGTTTGCGGAAAACACGCCCCCTCCCCTCATGGCCCCCACGGCCTGGCGCGATCGCTACGCCCCCTGGTTGCTGGGTGAAGATCCCGCGGTGGTGCCTGTTTTGGCCCTCATCGCTCAGGTCGCCGACACCTCGTGCACCGTGCTGATCACCGGCGAATCGGGTACAGGCAAAGAGCTTGTGGCGCGTTCAATCGTGTCAGGATCGCCACGCGCAAAGAAGCCCTTTGTGGCCGTCAATTGCGCGGCGATTCCCGAGACCCTCGTGGAGTCGGAGCTGTTTGGTCACACCAAGGGCGCGTTCACGGGTGCTAGCAGCGCTCGAACCGGCCGCTTTGGCCAGGCCGATGGTGGCACCATTTTCCTCGACGAAGTGGGCGAGATGGAAATGGGCGTGCAGGCCAAGCTGCTGCGGGTGATCCAAGAGGGCGAGCTTTATCCCGTGGGGCAAGAAGCGCCGCTGCAGATTGATGTGCGGGTGATTGCCGCCACCAACCGCGATCTGGCCAAAGAAGCCGAGAGGGGCCGCTTCCGGTCAGATCTTTATTGGCGGCTTAACGTGATCCCCATTGAGATGCCGCCCTTGCGCGCGCGCCCAGCCGACCTTCCTCTGTTGGTTGAGCACTTTATGAAGCGGGCGAATCAGCATCACCGACGGGCGGTTGTGGGGGTGGAACACGCCGCCTTGGAATTGCTCAAACGCCACTCCTGGCCTGGGAACATCCGCGAGCTTGAGAATTTGATCGAACGCCTGGTGATCATGAAAGGCAGCGGGCGCATTGGGCCTTCTGATTTGCCATCGAACATTAGGGTTCTGGACGCCGCCATGGCCCCCGTCACAGCAACACCCGCGCCCACGCCGGTGGCCAATGCCAATGCGATTCCGCCACTACCGGAAGAAGGCGCCACGGACTTGAAAACCATCCTTGAGGCGGTTGAAGAGCGGATGATTTCCGAGGCGCTCGAGCGCACCGGCGGCAACAAAAACAAGGCCGCTGAGCTTTTGGGCCTCAACCGCACAACCTTGGTCGAAAAGCTGCGGCGCAAGCGTTTAACGCCGCACGCTATATAGGCAGCTCCTTAGAAACGGGGTGGCAGACCGAGCGCCCGCCACCCTACCCTCTACGTTTTTGGCTACTTCAGCTGCGCAAGCGCCTCAGCGATGCGCGACAGGCCCTTTTCAATGTTGGCTTGCGAGGTGGCGTACGACAAGCGCACGAAGCCAGGAGCGTAGAACGCGCTTCCGGGAACCAAGGCCACGCGGCCCTCACCAATGAGGTACTCGCACAGATCAAGATCGCTCTTGATCACTTGGCCCGCTGGGGTGCGCTTGCCATTGAACGACGAGACATCCGGGAAAGCGTAAAACGCGCCCATGGGTTCCACGCACTTCACGCCCGCGATGGCGTTGAGGCCCTTCACCATGTACTGGCGGCGCTTGTCAAACTCCACCCGCATGCGCTCCACTTCGTCTTGTGGCCCAGTGATCGCGGCCAGCGCGGCGGCCTGGCTTACGGTGGCGGCGTTGGTGGTGGATTGGCCCTGCAAAGTGCTCATGGCCTCGATCACCTCTTTGGGGGCGCAGGCAAAACCAATGCGCCAACCGGTCATCGCGTAGGCTTTGGACACCCCATCGGCAATGATGGTGCGCTTGCGCACTTCGGGGCCAAAGGTGGCCGGCTGAATGAACTTGGCGTTGCCGTAACAAAGGTAGCGGTAAATGTCGTCGGTGAGCATCCACAGGTTGTGCTTCACCACCAGATCCGAGATCCCACGCAAGGTGGCTTCGCTGTACACCGCGCCCGTGGGGTTGCTGGGCGACACCACCACGATCATCTTGGTTCGCGGCGTGATGGCCTTGGCAATGGCGTCGGGCCGCACCTCGAAATTGTCGGCCGCCGAAGAGGCCACGGGCACGGGCACACCGCCGGCCAATTTGGCGATCTCTGAGTAACTAACCCAGTAAGGTGCGGGCAAAATCACCTCATCGCCTTCGTCCAGCAAAGCCTGGAAGGCGTTGTAGATCACCTGCTTGGCACCCGCGGACACCATCACTTCGCCGGGGGTGACATCCAAGCCATGGTCCTTCGAGAACCATGCGGCCGCGGCTTTGCGCAGCTCGGGTGTTCCGGCCACCGCGGTGTACTTGGTGGCGCCGGCATCCAACGCCTTTTTGGCCGCTTCCTTGATGTGCGCGGGCGTGTCGAAATCGGGCTCGCCGGCGCCAAAGCTAATGACGTCCACCCCTTGGGCTTTCAGCTCTGCGGCCCGAGCGGTGACCTTCAAGGTCATAGAAGGTTCAATGACGTCCAAACGCTTCGACAGTTTCATCTGCGGATCCCTATGGCTATGGTTGTTGGTTCTGGAACTTTTTTTCAAGCGCCCGCATCACGGGCGCCGGCACGATGCGGGTGATGTCTCCGCCCATGCTGGCAACTTCTTTTACCAAAGACGAAGAAACGTAAAAGCTTTCCTCGCTGGTCATCAAAAACAGCGTTTCGACATCGGGTGCTAGGTGCCGGTTCATGTGGGCGAATTGAAACTCGTACTCGAAATCGGCGATCGCGCGCAGGCCGCGAATCAAGGCGCGCGCCCCTTGGCGGCGGGCGTAATCAACCAACAGTCCCGAGAACGAATCCACCTGAATCTGCGGATTTTCGCCCACGCTGTCTTTCACCATGGCCACCCGCTCTTGCAGCGAAAACAGGGGTGCTTTGCGAACGTTTTCGGCCACCGCCACAATCACCTTGTCGCATAGGTGCGAAGCGCGGCGCAGAATGTCTACGTGGCCGTTGGTAATCGGATCGAAGGTGCCTGGGTAGATGGCAATCATGGGCG
>JBBSJE010000361.1:0-5735 GCA_038257535.1 Polyangia bacterium
GAAAACGATCATGTTCACTGTTTTGTGCAAAGACATATTTGAAGCTCCTTTCAATCGAACCATTGAACCAGCCCTACTGCGCCTGAACACGGGGCTTGCCTGTGGTAGCAGTCGCGCCGACCGAACGGGTAACCTTCCAAATCATCCCTGTCTTCGGCGCGAACTCGAACGGCAGATGGCCCTCTGCCACACGCTGCAGGACGATGCTGTGCTGCCCGTAGTCGACGATGTACATCGCGCCGTCGGGGCCGAACTTCACATCGAACGGGCGCTCGAGGCCGAGGCCAGGCTTGTTGTGGGCGGAGGCCGGGCCCAAAGCCTTGTTCGACAGGAACGGCTCGACCTTCTTCGTGCTCGGGTTGATGCGGGACACGCGGTTGCCCGCCGGGAGGTCTCGCGTGGCATTGTTGAACCAGGCCATGTCGCCCCATTCGGCGATGAACAGGCTGCCTGCGTCTGGGCCCCAAGACGCTGGGGCCACGTCCAGCTTCGATGGCGATGCGTTGATCTCGTGCAGACCCGCGATCAGCGACTTGTCGGGGCGCTTGAGGCCACTCTTGTCGTGATCGATGAGGAACATGATTTTGCGACCCTGGAGCTCTCCTCGCACGTACACCGGCGCAATCATCTGGCCCGGTGCGCGGAACTTCGGATCGGTCACCGGTTCGAAAGCGGCGGAGAAATCAGGCCAGCCATACCAGGCACCTTCGCGGACGAGGTATGTTGGATCGTATTGGTCCTTGATCGGGCGCGGCGGGATCAGATCGTAACCGTTCTGCGTGGCGAAGAGCTGCCCGCCTGCGTCCCATGCCAGCCCAACCACGTTCCGAAAGCCCCAGGCGTAGGGCCGAACGGTGGCCTCCGCATTGTTTGGGTCAAACACCAAGATTGCGCCACCGGCTTTGTTGGTGCCCTTGATGACGTGCCCGGGGTTGATCTCCGTTCCGAAGGGAACGTATGCCCCGGTTCGGATCATGTCGCCCTGGTGAGGCGTCCGGTAGTCAGGAATCATCGCGTTCACGCCCGTGAGCACGATGTCCTTCGCTGAAGTTGTGTGCAGTGTGGGATCCTTGAGCACGAAGGGCGTCATGTCCTGACCGATGATCCCGGCGTTGCCACCGACGCCGGACGCCACGTACATTCGCCCGTCGGGGCCCACGCGGATGTCGTTGGTCTGATGGTCCGTCTGGCCATCGACGATCCCGGTGATGAGGCGTGTGACGGTGCCGTCGGGAGTCATCTTCGAAACGGCGCCGGTGCGATCCTCATCACGATGAGTGAAGTAGAAGGCGCCTTTGTGCCAGGTGAGCCCGACGACCGAAGCCTTGATATCCTTGTCAGATAGGTTGGCCACCTCGGTCGCCTTGCCCTTCTCAACGCGGAGGATGCGCGCCGGTGGCGCCTCCTCGAGAAATGCGCCCCCGGCCTCGGCGACATACATCTGCCCCTTGTCATCCCACGTGACGGAGGTGGGGTAGGTTAACCCCTGAACCCAGAGCTCGACCTTGTAGCCTTGGGGCACTTGCATAAACGTGGGTGCGGGAAGCTGGGCGTTGACGATCTCCTCGGGAGGGTCGTGCTCCTCAGGGACCAGCAACTGCGCCTTCTTGACGTTCATCGCCTCCTTGGCGTCCTTGGGCGATTCAACAGGTGCGGGCGGTTTCGTCCGCCCCTGCGTTTTCTCGCCAAGGTTCGCGCATCCTCCGTTTGCAGCCAGCGCAAAAACACAGACTGCGGCCGCCTTTCTTCTCATGATCATGAGCTCCTCCTAAAACGTGACTTTCTGGCAACGCGAGCGCGCGTGGATTGCTCCTGAGCAGCAATGTAGATGTACAGAGCATGCATCGGCGGCAGGAGCCAGAAGACCTGACATGCGTCCTGGAAGATCGCTGATGAGCAGACGTGCGACAGCGCGACTTTCGCCGACAGCAGTGTTGCTTATCTCTCGATCCCGCCCCTCGCACCCCACATGCCGTAGCATGACATGAGCCGGTATGTTGTCCATGAACCACAGGCGTCGATCGCCACTAGATCTCGTGTTCTGCGCTTCACCACTGACAGAACGTATGCAGCTCGCTGAAAGTGGACCTCCTCGGATCGGCCTATTTGCGTAAGCTTCACCGTTAGATCTCCGCCAAGGTGCTCTCGGAATTCATCGAGTCCACGCAAAATCGTGAAGCGCCCATCAGCCTGCACCGACTCGAATCGTTTTGCGCCAGCACGGTGCTCGGCAACCGAACAGTTCTTAGCCCTCGATGAGTGATGGCCGTTGCGTAGTCGGTCAGATCCAGGAGCGCCCCACCGCCCATTGTCAGGACGAACGAGTGGCGGTCCATGTGAGCGTCCCGCAAAGCCTTGATGCCCAGTTCGCGGCGCACACGGGAAACCGGCTGCTGCCGCCAACAGCATCTCAGTTGTCAGGCCGCATAAAGGCGATCGAGTCGACGTTTCTCGTACCAGCTTGCAAGGGCGAAGGCGGTGGCAACCACCAGAACGACTGCGCCAAAATGAAAGATGAAAATGTGAGGCAGAGTTGCCGGCGCCGGGCAATGCAATTGGGTGGCTGCTTGCGCACAGAGACCGGCGAGCCCGGCGGCTGCAGCCGCGCCCAGCGGCATCAGCGGCGAACGCCGCCGGGCCGTGAAAATCACAAGCGCGACCGCCGCTGACAGGCCGGCTATGCTCTCCACCACGAAACACATCAACCCTTGAGATGCGCTAAGCGCTGGTTTGGTCGTCGGCGGCCCTAGTGCCGCGGCGGCAAGGGCCGCGGAGGAAGCAAGCATCGCGCACACCGCCGCGATCCCACGCCATCCTCGCATCCACATCATCAGACGTTGCAAACCGAAAGACGAATTTTCAACCCCATGGGCGGCTTCCTGTGAGGCCTGCGCGAAAGCCGCCATGAGTTGGGGTGAAGGCATTGCGTCTGACAGGTGCTGTCCCTGGTGCTTTAACGCGTGAGCCATGTGCGCAAGGTCCGCCTGATAACCGCGGCAATCGGCACACCCGTAGGTATGAAGTCTCAGTTGAGCCTTTCGAAAGGGTGACAACTGGACGCCCAGTTCGTCACTCGCGAGCCTGCGATAGAGAAAGCAAACCTTTTCGGGCATACCTGACCTGACCTGGAGAACCCTTGGTCGTATGAATGACCAAAACGTTACATTCGCTTTTAAGGTTCGCAAATGGCATAGGCGCTGCCGTATTGGCAACCCCCCCTTTCGGATCCGGGCGTGGCGTTGTATGTTTGCTAGATGCGGGCAGGGGCAAGCAGGTCGGTGGACCTGGCCGCCGGGGCAGGGGTGGAACCGGGGGATAGGGGGATCGCGGAACAGCCGCAGGCCCAGTCTCGCGTTGTGGCCGTCGCCGTTGGGAACGACGAAGCCGCTGTGAGCGACGAGAATGAAGCGATACGGCTTCAGCAGAGTCTCGCCCGCGGTGAGGGCCACGTTTTTGTGCAGATGTTCCAGCGCTATCACAACTCGATGTCCAGGGTCGCTGCTGCCTTTGTGGGCCGCAATCCCGCGTTGGTCGATGAGGTGGTGCAAGACGCTTGGATGGCGGCGTTCCAAGGTGTAGGGGCCTTTGAGAACCGTTGCAACTTTCGCACGTGGCTGTTTTCGATTCTCACAAACCGCGCCAAGACCACCGGGGAACGAGAACGGCGCACCAAACCATTCTCGTCCCTCAGCGACGATGCCGAGTCAGGGCAAAACGCCGCGGAGGCGCTCATGCACGGGCGGCAACAAGAGCAAAACGGTGTGGATCACCCGCAGGAGGGTGCACGAGATCCAGAATCGGCTTTGTTGCACCACGAGCTTTCGCAGAGGCTCATAGCGGCCTTGGAAAGGTTGCCCCACAACTACCAGGCCATCCTCACCCTGCGGGACATCGAAGGCGTTTCCGCAAAAGAGGCCTGCCTCATGCTTGACGTCAGTCCCGAGAATCAGCGGGTGCTTCTGTTCCGAGCGCGCAATCGCCTGCGCGAGATCCTTCTGGTCGATGCCGCGGCGCCTCGGGCCTGAGCAAGCAATTTAGAATTGGCTTCGCACACCCAAGGTCAAAGCGCCTTGTGAACCGGGTTCATGGTTCAGCACGTAATCGATGAACAAGAACTCCAAACCTATCAACGTTGTCGCGGCGCCGGCCACAGCGATGATGAAGGGCAAGCGCTTCTGGCCTGAGGCGGGATCGCGCGGTTCGTCCATGCGCGAGTGCACGAGAATGGCTCCTGCGGTTGCTGAGGCTCCCACCAACGCCAAGGTGTAGCCCAACTTCTGCCCCAACCTCGAAGGCTTCGCGCCCGGCTTGAGTGCAATGGGTTCGGGAAGCACCGACGCTGCCACACGCTCCGATTGAGGTGCGGCCGCAGCTGCCCTTGTCGTTGCGTTCGGAAGCAGGTTTACGCTGGCTTCGGCGGTTTTTCCTGCGTCGACCTGACGGTACTTCCACTGGGACGCATAACCTTCCTTCGCAACTTCGATCGTTGCCTCTTTGGCTTCAACGCGAATGGGCCCAGCCTTGGGCAAGAAGCCTCGCGTGATTCCATCTATTTTCACCGCGGCCCCATCGGGGCTGCCTTGCACCAGCAGCCAGCCAAGCTTGCTTTGCAAATCTTTGAGTGTGCGTTCGAGGATTGCCTGGTTCTGTTTTACCCACTGATCGCTGCGAACTAAGAGCGCATTCTTCAGGTGCAGTTCAGCATCGATCCATCGTTCAAGCCCATGCTCGGCTAGGGCGATTCGTGCCTCAACCGCAGGCGAGGGCAGGATGTCGTACGCCTGCTTGAATTGCTCCAATGCGGCTTCGTAATTTCGGCCGCGCAAGTGGCGCAGACCTTCTTCGATCATGGGTGCCGCTTCCTCCTGTGGTCCTGCCCACGCCGTAGCTTGCCCAGAAGCAACGACGCCCACCAAGATTAGCAGCGGTAGCACTCGCATTTGCACCGGTTTAGCACCAGCGCCAACAGGTTGCAGCAAGATTTGCTGGCTTAAACTTATCCATGTCTGGACCTTCTACCCGGGCGTGGGCGGCAAGAGACACCTCAAGCGCCCGATGCACCCGACTCACGGAGCCGGGTATGTGTGCTTGGCGGTCACGGAACGTGGCCCTCCTGGTGTTTTCGTCGCAGGCGTTGTCTGGCAGCGCTTCGAATAAGGAACTCGCCCGTCAGCAAGCCGCCGAAGGCGATGAGGAAGCAGACCAACAACACCAGGTAGGCCTCAACGTTTTGGGTCTCCTCAACGTTCCCCTCATTGGCACCGCCTCGCCAACGGTGAAATGCTTGCCAGAAGCCATCCGGGATCCGGTCCAGAATCCAGATGCCGGGGCCCGTGGTGTGCAGAAGCCTCATCATAAGCATCGCCAGGCCTGCGGCCACAATTAGACGAGCTAAGGTCTTGCCTGCTTTGAAAAGGCTTGCGTGGCTTTTGATAGTCAAGCGAACCTTTGTCTCTGTGTTCGCGGCATATCGGGTGCGATTGTGGCTACATCGACCTTGCCGTAAGATCGAAGGCCAGAGTTAGGAATATACTCAACGGGGCGTTCAAGTAAGCGGGCTCGCAAACGGTCGAACTCGCTGGGATACTGCAACACGATGCAGCCGGTGCTCATGCGTCTTGGCCCCAAGGGGTGCAGACGGAAGAGCCCTCGTGAGACGCCATCGACGAAGGTCTGGTCGTCGATGCTCCCATCGTCGCGGTAGAGCGCGAACCACTTGTCCCTGTTGAGCCACC
>JBBSJE010000362.1:0-5724 GCA_038257535.1 Polyangia bacterium
CCATAATGAGAACCACGCCGCCCACCAGATTCCTCAACACCGCCAGCAGACCCCGCACGAAGGGATGAAATCGATCGCTGGGGGCACAAGGAACAAAATGATTGGCCGGCAGCATCACAAGTGTGGCAAAGCCCAAAACCGTAGCCAACAAAGTGGTCGCTACCATGATGGTTAACGTGGCGGCGCCACCCATCTGGCCGTAAACCCGCATCGCCGTGTTGTACAATTCATCCACGCTGGTCGTCACCTTGTATAGCAAAGCCCATTCCATTGCACACCGCGAGCGACGAGGGTGCTAAACGCGCCGCTGCGGGTAGAAATTGCGCCCAGCGTTCTGGGCATTGACGCCGCTGCATGGAACGCGTGCGTTGACGCCAACGATCCGTTCACGGAACACGCGTTTTTGGCCGCACTCGAGGTGTCCGGTTCGGTGGGCCCGCGCACCGGGTGGCTCACGCAGTTTGTGGTGGTCTGGCAGGGCGACACCTTGATGGGCGCGGTTCCGCTATACCTGAAAAACAACAGCTACGGCGAATACATCTTCGATTGGGCGTGGGCGCAGGGGGCCGAACGGGCGGGGCTTGACTACTACCCCAAGCTGGTGGCGGCGGTGCCGTTTACCCCGGCCACGGGGCACCGGCTGTTGGTGAAACAGGGCGAGCCGCGCGCCGCGATCAGCGCCGCCCTGGTACAAGGCATGAAGGCGGTGGCGCAGGCCCATGGGGTTTCGTCGGTGCACGTGCTGTTTTGCCAAGCCAGCGAGGTGCACGAACTGGCGCAAGCGGGTTTTCACCCAAGGCTGTCGTTCCAATTTCACTGGAGCAACGAGCCCACGCCCTACGCGAGCTTCGACGCGTTCTTAGCTACGTTTCGCGCTGCCAACCGCAAGCAGGTGCGCAAAGAGCGGCGAATCGCCCAAAGCCACGGCCTGCGTCTGCAAACCATCACGGGCCCCGAGATGGGCGCGCTTGAATGGCAAGCGGTGCAGCGGCTCTATGACGAGAACGCCGACAAACACGGGGCCATCACATATTTGACTCCCGCGTTTTTCAAAGCCATTCGCGAAACCTACGCGCATCGGGTGGTTTGCACATTTGCCTACGACGGCAATCAGCCTGTGGCAGGCACTTTGAACTTTGAAAAGGGCCAACACATCTATGGGCGGTATTGGGGTGCGGAAGTGGAGCGCGAAATGCTTCACTTCGAGCTGTGCTACTACCAGCTGATTGACCGCGCGATCGCGCACAAACTCACCCGTTTTGAAGCGGGGGCGCAAGGGGAGCACAAGCTCAAACGTGGGTTGGTGCCGCAATTTACCCATAGCGCCCACCTGATTTTGCATCCTGGGCTAGAGCAAGCCATCGCGGGTTTTTTGCGCCACGAATCTCAAGTGGTGAAAAGCCGCGTGCACGAATATGCTGAGCACGCGCCGTACTCCCGCGCCGCGCCCTTACCCGAAACTTGACCCTGCTCGCCCCCAACCACTCGACCTATCCTGGCCCACTCGCGCTGCGTGCTTACTACTTCTGCTATTTGGCGGCGGTGGGTGTGGCGGTGCCATTTTTCCCGCCGTATTTGCGCGGTTTGGGGTTCTCAGGGCAAGACATTGGCTGGGTTTTGGCCGTTTCGCCCTTGATGCATATGTTGGGGCCCGTGCTGTGGGGGTGGCTTACCGACCGCACGCAACGGCCCGATGTAATTTTGCGCGTGGCCTTGGCAGGGGCCGCGTTTACGTATCTGCCGTTGGCATGGGCCAGTGGTTTTGTGGCGGTGATGGCGATTCAGCTAAGCCACCAGCTGTTTAACATCGCGCTGCCAGGGCTTTCTGACACCTTGTCGTTGTCACGGGTCAAAGCCGCGGGCGATGATTACGGGCGCATCCGGTTTTGGGGCTCGATGGGGTTTGTAGTGTCGTGTTTGGCGGCGGGGCAAATTTTTGCACGTCGCGCACGCGGTGCGGATCCGTGGCTGCCCTTCTTGGTTGCGGGCGCCTTGACGCTGGCGTTGCTGCTGGCGTTTCGCGTGCATGGCAAAGGCACCCACGCGCGACCCAAGCTTGCCGACGCCAAGCTTCTGATCAAAGACAGGCGGCTGCTTTTCATCTTGATCACCGGAGGCGTGCATTGGGGGTGCGCAGCGCCCTACCACGGCTTCTTCGGTGTGCATGTTCAAGATCGCGGGCTGGGCCACCAGATCATCAGCTACGCGTTCGCGTTGAGCGTGCTTTCGGAAATGTTGACGTTCTTCTACTTCCGTCACATTCGACGCCGCGCCCGACTTTCCACTTTGTTGATCATCGTTACCGCGCTATCGGCTGTGCGCTGGGCCATTACAGCAACGGTTCACAACCCAGTGTTGCTGGTGGTCGTGCAATGCTTGCATGGGCTGACGTTCGGGGTGTTTTGGGCGTCGTCTTTGGCATGGCTCAGCGGCTGCGTGCCCGATAACTTGCGCGCCACCGGGCAAACATTGTTCACAGGCAGCGTGTTCGGACTGGGTTCGCTTCTAGGTGCTGTGATTACAGGACACGTCTACGAGGCCACAGGGTCGGCAGCGCCTGCATTCTTAGGCGCTGCAGCGCTGAACCTGCTGCAGGCGGGCACGATTGCACTATGGGGGCGCAAGCTGAGCCCCGAGGGGTAATGCGCAAGGCACCCGATCAGCGCCTGGACCTCTTGCGTCCTGCCTCCAGGCGAACCCAAACCTCGCCGCGCGGCAGGTATCCCGCGGATCGTTTGAGTGCATCGGCAAGCGCAAGGTCCGCCGCCAAAATGGCAGGGGCGTGTAAGGGGCGCGGGCTTGGCCAATAAGGGGCCAGCAAACGCCAACGCAAGCTCAAAACTAGGGGACGCGCCAGCGGCTGCAAGAAACAGACACCGTTGTGCCTGCGAAAGCCCAACGTACGCAAAGCGGCATGTTCTGCGGGGGCCAGATCGTCAAATACAAATTCGTCGAGCTCCTGCAGTGACAGGCTTCCCAATCCTTTGCGAAGCGCATACATGATGGCGCGCCAAGCGCGGGTGCTGCCCTGTGGGGATGCTGTTTTCAACACGCCCAGGTGCTGGTCTATCAAGCTTTGGACGAATTTCGTCAAGCGCAAGCGCAACCCTTGCTGCAAGCTGGACGCGAGGCTGGGCAACACCACAACCTCCGGATGCAACAGGTCCAAGCCCGCTGCCAGCTTGGCCAGAGCGGGGTTTTGCGGATCGAGCTCATCGTAAATGCGACCGTCGTCGCGCAAACCAAAGCGCGCGTCAGGCGCCCGCAGCCACACGTCGGCTTCGGCGCGCTCTTGCGCAGCGGGCGTGACAACTTCGACCAAGCTGGCCAAGGCGGATAGCGACCGGGTTTTCTGATCGGGCTTCACCAACGCGATAGGGCTGGCGCGCACGTTCGGGCGCAAACTCGGCGGGGCGGTGCGAGGGGTACGCCGCTGGCGCCCGTGCCGGTCTACGAAGCGACCAACCAGTTGCTCATGCAAGGCATCGCTTAGCTTGTCTTCAATGGCCAGCGTACGCGCTTGCCATTCATGCGCATGGCGTAGCCAATCGGTTCGATGCGTGATGAACGTCCAGGTGCGAATGGCGGCCATACGCATCAGCAGCGTGTCCAATTCGCCTGCCACGTCGTCAAGCCGCTGCACCTGTTGGTGAACCCAGTCGCTGGCCAGTTGCCCGCTGTGGCAAAGCTGAGTGTAAACGGATGCCAGCAAATTGAAGTGATCGTCGAGCAACAACTTGCGAAAGTCGGGGATCTGGCACACCTGCCAGAGCAATTGCACACGTTCGCGGCCCACCGCCAAAGCTTGCACGTCGGCGCGCCGAGTGAGCCGCGCCAAGGCCTGTTGATCTTCGGCGTTGTCGGTGAGAATCAAGGCTTCAGAAAACGGCCGGCGCGCCAGCGAACGAAGCAAAACGTCTGTTGATTCAAACTCAAGCGCATCGCTGCGCCAATGCACACGCAAAAGCGGCGCGAAGCGATGGTCTTCAATCGCGCTTTGGGTGGCAAACGGCAACGGTGCCAGTGGCACCAAGGTGCAGAATCGCCCGTCATTTCGGTTGCGGCCCGCCCGCCCTGCAATTTGCGCCATTTCGGCGTCTTCCAGCGCGCGGCCTTGGCGGCCATCGTATTTTTTCAGATCTGCGAACGCCACGCAGTCAACGTTCATGTTCAAGCCCATGCCAATGGCATCGGTGGCCACCAGGAAATCAACCTCGCCGGCCTGGTACATCGCCACCTGAGCGTTGCGTGTGCGCGGCGAAAGCGCCCCCAACACCACCGCCGCCCCACCCCGCTTCAACTTGATTCGCTCGGCCAATTCATAAACGCGTGCGGCGGAAAACGCCACGACGGCGGTGCGCGGCGGCAGCTGGCCTATGGTTGCGCTGCCAGCGGCCCGCAACACCGACAACCGCGGCTTACGTTCAATTTTTGCAGCGGGTACCAGGGCTTGCAGCAAAGGCGCAATGGTGTCGGCGCCCAAGAACCAAGTTTCGTGGGTGCCCCGCCACCCCAAAAGCCTTTGGGTGAAGATGTGCCCGCGTTCGTGATGCGCGGCCAACTGAATTTCATCCACCGCGACAAATTCAACTTCGCATGGAGGCATGGCTTCCACGGTGCAGACCCAATACCGCGGGTGTGGGGGGATCTGCCGCTCTTCACCGGTGACCAAGGCAACGGCCTCCGCGCCCACGCGCACCCGAACGCGATCGTAAACTTCGCGCGCCAACAAGCGCAGCGGCAAGCCGATCATGCCGCTGCGGTGCTCCAACATGCGCTCAATTGCCTGATGGGTTTTGCCCGTGTTTGTGGGCCCCAACAACGCCACCACAGCGCTGGCTGGAGGTGTAGAGCGAAAAAAAGGAGGGCCAGGGCGCATGACCAATCCCAAGCTTAGCAGCCCGGCGGTCTTGCCACCCAAGAAGGCAAAAGGGCGGCTAAAGCGGCTTTATGTTGATGCAGCCAAGAACGCAGCAAATCGGCTATTCATCTGGCACCCTGGCAAGCAATGCCACGGCCAACGCAGCGAAGTCGTCAAACGCAGCGTGGACGGCACTTGTGTGCGCGCCGATCGCCCCGTCAGCTGGCTTCAACTCAAACACCGGCTTGCGGGCTTCCATCGCCAGCGGCATGAGAGACCGATAGTGCTTGAGCATTCCAAGGCACCGTTGATCACTTTGAGGCGAGACCTGCCCCGATGTTGCTTGCGCTAGGACAAAGCGTTCGTAGGTCTCTGGAACCTTTTGAGCCCATCTGTCGTAGGCCCGCACGGGACGGTTGTCGCGCGCTCCAAATTGGAGCAGAACGTATCCCAGCGGCTCCAATCCGCCCCTTGGCAGGTCGAGGTCTTTCGCAGGGTTAATGGCAAGCCGTGTCTGCCACTCTTTGCGCCAACGTCCCAAGGTTGGGCCTAAATTCCGAAGACCTTGCAATGAGAAAAGATCGGGAGCCAAGGGCACAACGAGGGCGTCGGCAGCGATAAGAACCGCCCGGTTGATCGCACCAAGATTGGGTCCCACATCCAAAAGCGCGATCTCCGCCCCCGTTTCCGCACCGGCCGCCTGGATGATTCTATGGAAGGCGCTAGTGCACCGCTTGCGAAATGCGATCAAGCATTCGCTTGTGTGAGCGGATAATGGCTTTTGCAGGTTTGGTCCACTCGAACGGCGTCGGATTTGAGTTCCAAGCGGTCATGTAAGCGGCGATATGATCTCGTAGTGCGCG
>JBBSJE010000363.1:0-5723 GCA_038257535.1 Polyangia bacterium
ACAGCCGTTTCCTGCAGTGTCGCCGCCAGACTTGCATCTGGTGGTGGCGCCTTTTCCGCACTCGTCTCCATACTGGAATAGGCACGAGAATCCCAATGCGTCTAGGTACTGCTTGGTTGGTCTTCCGTCGCAGTTGTAGTCGTAGGTGCCTTTGCCTTTGCTAGGGACAGTGAAAAAGGCGGTTTGTCCTGGCTTGGCATTGGCGTCGCCGTCGTCGCAATCTTTATTATTGGCAACGTACTTTGCTGGCGGGGGACCCGCACACGCGGGCTGTGTGTTGTCCGGATCGCCGAACCCGTCACCATCGTTGTCGCGGTAAAAGATCTGACAGGCGACGCCTGCGGCGCAGGTGACACCAGGACAGCTACAATTGCCGATTGAGCCCATAACGTTGCACTGAGAAGGTGCCCCGCAGGCGGTGTTGCAGCAAAAGCCGTTGGCACAGTGCCCGGTTTGACATTCCTCACCCGACATACACGCAATGCCCTTGGCCTTCTTCGGGTTGCACTTGTTGTCGCCCGCGCAATAGTTGGTTTCGGTTCGGCAATCCTCGTGCTTTGCACACTGGGTACGGCACGCCCCCTCGTTGCAGGCGTAGTCCGTGCACTGGAGAAGCTGTGGTTCGCAGCTTCCAGCCCCATCGCAAACCATAGCGGCTGGCTCCGTGGGCTCGTTGCACCACTTGGTGCCGCAAGATGTGGTGGCACCGGGGAATTTGCAGGCGCGTTGGCCGTTGCATTTGCCGCCGCAAACCGCCGCGTTTCGCATGAGGCCGCTCGCGGGCACATTCAGCTCGACACCTCCATCTACGGGGCCAGCATCACTCTCCACGCCCGCGTCGCCCTGAGGCGCCATCGGGATGACCGGCGCGCATTCCAATTCGGGATCGGTGTCATCGGGAATCGGCGAACACGTGCCCGCCAAGCCTGCCGAGGCGCAGCTCTCGCACGTGCCGCTGCATGCGACGTTGCAACAGACACCGTCGGCGCATGCATTCGAGCCACATTCAGCGTTGGTGGTGCACGCCACGCCATTGGCTTTGCCCACCGGCGCATCGAAATCAAACACGCCGCCATCGCCTGTCAAAGGCCCTAGGGTCAAAGTAATCGTGGTTGCCACCGCCCGATCGGGCATAAGTTCCACCGCAGCGCCAATGCCGCTGGCCACCACTGCGCCCGTCGCATCCAACGCCTCCAGCGCCAAAGCCAAACCGCCGCTCGTCGCTTGCGGAATGAACCGGAATCGCACCTCACCCGACCGAATGGCCGAACCAAGCGCCACTTCCGTTGGTGTTCCCGTTGATGCCAGCAAGCGTCCACTGACCACGCGGTCGCGTTCGGTTTGAGGAATGTTGCGCGCGTCTACGGTGACGTTCACACCAAACCCTTTGGGAGGATCCCCATCGCCGCTGCAGCCAACAACCAGCGACGTCACCGCACACAACACAGCGGCTAAACGCCATTCAAACTTTGCAAATCCCGTTACCATTGGAAGCCTCCCGTTGAGAGCGCACTTTGGCGAACATCAGGAACGCTGGCCCAGTCGGAACCGCCCGATGAAGCCGCCACGATGATTACAACCGTCGTGACCACCACCGCGCCCCCCACGACGCCCCAAAACCAGGGCTTGCTTGTGAGTGGCTTGTCGTCGCTCTGTGCGTTTGTTGTAGAAAGGTCGGCCGCGCTGGTTTCTTGCGGCGCTTCTTGAGCGGGCATCGGTACGGGCGTTGAGCTCGCTGGCGGGGGCGCTGCTGCTGCTGCTTTGTCCGCCTGAATCTGGTCTTCGACCTTTTCAATGCGCTCGCGCACCTCGGGGATGTTGGGCTCGTCGGGATAAAGCCGCGTGTAGTTCCTGTAAAGGGTTAGCGACTTCTCCAGCTTGCCAGCCAAGCGATACGACTGCGCGGCATTGTACAAAAGCGCCGGGTCACCCTTAAGCTTGTAGGACTCCTGATAAGCCTCCGCAGCTTGCTCGTACTCGCCCACGCCATAGTGTGCGGTGGCTTTTTGATAAAGCTCCTTGGCTCTCTTGGAATCATCGGCCGACGCGCCCAAAGCCAGGGAAGATCCGCTGGCACATAGGATTAGGACAACCAACACCCGAACGTAAGCTTGACTCATAAGCCATCGACTCTAACACAGACTCAAGGCCCGCAGAATGCCTTGCCAGGGCTCGATAAGGCTGTCCACGGTCGGCCGTCAAACCGGCTACGCCGAAGCCGGACGCCTAGACGACGGCAAAGGCTCAAACAAAGGCAACTGCGTGGGCCGCCGGCTTCTTTGCTTCGGAGCCCCCAAACGCACGTTGAACTTGGTGTCATCGGGCCGGCTCACGGCTCGCAAGGTGCCCCATCCCAGGTGGCTGGTTACGCTTGTTAACAGCGCTTTTCGAGGCGCGCCTAGTGAAGCCTGTTGCCAAGCTGAAACAATTGATTGTAACAACAGGCCCCCCAGCTGCAGCCCAGGCGTGCGGCCCGTGCGGTGGTTTATGGCCTTGTCCATGGGGCGAAGCCGTTGGAACAACGAGCGCAGAACATGATCTTCGATCGCCGCGACGGCCGCCTTCGACGAAGGGTACCCACAGGCGTTGGCAACCAGCCACAGCCGCACCGGTTGCGGTTCGTTGGGCTCGGCTTGTAGCCGATCGGCGATCTGCTGATGAACGAAATCTTCCAGCGCGCGCCGTTGACGATCGCAAAAGGCCTGCAAATCGACCTCTTCGGTGCCCCCCGCGGGCTCGACCACGAACGCATCAAAGCTAAGCCACGGCGTGGCGAAAAACGCATCGACCATGCGCAGGTGCGCGTCCAGAGAGTCGGCATTCACGTGTTGCCATCCAAACGGCGACGGCACACCAATCTCGCGCACCAGTTCCTGAAAGTCACCCCGCCGCTGCCAATTCAGCCACAAAATGCCGCCGCCCCAGGCACGGCTGGGGCTGTCACCTGCGATCACCGGGCAAAGCAGCCAACGCCGCAACCCGCGTGACGAACGATCTGAGCCTGCAACGGTGCTTTCGCTTTCAATCACGGCACTTAGGATAATTCACAAGCCGCGTCGTGTGTCGAAAATCGCGCCTCGCGATCTCCAGCGCCGGTTTCTCAGCGGCGGTTCTTCTTGCGAGCCTTCTTCTGGTCACGGCGCTTTTGTTTGGTCTTAACCTTCTCTTCACTGCGTTTCGGTGCAGAGAAGTGGCCGCGTTCCATCGCGGGCGATGACATCATGTTGGCCAGCTGGCTCATGTCCACGCCACCCATCTTTGCCATCTGGCCCATTTGCTTGAGTTGGCCCAGCTGCTTGAACCCCGGAAGTTTGCCGAGCAAACCCGTTGATTGCCCCAGCTGCATCATCATCTGGCGCATGGTTGCGAAGCGGTTGAGGATGTCGGCCACCTCGTTTTCCCGCCGGCCGGAGCCTCGGGCCACGCGCCGCAGCCGCGTTTGATCGTAGAAGGCGCTGCGCTTTTTCTTGCGCCGCTCTCCCTCCACAACCTCTTCCCAGCTGGTGACGATGAAACGCTCGGGGTGGCGACGCTCGTCCTGCGTCATCGATGAGATCACGGCTTTGATCTTCACCAACTCTTTGTCATCGATCTGCGCGCCTTCGGGAATGTGATCTGCAATGCCCGGAATCATTTCAACCATTTCACGCAGCGAACCCATCTTCTGCAGAACGCCAATCTGTTCAAGGAAGTCGTTCATGTCGAATTTGCCCTTGAGCATGCGCATGGCGTCTTGCTCGGCCTTTTCCTGATCGACCACATCCTCGAACTGCTGGATGAGGCCTACCACGTCGCCCTGGCCCAAAATGCGGCTGGCCATGCCGTCGGGGCGGAACTCTTCCAGGCGCTCCGACGATTCGCCCATACCCACAAACTTGATGGGCTTGCCCGTCACCGCGCGCACCGACAGCGCCGCGCCACCGCGGGCGTCGCCGTCAAGCTTGGTGAGCACCACGCCGTGGTAGTCGAGCACGTCGTTGAAGCTTTTCGCCGTGGCAACCGCGTCTTGGCCGATCATGGCGTCCACCACGAAGAAGATGTTGGCGGGGTTGCAGCGCCGCTTGATCTCCCTTAACTCGTTCATCAGCGGCTCGTCGATCGCCAAGCGACCGGCGGTGTCGAAGATGATGACGTCGCGGCCGTTTTGCGCCGCAAATTTCATTGCGCGTTCGCAGATGTCGGGCGGGCTGCCGCCCTCTTCGGAATAAACGGGAACGTCCAAACGCTGGCCCAGCACCTTCAGCTGATCAATCGCCGCTGGGCGGTACACGTCGGCCGCCACCAGCAGCGGGCGCTTGTGCTTCTTTTTCAGCAGGTGCGCCAGCTTGCCCACCGTGGTGGTTTTGCCGGAGCCCTGCAGGCCCACCATCATGATGCCCGTGGGGCCCTTTTTGGCGAACGTGATCTCGCTGTTGATGGGCCCCATCAACTCCACAAGCTCATCGTTACAAAGCTTGATGAAGTGATCTACGGGGCTAACCCGGCGCACGCCCTCTTTGTGGGTGGCCTTGATCTTGACGATGACGCCAACGGCCTTCTCCTTCACCCGCTTGCAGAAATCTTGAACCACGTCGTAACCAACGTCGGCCTCAAGCAGGGCGGTGCGCACGTCTTTAAGGGCTTCGTCAACCGTGGCCTCGTCCAATTCGGCCATGCCGGCAAAGCGTTGACGAGCGGTGCGAAATCCTTTTGTAAGCGTCTCAAACATGGGGGCGGGGACTCTACCACAGCGGATCGAGGTTTGCGGCCGTGGTCATGCGTCTTAAACTCCCTCTTGGACTCCCTGTTGGGCAGCCATCGGTTGACCCTCCAGCCAGCGTTTCCAGCGGGCGATGGCCACCTTGCGCGGGCCCGCCGGCAGATCGAAGTGATAACCCAGCGTTTGGCCCGTGAGCTCGCGCAATTCACTTGCCGCCGCCAGGCGAACATCGGCTTGGCGATGCCCCAGCCCATCAACAAGCCACGTGGCACGCGATTTGTTCTGATTGGCTTGCCACCAACGTCGCCAGGCGGCGCGATTCTTCCCAGCGTCGTGCCCGGTGATGCGCACCAGTAGGCCGTGGCAGCTTTGCGAAACTTGCGGGCTTTTGGCGGAAAGACCCGTCAGCAGCGCTTCGATGCCGTCGGCACAATCCACGCGCAGCTGGCCAATCAACGCGGCCGCGTCCGCACGCGCGGGATCTAAGGCACTTGAATCCGTGAGGATCGCCGCGAGCCGTTGCACCAATGCCGAAACCTCCGGGTGGCCTGCGGCGGGACGCAGCGCTGCGGCCAGGGCCAAACGGACCTCGATGCTGGGATCGCGTTCGAGACGCGCGCACAACGCCTGCCGCACAGAATTGGCGAGTTCAACCGTCTCGGGGGGCGGGGGGCCTTCCGATGCCGACACGGGCGTCTTCACAAACGGCTGCAGGGAAAGCGCGGCCCAGGCACGCTCACGAGGGTTATCGGCCTGCAGCCATTGCACCATCAGCGGCGCGTCTGTGGCGTGAGCCGCCAACAAGGGCAGAACCGCCCGTGCCGCGTGTTCACCTCGTTTTGCCAGCCGCGGCAGCCGAGAAAAAATTTCCGCGCAGGACCACCGAGACACGATCGCTGCTGCCCTGGCGGGCGCGCGCGGACCACCTTCCAAATCAGCGAGCAGTTCAAGCGCCCCCAGTAGATCGTCTGAAGCGCGCCGGGGAGACGCCGGCAGTTCGGCCAGCACGGCGATGCGGTCGATG
>JBBSJE010000364.1:0-5720 GCA_038257535.1 Polyangia bacterium
CCCAGGCCAGGACCAACGAAAGCGGTGCGCAAAATAAGAAGTTGCGTGCGTTGCTTTGAACGGGATTCTCAGACGTTTTGCCGGCAAGGGTGTATGTCGCCCAAGCGACGCCTGCCAGCACCATAAGGCCGGTGCCCAAAGGATCGGGACGGGCGGCGGCGGGAAGCGTTAGCCAAGCCAAGCCGCCGATGGCCAGTAGCAGGCCCATCCACACACGCGTGCCTGGCCGCTCGTTGCGCATGAAGCCCCATGTCAGCATGGTGATCTGCACCGATCCGAACAAGATGAGAGCACCTAAAGCGGCGCCTATGCGCACATAAGCGAATGAAAATGGCGCTGCGTAGGCGAACAAGGCGATCGGACCTATGGGATCGCGGCTGCGCAAAAAAAAACCACGCCCGCGACTTGAAGCCCACCAGCACAAGTAGGATTGCTGCCCCTGAACACAAACGCAAAGCTGTAAAATGGGCGGCGCCAATGTGGCCAGAGCCTAGGGCCAAGCGGGTGAGGATGGAATTGGAAGCAAAGGCCACCAGGGCCGTGGCTGTGAGCACGACGATCGGGAATCGGGTGGCCAAATTCTTGCCGAAAGAGCCTGACAAATTCAGGCTGGGGAAAAAGGGTTTAGGTAGGCGCAGCAACACGAACCTCAAACAAGAAGGTGGCGCGCTCTGGATCAACGCCGACGCGGCAAAGCGTTGTGCCCTGCTTCTCACCTTTCACAATCCAGATGTTTCGATCGTTGCGTGTGATGAGCTTGGCATGGATCAGCGAGGGATCGTCGCAGTACCAACCAATGGCGTAACCCACAGATCGCTCCACCGTTTGGCCCACATTCACTTCCAGAAGCCTAATGCCCGGTGCGGGGGAGCGTTCAGGGGCGGACAGGGAGGCGGCGCCCACGAGCGTACTGGCCATGCCAAGGGCAAAAAGAAGCACCTTGCTAGTTTAGCCGATCGGCTGTCCCAAGCACGCGGCCGCTCCCACAAGCCTGGGAACGTTCGGCGACCAGTTCAAAAAAAAGTTAGCCCGCGTTTATGCACGCAGGCGGGGCAAGGGCCCGCTAAGGTTTTGGCCGCCGGCGTTGCCCGCACCCAGGGTGTTGTTGCTCATGCCTAAGGCCTGCATCACCGACACCCAAAGCTTGTTGTGTCCAGGACCTACGCTCTTGCCCGTGACCGTACCCAAATTCTCGGCGTATTTGATGTACCTACCCAACTTGAAGGCGTTGCCGCCCCCAGCCACCACGAAGGGTACGCGGTGCAGATCGTGGGGGCCGTTGGCAAGCTCCGTTGCCCAAACCACCAAGGTGTTGTCAAGTAAGGTGCCATTGCCCTCTTTGACCGCCTTAAGTCCAGCAATGATCTGAGCAAACTGCTCCGCATGTTTGCGATAGTAGTCGCCCATAAGCTTTGCTGCGTTGGTGCCTTCGTGAGCTTGATGGGCGATGTCTTGATGTACGTCGCCTACGCCTGCGGCACCGAACTCCGCGGTGCCAAATTGCCCGTGAACTTGCATGGCCACGCGGGTGATGTCGCACGACAAAGCTGCGGTGAGCACACGCGCGGAGGCCATCGCGTTTTGCCCGTGCTGGGCCACACCACCGGGGGCAGACCCCAGCGCGCATCCACCGCCTGAAGCTGCACTTTCAGATTGCGCCTTGAGCTGCTTTTGCAACGAATCAACCAGGGCAACGTGCGCTTCCAGTTTCTGTTTGTCTTCGGTGCCGACCCTTTGCAACACGGCCTTGAAGTCTTCCTTCACAAGGTCAGGCAAACTGGCACGCCGAAGAGCAAGTTTGTCAACCGTGCCCCCTGTGCTGCCCCCCGTGGAAAAACCGGCGAGAGAATCGAACAAAGGCTTAGGCTCGTTGATGCCCTTGATGGGCATGCCAGGGCCTGAAAACACGGGCGTCCACGTTCCCCAGGTTGTGGCGTAAAGCGTATTGCGTTTGCCAGGTTGTGCCAGGGCTTTGCCCACAATCTGATCTACCGAAGGTCCGCTGCCCCGGTTGTCGCCGCCGCCAGGCCCCGTATGGGCGCCGGTCAAAGTGGTGGAGTTGCCGATGTCGTGTGCGTTGATGCGCCCAGGGTTATCAACCAGACCCACCACGTTCGCTAAGCCATCAATAATGGCCACGTCGTTGCGGTGCTCGTAAAGGGGCGCGAGGCTATGGCTAAACGCGGATTGCGCGGTATCACCCAAGCCAAATTCCCAATCTTGATCCGTTTCCGCGAGGCCTGAGCGACGCATACGCCAGTGCGCATAGGACGGCCCATGTTGGGTGTAGAAGATCCACAAACGCTTGGGAGCCTGCTGTGCGTAGGCAAGTTTGTCGCCCAGCAGCGATGGCAAGAACAATCCCCCCGCGCCCAAACCCATCAGGTTTAACAGCGCGCGACGATCAACCAATGGAAGCAAACGGGAATCGGGAGTTGACTTCATTTTGATCTCCACGAATCAAGGAGCGTTACGGGTTAGAAAATCGGGGGATTTCACCAGCGCCAACAGCATCGTATGAACATCACCCTTAGCCGCCATCAGCACGTCGGTGAGCCTGTCTACGCGGCAGTCGTCTTCTTGAGGGTCCACACCGGTGGCGAAGCCAAGCCATTGCCGTGCCATGCAGCCATGCACCTGGCGGCTATCGCCCAATCGCTGTGAGAGTTCAATGGCATTGGCCACAGGGCCATCGTTGTCGGTTTCTTGAAGCTTGCCCGAAGCATCAACGTTGATGCCGTTGTCTGTGTCTCGGTATTTGCCAATGGCGTCGTAGTGCTCAAACGTAAACCCAATGGGATCGATCAATTGGTGGCAGCCTTTGCACGCCGTATTGGCCGCCACCCGATCTTCGAACAGTTGCCGGTTCGTTTTGGGATCTTCACCGTCTTTAAGCACGGGCTCGCTAATGTCAGCATCTGGGGAAGGAATGAGTTCGGGCAAACACATTAGGCGCCGCATCACATAAACAGCTCGCAAGGGCGGTGACCCCGAAAACTTATGTGCGTGACTGGCCAAAAACGCACCGCGGGTTAAAAGGCCCGAACGCTCTGCTTCAGGCAGCGACACTTGACCCCAGCCCTCAGCCGGAGCATCAACCCCATAAAACGCCGCCAATTTGTCGTTCACGAAGGTGTCTTTGCTGGTGAGCAGTTCCTTAAGTGAGTGACTGCCTTCAGACATCACCATGCCTGTGAACCTGTCGCTTTCCTCACGCATCGCGGCGCGCAGCTCTTCGTTGTAGGAGGGGTAAAGCTTTGGATCTTTGGGACCTTCACGATTAAACACCACATTGATGTGCTCGAAGTCCAACCACTGGCGGTGAAAATCGACCAACTGTGGCTTGGCACGCTCACTTTTCAACATGCGCTGTGCTTGTTTCAGAATCTGCGCATCGCTTTCAAGCGCACCGTCGTGCGCCGCGGAAAACAGATCAGCATCTGGCATGCTGCCCCATAGAAGGTACGACAGGCGGCTGGCCACCTCCCAAGACGTCAGTTTAAGCCGTCCATCAGACGCTTGCTCGGTTTCCCCTAGATCCATGCGGTAAAGGAAATTCACCGACTGCAACATGGCCTCAATGCTCAGTTGCACCGCTTCTTTAAAACCAAGCTCTTTGCGAATGCTTTCAAAATTTGCTTCGTAGCGGCTTTGCTCGTCATTGGTTAGCGGCCTACGAAAAGCGCGTTCGCCGAAATCGCTTACGAAAGTTTTCCCACACGCCTCATCGGCAGCGACGGCGCAAGAGATCACCTTATCCAACTCTGCAACGGCTTTGGTGGCCACCGCGATGGCGTCGCGGGAAAATTCAAAAACGTTGTTCTCTGTGGCGTACAACTTGTTGGCGCGGTTCTCAAACCCGTGCACCGACGGATCAGGCGTCAGAGAAATTTTGCCCACGTCAACTTGCGGGAATAGGTCGCGCAGGGTCGCTGTGTATTCGGCCCGTGATAGGCGTCGCACGGGCGATGGGCCTGTCATGTTGCAAGCATCAGACTGCGGGATAAGGTCCCCGTCGTCGTCGTCAGCTCCAGAGGCGCCATCGGACGCTGAGCCCGATTTGCTCACGACCCCGGAGCAAGCGGCCAGAAAAGCGGCCGAAAACAGGATCCCAAACGTCGAAGAATGCCTGAATCGAGTCGAACGAAAAGTGCCCATTGAAACTTCCTCCTGGGGGCCGCCGCGGCGATCTGGACGCCGCGATGCCTAAACTCAATAGTGGGGCAATTTTACGTTAAGTATCACGTCTGTCTAGTCATAGTTAACCCAGAGACAGGCGGACAAATGATAGGTTCAAGCGCCTGCAGGCTGACACAGGGTAGAACTAGACGCGATGGGTCATTGGCAAGCACGAGTTCTTGGACGGCGAATTTACTCGCCGCGCCGACTTGAGAAATCGATAAGTTAGGCCGTCACACCGGGCGGCTGGCCTTGATTTCCTCGTACTCTCCTGGCAGCCCGAATGTGCCGAAGTTTGTAATGGGGCCGCCGTTTGGGGCTTTGCAGCCCATGGCATTGCAAAGCGTGGTGAGCAGCTTGTTGTGTGGGGCTGTCTCCTCCGCGTCGCGATTGCCCAGCGACAGCGGGTTGGCCAGCTTGCTCAGGTTCAAAAACTCGCCCTGTTTGAAGTAACCCCCGGCGCTGCCCGCCATCACGAAGGGCAGATCTCGGTAGTGGTGCGCTTTGCCTTCGGAGAGCTCGTTTACCCAAAGCACCGCGCTGTTGTCGAGGATGGTGCCATCGACGTCGGCGTAGGCATTGAGCCGATCCATGATGTAGCGGAATTGCTTGGCGTGCCATTTGTCGATCTCGTGCAGCATCAAATCGGCCCCCACCAGTGGCGAGCCGCTGGTGAAGGAGACCACACGGTGAGAAATCAGGTGATGTTCCAGCGTTTGCTTAAGGAAGGAGAGGGTGTGTGTGTGCGCACCCGAGCCGAACATCAAGGTGGCCACGTTGGTGTGGCCACAGGCCAAGGCTAAGGTGAGCACATCGATATGAAGCTTGCTGTAGGCTTCGTAAGTGGAAGCGGAGCCCAGAAGCTGCGGGTTTACCGCTTTAAGTGCCGCTTCGGGTTCGGAATCGAGGCGGCATGAGGCGGCCACTTTGTTTTCCACATCGCGAATGCCGGTAAAGTGTAAGTCCAGCTTTTCACGATCTTTTTGTCCTAGCTTGGGCGAAGCCTGCAGGGTCTGAAACTGGCTGCGGACCACGTCCAAAACGCTTTCGCGCCGCTGCGTGATGCGCGCCACCACCGCCGGATCGGCCACGGCCAACCCCATAAAGTCTTCGTAAATCTTCCATGGGTTGGTGGCCACCGACGCGGGTTGGCGCGGGCCGTTGAAAGAAATGTGCAAGCTGTCACGTTGACCACCCCGCGAAACTCCGGAAACGATCGCCGGGCGTTTGTCCGGGTTGATCTGCTTTGCGACAAACTGATCCACCGAAATGCCCTCGGCCAACCCTGCTGTCATGCGCGTGGCGGTTAGACGGCTGTTCGTGCCCAAGCAGTGGTCGTTGGTGCCGACGTCGCGTTTGTGCCCGCGGGGAGAGCCATGCATGCCACGCATAACCAAAAGCTTTTCGGTGGCGCCCTGCAACGGAACGAGCCCGGTGCCCGCCAGGGCCTCGTTGGAAAGCTTACCGGGGCTGCCCTTGGGCCAGAAGCGAATTACGTCAACGCCGCATGCTTGGAACATGATCATCAAGCGGCGGGGCGC
>JBBSJE010000365.1:0-5714 GCA_038257535.1 Polyangia bacterium
GCGAGACTTGTCAACATCAGCGGCCAACAACGGATCCGGCTGGCCACCAACTTCGATGTCCAAGAAACCTACGACAAGATTGAGGAGCGCCTACCTTTCGCCGCCTAAATACAGCGAATTATTGTCGCTTTAGGGCTAGTTTGCACATAAACCTGGTGCTCAGTGTTCGTTATTGAACGGCGCCGTGCAAAGTCTAACGGATGTTCGGTTTTCCCTGTTGAAAGTCTACCTCGCCACAATAAAAAGCCCGTCTTACCGGCTTCAGCGGCGCACTCGTGCGAGCCGCTTTGGCTAAAAGCCAGTCACTTCGCGCGTGATGCGGGCAAACGCAGCTTTGAGCGGCGTATTCAAAGTCCAGTTGACGGGGGGGCACTGGAAACCGTTAACGTAGTCGCTCTTGCCGGGATCGAAATAGCCCCACGAGGTGTACCCAGCCAGTGCCCTCATCATGTTGTTGTCGGGTTTGTCGAAATCGAAGTGATCGTCTTCGTTGTACAAAATGGGTTTGGGCGTATACGCGGCGCGCGCGCGTGTGCTCGCGATCTGCGCGGCGATCTTCGCGGGATCCTCCACGCCGTTGCCGTGAATGAGAATGAAGTCTGACGGACCTACGACATTCTCAGTGGGCACCGAGCCGCCCCCAAAACTTGTGCCAACCAACAAACGCCGGCCACCTCGTTTGATGGATTGGGCAAGTGCAATCAGCTCGTGTACCCGCGGCGGCTTGATGATGTCGTGATCGTAGTCCTTAACGTCTACTTCGTTGGCAATCTCCAACAAAACGTTCTGGTATCCCCGATTCAAAAGCCACATTGTGGCATTGCGCGTGGCTGCTTTGACAGCCAGCTCATTGACCAAATGCTCATCTTGGCCGAAGTAGAACAATCCCACGATAGGCACCATGCCCAGTTCGTCGGCAAAATCCAGCACGCGTGCCATGCGCGCCGCGTACGCCGGCTTGAGCTTACCCTGTTTGGTAAACGCCCCAGTGACCCACGGCTGTTTGCTGCTGTACCCTTCCGGGCTGCCGCCTTGAAAGTTGACCGTGAATGACAAGATCCCATGTTGCCGCCACACGGGCATTGCCGCCAAGAACTCACGTACGTTGCGTTCAGGATCCCAGCGTCCGGTGTCGGGATAAATCCAGTGGCTTCGGGTCCGTGGGTTCTCGTCGTCGAAAATCGCTTGCACCATTCGCGTGTTCATCAGCAACCCCTCCACCTTATGACCACGAAAGCTGCGGCCTTCGTAGGTGGGGCGGCCGTTAAGAACAAAACCGTCGCCGTTGATGGCAATGGTTGTGTGAGGCCGAGTGGGCTGGGCCCAAGCGGGGGTTGAGAAAAGACCTGCGGTCACAGCGAGGAAGTGAGAAAGCCTCATGGGCAATCGTTTTACCTAAAGCCTTTCGTAAACGGCAAGGTGTTTGGTTAGGCGAAGTGCGCCGGAAGTCCTCCGCCATGACAAACCCGCACGCATACGGGTGCAATATGCGGTAATTTGCACCCATGCCGTCCCAAGCGACCACCCCCGCCGAATACATCACACTGCTGCCGGATGAACGCCGCGTGGTGATTAGGAAGCTTCGCCAAAGCTTGAAGCAGAACTTACCCAAAGGCTTCGCCGAGACTATGGCGTACGGCATGTTGGCCTATGTTGTTCCGCTTCGGCTTTATCCGAGTGGGTATCATTGTGATCCCAAACAGCCGCTGCCGTTCATTAACTTGGCGTCCCAAAAGCAATATGTGTCTCTGTACCACATGGGATTGTACGAGGGGCCGCTCTTGCGTTGGTTCGAGTCCCAGTGGGCCAAGCAAACGGAGGCCAAGCTGGATCTGGGGAAGTGCTGCCTCCGATTTCGCAAGCTCGATCAGATCCCGTATGCGTTGATCGGTGAGCTGGCCGGCAAGCTTACGCCCGCCGATTGGATAAAGATTTACGAGAAGTCTAGAGGCTAGGCCCCATCCCCATTGTGACGGTGTCTTGCTTGCGCGCGTTCGGCCGTTCCGCCTGGCTACGACAAAACAGCGGGGCGTCCCACAGTCGCAAGTTTTCTTGTGGCGATTTTCGTCCCCGGACTCGGCGAGGCGTGCTGCAAGGCAAAGCCGATCACAAGGGTGACTTACGTCGTCTCAATCAAACTAGCGCGTTGGCCACGCGAGGCTGTCGTCCGGTCGAACGACATCACGGGGCCACATAGCCTAGAGTTCGTGCATCCCTTGCAATTCGCGTATTATGAAAAGTCGAAATGCGCCGGCTGCTCGTTTTTGTGTTCCTGGCGACCTCGGCCATAGCAGGTCGCGCCGCAGCCGCACCTACACCTTGGGACGAGTATCGGGAACGGCGGTGGCAGATGTCTGATGGTTTGCCGCAAGCCACCGTAAGGAGCCTGGTGCAGGCAGAAAACGGAGTCCTCTGGCTTGCCACCACGGGAGGCATTGTGGCTTTTGATGGCGCTTCGTTTTCCACGTACGACGACGGAGACAATCTCAATCTCGGCTCCCCCGACATCAGGACCTTGTTGTTCGATCGAAAGCAACGTCTGTGGGTTGGCCTTTCAGGCGGCGCAGGCTTGGCACTCCATACCCCGAATGGAGTTCGATCTATGCGGGAACCATTATCGCTCAAAGGCAACGCCGTCATCTCTGCGCTCAAGGACAGTCGCGGCCGAAGATGGCTTGGCACGTGGTTGGGGCCGCTGCTTATCCCCCAGGACGGAGCGCGCGCAGTCACGGTTGGTAGCGCACCTGGCGTCCCATATGGTCAATGGCCGAATCGCCCGAGGGAACGATTTGGCTTGGCACGCAGCAGGACCTCTGTCAGCGCCACACGGCCGAGGGTGCTGAACGGCCGGGCGTGAGCGTCGACGCCCAAAAACCTTTACACACCGTCCGAGCTTGCCCGTCAATCAACGCAAGAACACGTCAGCGGCCGTTGCAACCGTGGGCGCGCGTCGGAGCCACGCAGCCAGCGTGTCGATATCGCGGCATTCCCGGATCGTCTCAGTCTCGCTCGCGCTCAGCGTGAAGCCCCGAGCTTCCAGCACCAGCAACAAAGCCCTCGCTAACCCCTTGGCTTCGCCCTCGGCCTTGCCCTTGGCTTCGCCCTTTGCTTCGCCGCCGTGCCACGCCTTGCGTAGGCCCTCGTCTTGAAAATTCGTAGTTTTGTGGGATCATCGCCAACACTTCCTTTGCGGCCGTGCTCAGCGCCGCTTTCACATAGTCCAAGTATACCGCCGCCTCATCCTCTTCCAGCTGCAAAATGGCTTCCATGGCCGCCAGGCCTATCCGCGCCGCTTGCTGCGCATCGTCATCCTGCCCATGCGCCACCGCCGATAGCACCGCTAGCGCCGGTGCCTTCGCCGCTTCTGCAGCGTCCTCGATCCGCGGAAACTCGTCGGGCCCCAGCGCCGCCGCCTGCACATACCCGCTGCCCGGCCCTAGTGTTAACGGTTGCGCTGCCCATCTCGCGACTTGACGATCAAGCGTAACCACCACAAGCACCGTCGGCCTTTCATGCCGCGCCCGCGCCGCTGCCACATACAAAGGCCACGAGTAGACCTTGCGCGGATCTATGCGCAACTGCACTTCCAGAACCACAACCAATTCCGTTTGCCCTTTGTTCTCCACGCGCAGAACAGCATCCGCTGCCAATTCAGGCGGCAGCGCGTTGCCCAGATCCGCGCTGTCGCTTACGATCTTGTCATGCGGGGGCAGCAACGAGTGGCCAGCGGCGCCCAGTAAGCGCGCCAGCAGCTCAGGTCGATCTCGAAGCAGCTCTACAAGTGCTTCGTGAAAAAAAGTTGGCATGTAAGCTCTTCGGCGCTGACGCCTCAAAGTTGCGGACATTTTCTAGCTCTTAGTCGAAACCGAACACTTCACGGCAACAGCCGCATCGCCAATTTGCTACTCCGGAGCCCACCGGCGCCAGGCCTTGCCCTCGTGTCGTGGAGGGAAAACTCCTGGGTGAAGCATCTCGGCCAACAGATCGATCGTATCCAGCACGTGGGGGCCCGAGCGGCTGAAGTATCGGTTGCCGTCGGCGAAGAACACGCCTCCGGTGGCTCGCGCGCGTAGCTCTTGCCAATCAGGCGCGGCTTCAAGCGTGGGGCGCTCGGCTTCGGCGCGTGCCAGATCAAAACCGCAGGGAGCGATAACGATGACATCGGGCGCAGCGGCTTGCACGTCTTGCCATGATAGCGTGGTCGAGCGATCTCCCGCGCGGCCGAGCATGCATGAGCCGCCCGCCAATTCGACGAGTTCAGGACCCCAGTTTCCGAGCGCAAACGGTGGCTCAGTCCACTCGAGCACCAACACACGCGGGCGCGGCAACAACGATGTGGCGTGGCGCCATTCGTCCTGCTTTCGCCGCAGGGTCGCACACAGCGCCTCGCCCTCGGCCACCCGGCCTATCATCTTTGCCACGGCACGAAACCCTTCAAGGATGCCCTCAAGCGTGCCGGCCTCAAGGGCCACCGCTTGCTGGCGCTGCAGCGATGCGGGGGTGCACGCGGCAACATTTTCAGGAGTTACGGCGCAAGCCTCGCAGTGGGTTTGGGTGATGATCACGTCGGGCGCGAGGCGCGCCAGCAAGGCCTCGTCAATCTCATAAAGCGGCTCGCCCGCGTGTAGCGTTGCGCGAACTCGCGCGTCCACCTCGGCGCTGGTGCCGTTGATGTCGAAGGTGGGGCGGCTGAGCTGCGGCAAGCGCTTGACCCAAGGCGGCTGGTCGCACTCGTGTGAACGGCCCACAAGTTGTTCGCCGGCTCCGAGTGCGCAGGCGAGCTCCGTGCCGCTGGCTAGGAGGGAGGCGACACGGGGCCGATGTGCACGAGCAAGACCGGCTTCGGCATAAAGCGTACTGGCAGCTTCGTCGATGGCGATGAGCGCGGGCAGTTCGTCCGGCCGGGCCGGGCGCAAAAAATAGTGAAGAGCGCTGGATGTGGAGGTCATCGCCAGTGTCGCAGTTTATCATGGTGGCTAGGGATCGAAGCGCGGGGCAACGACGTTGCCCAATTCCATTGTAGAATGCCGCGATGAACGCACTTGGTTCGCTACAAGGAACTGGATGGGCCGGCACCAAAGAGCTATGGCTGGACCCGCTGGGAAACGAAGCCACGACCTGCCCATGCACCATGCGGGTCGACGCCAACGTCATCCGATACACGTGGACCTATGAGGGGAAGGCGCAGGAGGGTAGCGTGACGTTGCACAAGGAAGGCGCAGACTTCACCGACACTTGGCATTCAGCGGGCGTCATGCGCTGCCGCCTATCAGACGGCGCGGGTGGTTTGTTCCAAGTGCAAGGAACGTACGGGCCCGACAACGATTGGGGGTGGCGGATTGGGGTGAGTGAGCGGCCGTCGGGTGAAGTGGTGCTGCAAATGACGAATGTTGCGCCATGGGGAGAAGAGGGGCGGGCGGTGCGCATGGTTTGCAATCGGGGGTGAAGGCGAGGGGATGGTGGGATGCGGTTGGTCGACAAGGCAGAAAACCATCCCCACCATTGGCCCCTTCATCTACCTGAGCGATAATGCCCCGCATGCAACGTCGAACCTGGAGCCGCGTAACCGCCATCGCCGCCACATGTGTATTGCTGGCCGCCACAAGCTGCAAGAAGAAGAATCAACCCGCTACCCCCGCCGCCGACAAGGCCCCCGCCTTCTTCGCGCCCCCCGCTGACACGCGCGACCAAGTCCTGGCCACCATCGTGCTACC
>JBBSJE010000366.1:0-5705 GCA_038257535.1 Polyangia bacterium
TCTTCACCTCATTCCCCGGTCTTCGCTTGCCTCTCGGAGGTCCAGTCGAGGGTCAGAATCTAGCCTTGTTCCCTCAAACCCTTTCCTCGTGAGTCCAAAAACACCCTTTGATTTGACTATTGGCCGCCTCATCGCGTTTCCCGCCGCTCTCGAAGCGAGTCCATTGCATCTAGACCGCTTCGAAGGTTTGTAGCGGGATCTGCTTCGAAGGGCCCAGCTTGCGCCGTTTGTGATAAACCGTGCGCATGCCCAGCTTTGCCTGCCAAGCCTGCAGCCGCCCATTTGACGTTCCCGAAGCCACCCTGGCGAAATTCCCGGGCTGGCAACCCAAAACCTGTCTGGCGTGCAAAAACAAAGCGCAGGTGGGCAAAGGGGCCGGGGGTGCGGCGCGCGGGCGAACGTCTGCAGGTGTCTCGCGTGGCGGTGGTGGTCGCTCGGCCAGTTCGCGCGAGGAAAACCTCACCTGCGCCCAAGTGCTGGAGCGCTATACGGCTGGCCCCACTGACGGCGTGTTCACCGACGGCGCAGCCGATCCCAACCCGGGCCCTGGCGGATGGGGGGCTGTTTACGTTACGGGCAACAACGTGGTGAAGGAAAGCTGCGGCAGCGAGCCTCACACCACCAACAACCGCATGGAACTGATGGCGTTGATCGCCGGGTGCAAGTTGGTGCCTGAGGGCATCACGGCCGTGATGTACACCGACAGCGAGCTGTGCGTGAAAACCATCAACGAGTGGGCGGCCGCGTGGAAGCCCGCGGGTGGAAGCGCAAAACTGGGCCGATCAAGAATCTGGAATTGGTGCAGGAGCTCTATGAGATTGTGCAGCGCCGCAAAGAGCTGTCGCTGCGCTGGATCGCCGCGCACTCGGGAAACCGCTGGAATGAGTACGCCGACGCGCTGGCCACGGCGTACCGGCGCGGCGTACGGTGAGCGAACGTAGGGGTCATTCGAAAGCTCGGTTGAGGCAAGCGCTTGATCGCACGGCCAGCCGCTGCATTGCAAACAGGGACCGCTCCTAAGGCGATGGTGGCGGCTGAGCATCCTGCTTTTCGGGCTCGGGTTGCTGCCCTCCAAAAGGATCTGCCATAGCGGCAGCGCTCTCATCAAAATCAGTGCCGCGCGTGCTGTAATAGTAAGCGCCCACGATGATGGAAACACCGATAACGGACAGAATTAGATAAAGGACCTTTCGGCCACGGCCTGCCTGCGCCTTCTTCAAGGCGGCTTGTAGAGATGGATCTTCGTTTTGCATAACGACATGATAGCGCCAAGTCGCCTTCAGAACGAAATGCCGAGGGGACGGAAGCTAAAAAGCGTAGTCAGTGGCACGTTGCGAGCGGTGGCTAAGAGCGGCCTAGGCACGCGAGATTGCAAGCCACTCGTCCACCTAGTGGACCAAGGCAAGGGCGGCGAGAAAACGGTCGATGGCCTGGTTCACGCGCTCTGGCGCGTCCAGCTGCAACCAGTGGCCAGTGCCTTCGAGTTTCTCGTGTGGCAGCGTGGGCACCAGCACGTGATAGGCTTCGGGCACCTCGTTGAGCGCCGTGATCACGGAGAGCTGCGGTCCGCGGTATCGTGACAACGCCGCCACGGGATCGAAGGTGAGCAAGGCCTCAAGGCTATTCACCACCGCCTCTCGTCGTGTCCTCCACAGACCCTCGAACAGCCGCGCCCGCACCGTCTCGGAAGAGGGTTGGACAAGCGACAACCAGTACGACTCGACCGTGTCCCTGTAGGCATCACTGCGCAGCGCCTGCATGAGCCCCAGCTTCTGTTCGGTAGGCATTTGCCGCCCATCCGACGCCGGGTCGAGCAACAGCAATGCGTGCACCCGCTCCGGCTGCTGACCGGCGAAGGCCGCCGCGACGGCGCCACCCATGCTGTGCCCCACGAGAACGAAGCGCTCAAGCCCCAGCCTATCAGCCACCGCCCCCACGTCCTTTGCCATCGCCTCGATCGCGTAGTCACCATCAACGGGCGGGGCTGAACGGCCGTGCCCGCGCAGGTCGAGGGCAATCGCACGCCGTTGCTTCCGCAGATGCGCCAGCTGCGCCGTCCAGTGTTCTGTCGATCCCCCCGCCGAGTGCACAAACACCGCGGGCACGCCCCCCTCACCGCCGTCGTTTACATAAAGGTCATTCATTGTTGCCATGGCATTTCTCCTTATTTGTACAGCGTACAGCTTGAACTGGACGCCGTCCAATGTTTGCGGCAGAGTTCGATCGTGGCTGCAACGAAGAGAAAGAAAGCGCGTGGCCCGGGCGAACGCGCGGGTTTGGACGCCCCTGTTGTGCTCGCGGCCGCCCGCCGACTTGCCGAGCGCGAGGGTGTGCAAGCGCTATCGATGCGTCGTATCGCGGAGGCACTGGGTGTGGCCGCGAACGCGCTTTACAGCCACTTTCCGGATAAGGCGGCGCTTCTAGACGCGCTTTTGGACGATCTTCTCGGTGCGGTGGACTCAGACCCCGCCGCGCCGACTTGGCGAGAAGGGTTGTCGGTCATTTTGCGGCAGACACGGCGGCTGCTGCTAGCCCACCCAGACCTGATCCCGCTGTTTTTGTCGCGCCCGGGCCGCGGCGCAAACGCCATGCGGCTTGGGAACGCCATGCTTGAGCGGCTGGCCTCAGCGGGCATCGAAGGGGCTCGCGCGGCGGAGGCCTTGAGGATCCTGCTTATCTACACACTCGGTTTCGCTGCGCACGAAGCACCACGCGCGAACGATCCTGCGGGTCAGGCCCGCATCCGGGAAAGCCAAGCCGCGTTCCACTCGGCGATCCATCTCGGGCGTCTGCAGGCGTTGTCAAACCAGCTGGCGCAACATGCCGACGAGCAGACATTCGAAACGGGGCTGCGCTGGCTACTCGACGGAATCGCGCATCCGCGCTGATTACGCAATGGGTGAGTCGATGGGGCGCTCATTGGCGCTTCTGTTTGCGCGACGAAATCTTCTGTCCGATGGCTTGCCACTGCACCAATCCCCACAGGCTGGTCTGCTCGCGCTGCCACGGCCAATTGCGTCTCATCGCCGTGGTGAAGGAAGAAGCAATCATAGCGAAGATTCTCGGGGCCATGGGTTTGCCCACGGTGCCGCCACGGCTTGCCTCGGCAAGGGCGCCGCCTCATCAGGCGGAGCTGGATTGTTGTAATTGAGGTCTCTTCAGGTGGTGGCTGTTACTGGCCCCCTTGGGCGTAGCCTTGTCCGCTGGCCGAAAATAGCCGGTTCTTCACCTCATTCCCCGGTCTTCGCTTGCCTCTCGGAGGTCCAGTCGAGGGTCAGAATCTAGCCTTGTTCCCTCAAACCCTTTCCTCGTGAGTCCAAAAACACCCTTTGATTTGACTATTGGCCCGAACCTATCGTAATCATTGGCTATCACTGCGTGCATGGTAGCGCAGACTGGCGTCTATATGCAAGGTTAGGTAGCGTCCAAGTGAAAGGTTTGGTGTCGTCCAAATGAAAGTTCCGGTACTGGACGGGAACGTTGGTTTTGTTGGTGAGCTGCGCGCGATTGTGGCAGCTCGCACAAGCAACCTCGGCGTTGTTGAACAATGCCTTGCCACGTGCCGTCGCTGTTGCGTCCACCGCGGGGCTGGGACGCAAGGCCGAAATGCCCTCGATGAATTTGTTGAACTGCTGCGTCCCTCTGTTTTGCACGCGAGGGTTACGGGCACGCCGGAAGCGATCGATATGGTCGAGGTGGGCGGCGCGGTGGTGATCGCGGCCCGCGACGAGTTTCGCTGTTGAACGCCTACCCCCGCCTCTAACCTCACCATTGACGTAATGCGAATGTACTTGTCGTGCAATTCCTTCTCTATCTGTCTGAATTACCTGTAAAATACGTCACGTGAAGACAGAAAATACAGCCTATCGGTTCATACAGACCCGATTTCCATCGCCCCAGAAGCGGCGCCTGGTTGTGCTGACGGGCCCTCGCCAGGTAGGCAAGACGACGCTTGCGCGCAAGGCCTTTGGCGGTTTGCGGTATGTGAACCTCGACGCCGCCGAAGCGCGGGAGGCACTGGAAGCCGTAAGGGCGGGGCAGTGGGGCACAACCGTTGGGCCTGCGATTCTGGATGAAGTGCAGAAGGCCCCGGCACTGTTCGACAAGATCAAATTCGCCTACGACGAGCGACTGATCGACTTTTCGGTTTTGTTGGGCTCTTCCCGGTTTTTGCTGTTGAACCAAGTCAAAGAGACCCTGGCCGGGCGGGTGTTTGTTTTTGAACTCCATTCCTTGATGGCATCGGAACTGCTGACCATGACGGGAAGGGCGCCGACTGTGCCGCTTTGGGATCAACTTCTAGACGCCTTGATGCACGGTCGAAGCATCGGTTCGATTTTGAAGCAACAGCCAAACGTTTTGCTGCCCGACGAAGACGAGCCCCGGCGACAAGCGTTAGACCATCTTATGTCGTGGGGCGGGATGCCCGAGCTGGTGAGTCTTGACGAGACCGACCGGCAGGAGTGGCTGCGCTCATACCAGGAAACGTTTTTGGAACGCGACCTGCCAGACATCGCACGCCTTGATGATCTGAGCCCGTTTCGGCGCCTTGAACGGCTTGCTATGGCACGCACCGCACAGCTCGTTGAACACTCCGCTTTGGCGAGTGACGCGGGCATCAGCGCGCCCACCGCACGCCGATACCTTGAATACCTACGTCTTGCGCACCAGGCGTTCCTTTTGCCCCCCTTTTCGCGCAACCTCACGAGCCAAGTCGTCAAGACGCCGAAGCTCTACTGGGCCGACTTAGGACTTCTGTTGCGGGGTGAAACGCCTTCGCTTTCGTTTGTGGGCGCTGCCTTCGAGACGCTGGTGGTCACGGAAGCGCACAAATGGATCAACACCAGCGGCCGCAACGTGAACCTGTCATTTTACCGCACACGTTCAGGACTTGAAGTCGATCTAATCGCGTCACATGGCGACATGGTCCTGGCCGCTGAGGCCAAGGCGCGAGCCAAGGTCGTCCCTTCCGATTTCCGGTCCCTGCGCGCGCTCGCGGCGGGCACGCCACCCCAACACTGGCGGGGCGGATTCTGCGTCTACACGGGCACCACCATTGAGTGCGTCGACGAGGCGTCGGACCTGTGGGCTGTGCCCGTGCATCGATTGTTCACCTGAGCCCCGCCCGAGCTGGGCCCATTTTACGAGCGCGAGCTGAATCGGAAGTCGTTTTGCCGTACGAGTTTGAGCATGCACGTCGACCCACATCATGCCCAAATCATTCGAGTGCTGCTTGAGCAAGTTGGCGATGGTCGGCGCCACCAGTTGGCAAATGAGATTGTCGAACGAACAGAATTGAACGAGGATCACCTTTGGTTCAGCCGCGCCGGTCCCAATGTACAGCGACCCAATGCCATCAAGGCGGCGAATTTCCATAGGCACGCCTCTGTGCCCATTCGCCGTCACGCGGCTGTAGACCTCGCTGCGGGGTACTCCGGATGCAAGCATCGCTTTTGCCTTGCTCAATTCTTTTTCTACGAGCAAGCGCAGCGCCTCTGTCGAGGCCACGGTGTCAAGGTAGTGCCTTGCGACGTGGTCCAATATTTAGGCTCCTCACCAGAATTTGTGGGCGTAGAAGGAGAGGGGCTGAGGGGCTGAGGGGGAAAAAGAAGGGAGGGGTTTTGAACGGCGGTCGACGGAGGTTGTCCGAAACGGGTATCGTCTCGGTGATCATCAACCCTGACGAACGCCAACCCACTCCCACA
>JBBSJE010000367.1:0-5679 GCA_038257535.1 Polyangia bacterium
TCGCCAGCACCACGTGTAGCGCCACTGACGCCATATACGTAATGCGCCGACCCTTCGGCTTAACTTTGTCCTGGGTGAGAAATGCCTCAAACGCCATGGATTGCTCGCGGTTGGTGACCCTAGGGGTGGTTACTTCTTACCCTTGGCTTTTGCCTTGGGCTTCTTTTTTGCCGCTTTGCCGGCAGATTTTTTTGCAGGAACATCTGCAGGTTCTTCTTTAGCTGCCTCCGCATTGGCCGCAACGGGTTGGCCATGGTTCATGACCGCCATCGTCTTGCGCGCCCATTCAGCAGAGGTGTCGACCGCTTTTTGCCATTCGGCCGGTTGATCAAAGTAAGCGAAAGACTTCTGCCGCCACAGCAGATTGATGTACGCCATGGCGTCGGTGTATGTGGGGCGCAATTCAACCGCTTTTTCCAAGTACCGAATTCCGGCCTCGGCCAAATCAATGCGTTGCTGACCTTGAATGTCTTCTTCGGTGAACTCTGGCGGTGCGCCCGCGTTCACTGCACCCGGGCGCGGATCCCATTGCTGCTTGTCCGCCGCGCCGCCCTTTATCAGAAGTTGATTGTAGATGAATGTGCCGGCGGCATAGAAGGCCTCGGCATCTTTTGGACGCATGTCCAGGTTCACCTGGTACCACTTCAAAGCCTCGTCCATCTTCTCCCACTTTGAGTACACCTGCATCAAAGTGGCGACGGCGTCAGCGTCTTTCGGGTTGGCCGCGTAGCGCTCTTCGTACATTTCTGCCAGCGTCGCAAAACGATCGGCATCGAAGAGCGTTTGCACCATCAGCATCTCGCCGCGGGGCTCATCGGGCTTTAACTCCATGTAACGCTTGAAAGAGGCAACGGCGCAATTGGCACCCACCACGCTTTCGGGCGTTTTTGATCCTGGGATCACAAGCTGCTTACAGGTGAAGCCCCTGTTCAGGTGCAGGGTGGGGAAGTCAGGAACGTACTTGGTGGCTTCGTCAAACAGCTTGACGGCCTTCTTGTAGTCACCCTCGCGGTAGGCCGCGTTCCCTTCCTGAATCAGACGACGTCCCCGAATTTGATCGCAACCAGACGACCCGACAACGGCCAGCAATCCGAGGATGCCAACCATCACTGAGTTTGACCTTGACGTCGACGTCCGCCGCGCCCCTTCTCGCCGCGCCCCCCCTCGGGCACAGCATGCCTTCGCTGCAGCTTTTTCCACCATAGGGAGCCGAGTAGATACAATGCCGATCATGGAGCACGCAAGGATTAATGCCTGAGTTCTGCAAGAGAGTGTTGAGGGAGGCCACAAAAATCTATGCCCCCCCCAACGCTTCAGAAACTTTTAGACCCGGCGCCACGCAGGTCGGGGCAAAAAATCGTTGTCCCCCAAACGGGTGACAGAACCAGGAGCAATATCCGGCATTTAGGGCAAGCGGTACACCTCCAACACCTCACCGCCTCGGTTGAAGTTTTTGAATTTCCTCAGCAGAACAAGCCACGGCCCGTTGGCAGTCCAAATCACAGGGCGGTTGTCCATGGGCGTTCGAATCAGGTGGGTTGCACGCCGCTCGGAGCTGTCTTGCAGCGTCCCAGGGGACGGCAATGCCACATCGTAAAGATCCAGCTTGGGTACGTCGGCCTTCTTGCGAACCAGGGCCTCAGGGTTCAGCAGGTCCACGGTCAAACTAAACCTTAAACGGCCATCGCGTTCCTGCTCTGACAGTGAACGTAGGTCATACATCTCGAAGGGAACCCTCAACGCCAAAGGTACCCGCGCCCCAGCGCCATCGATCAGTTGCAAGCCTGACTGATCTTCCGCGATCTCGGTGAACGTGGAACGACCGGCACGACGCCCACGCAATTGATTGACCGCGGCCCAAGCTATGACGTCTTTGATGTCTTGGCGCCAAACGACGTCGTCGCTCAACACATCGTAGATGACCAACCGGTCGGGCATACGCATGTCTTTCGATTTGTCATAGCCACCGGCCTCTTGTCCGTAGATGCGGGTGTAGCCGTCGAACCACGACAGCGCCTTCAGCCCCGGCTTCATGAGGTTGCCTTGGGCGTTCTGGGTCAAAACACGCGATTTGCCCACCGGGGCGCCGTTTGTGAGGTTGTGAACGGACACCACAAACTGGCTTTCGCCTTTTTTGTTTTCGCTGCGGTCCCATCGAACCAAATAACGGTCGTCTCCCCTCGACGCCAACCCAATGTCTGTAGCGGGCCCTACCAATCCCACCGCCTTGCCCTCTTTGTCGAAGCGTTGAGCGGTGCGCTTGCCGGTTTTGCCATCACGAACCACCATCACAAGCGACTGGTCGTCGCCCGTGAATTCAAGCCGTTCGAAAATTTGCTGAACGTCTCCAAGCGGGTAGCCCGCCACTTTGTTTTTCTTGTTCAGGTCGAATAGTTCCAGGTTGGCGAACGACGCGCTGTCGGTGCGAATAACGGCCAGCAGCCCCAGCTCGGGATGCACGGCCATGGGATCGTCGAAAAATCCTTTGTCCGCCTTCCGCACCCAACTTGGACGGCTGTCCTTGGGAGCCGCGGCGCTGTCTTTGTCCGCCACCCCGCCTTGAGGCTGCGCCTCCGCCTTGCCGCGGGGCTGTGCCGCCGCCTTGCCGCGGGGCTGCGCCTGCGCCCCGCGCGTCGCGACCAAAAGCAACATAGCTCCAAGCAGATAAACAACTCGCTGGACCTTCATGGTTTTCCTCGCTGGTGAAACGGTGGGCTTAAGGTGAAACGGTGGGCTGAAGATGAGACGCGGCGGCCCCTGGCGGTCCTACAGCGCGCCCGCAGCTATCATCAACCTCAACGCTCGTCCCGGCAACACAACACGCCGCCCAAATCCGGCGTGGTCTTAAAAACCCGTTCAACTTCACGGAGATGGTCCGTGGCGACGCCGCACTGCCACACGCCCTGGGTTTGTAGGCAATCGCCAAACTCCAGCCTCCGATCAAGAGGGTAGCAGCCATCATCCTCCGGTTGGCCCAGTGTGCCACAGCCGCGCACATCGTTGGGCAGAGCCAAGCCCACCACGCAGTCGCCGGTTAGGTTGCCGCCGCCCGCCACCGCAAAAAATGCAATTACGCCGGCGGGCACAACGGATTCGCAATGGCTGGGCGAAACCCGCTGCACCTCCCCCGCCCCCACGCAGATGTGCCAGCCCGCTGCGCACAGGTCGCCCGGCCCGCACCCAACCCCCAGGGGATTTTCGCTGGTGTTGCCGCTGCGGCGATCACATCGGGTGGTGCGGGCCGCTGTCGGCATCAAACCCGGCACCGACCACGCCCCCGCGCACCCTGCGATGCCAGGCCAGCCTCGCGACGAGGTTTCCAAGAAACCCTCCCGGCTGCCATCGGCGCAGCCCATGATCGCAGGAGCACCGGCCACCGAGACAGGGCCTATGATTCCCATGTCGGGGCCGGCATCCCGAAAAGGCGACGGGGCTACGTCCGGACCCGGCAAGGACCCGCTGTCGGGAACTTGCGCGTCTGCAACGTCCCCACCGGCGCGGCTCCCGAGGCCACCATCGGACAAAGCGCAGGCGTGCAGGCCCACCGCCAACGTCGCCAAGACGAGGTGCCGCTTTGAACCACGGGCGCCGCTCATTTACGAGTTGTAACTGGTTTTGCCGCCGCCCGCTGCAGCCGAAAGCCGCAGAATCAGGAAAAGCCGCGTCTGGCTGTTTGACGCTGACACCGCCGCACCCCATAGTTGCCGCATGCGCCGGGCCACGGTGGAACGAAACACCAGCGAGACCCAGATCCGCCTCACGGTGAATCTGGACGGGACGGGGCAGCGCAACATCGATACCCCGCTGCCATTTTTTAACCACATGCTGGACGCGGTCTGCCGCCACGGGTTGCTCGACCTCGATCTTATCGCGCGTGGCGACATTGAGGTGGACGCCCACCACACCATCGAAGACGTGGGCATTTGCCTGGGCCAGGCGGTGGCGCAGGCCTTGGGCGATCGCAAGGGCATCAGCCGCTACGGCGATGCCACGGTGCCCATGGACGAAACGCTCACCACCGCCGCGCTCGATTTTTCGGGGCGGGCGTATCTGGTTTACCGCGCTGACATGCTCAAAGGCCGCTGGATCGGCAATTTCGACGCCGAATTGGCACGCGAGTTTTTTGGCGGCTTCGCGGGCGCGGCGTTGTGCAATCTGCACCTGGAATGTCGATACGGAGAAAACGCGCACCACATTGTTGAAGCGTTGTTCAAAGCGTTTGCCCGGGCCGTTCGGGCAGCCGCCACGCTGGATCCGCGGGTGCAAGGCGTGCCCTCGACAAAAGGCACACTAACCGCGTAGATCCCCGCTGTGACACCCACGCCCCCCTCAGCTGCCGCCCCGCCGGCATTGGCACGACCTTCCGTGGCGATCGTTGACACCGGCAGCGGCAATCTGCGCAGCGTGCAGAAAGCTTTGGAAGCGGCGGGCGCCCGGGCCGAGGTGACAGCCGATGCCCACGAGATCTTCCGCGCCGACAAAGTTTTGGTGCCAGGGCAAGGCGCGTTTGGCAGCTGCATAGAAGGCCTGGATCGCAACGGCGGGGAACTGCGCCAGGTGGTGTTGGACGCCATCGCCCGCGGGGTGCCCTACTTCGGCGTCTGCCTGGGCCTGCAGGTTTTGTTCGAGTCGAGCGATGAAAGCCCGAATCACCCTGGATTGGGGGTGTTTGCCGGCCGCGTGGTGCGTTTCGATCTACAGCCGCCCCTGAAGGTTCCGCACATGGGCTGGAACCCTTGTCACCGGGGGCCGGCCGCCGCGGACAGCCGCGCGCTGGCCAACACCCCCGAAGGCACCTCGTTTTATTTCGTGCACAGCTACTACGGAGTGCCCACCGACAACCAAGTGGTGGCCCTGCACAGCGACCACGGTGTGCCGTTTTGCGCCGCGGTGGCCCGGGACAATGTATTTGCCTGCCAATTTCACCCCGAAAAAAGCCAAACCTCCGGCCTGCATTTGCTGCGTGAGTTTATCGCCGCTTAGGCCCTTGAGGCCGGCTGGTGGCAAGCCCCCAAGTCCGCTACAGTGCGCGCGTGCTGATTTATCCCGCCATTGACTTGATGAACGGCCAGGCGGTGCGCCTGGAACAAGGACGCGCCGAATCGGCCAAGGTTTACTCCGACGCACCCTGGGAGTTGGTGGCTGGATTTGAAGCCGCAGGCGCCGCGCGCGTGCACGTGGTGGATCTGGACGCGGCTTTCAGCGGCGGCTCGAAGCACAACCGCGGCACCATCGAGCGCATCGTGAAGTCAACCACGCTGGAGGTGGAAGTGGGCGGTGGCATTCGCAGCGCTCAGGCTTGTGAAGACATCTTTGCTTTGGGCGTGAAGTACGCGGTGCTGGGGACCGCAGCCATCCGTAGCCCCGAGTTGGTGCAAGATTTGTGTCGCCGGTTTCCCGGCCGCATCGTGGTGGCTGTTGATGCCCGCGGCGGCAAAGTGGCGGTGGCGGGATGGACCGAAAGCACCGACGCCGATGCCTTGGACGTAGGAAAACGCGTGGCCGATGCTGGTGCCGCCGCCGTGCTTTACACAGACATTAGCCGCGACGGCATGCGCACGGGTCCGAACTTGGAGGCCACGGCGCGCTTGGCGGCACACATTCGACCTTGCCCGGTGATCGCCTCGGGGGGCGTGTCGCAGTTGGATGATCTCAAAGGCGTCACCACCACCGGCGCCA
>JBBSJE010000368.1:0-5672 GCA_038257535.1 Polyangia bacterium
CAGGGGAGGATGGGCCCACAATGACCTCTAAACAGTCCTCTCCTGCCGCGCGCGGTCCGGCTGCCAAGCAAATAAATATGCCACCCGATGGACTGCCCCCATACATACATTTCTTTCCCTCCCCACAGCTGTTCGAATCATATCCCTCGCATTCCGACCACCGGCAACGTCTATCTCCCTTGAGTGTTGTTGGAACACATACAGACTCGACGTCACATGAATTGTCTGAAAGACATTTGATCCCACACCGCAGGCGTCCCAATTTGTCTTTGAAACATGGGCTTCCACAGGTTTCAAGGCACGCAGATTCACTCGCAACGACTTCAGCAAGTTTAGATTCATCAATGGGTGAGATCGGGTGGCCAACCGACACAACAAAATCCGGCAACGGCGCCCCTGCGTCCGACCTCTCGTCATCATCGATCGGGATGTCATCGCCGACTGGCAGGGGGCTGGCCGTTGAGCTGAGGTCCTGGATCGCGCCATGGCTTGCTTTTCCGCGCACCACAATGATCAAGACTGCCACTGTGACAGCGAAGAGGGCGACAGAGAGAAGTAGTAGCGTGTTTTTCCTTGGCATGCTCGTAGGGCGCCAGGCAATACAAGATTGGGGCCAGCACCGCGTTGAGACTGCTTGGCGCTGTGTCCGCGTAAGCTGCTAGCTTGTTCACCGCTTGTTCACCGCTTGTTCACCTGCCTGCAGACGTCAAGTTGCCAAGTTGGCGTTCATGATCCCAAGGACCTTGTCCTTTCGGCACGGCCCAACGAGGATCTAGGGCCCGTTTGACTGCGCCCCCGTTGAAACCGCGGACGAAGGCCCCCTCAACGACAGGGAGTGGCCCCTATAGCGCTCAACAAAACTGAAATCGCTTGCGCTTTTGTGTTGCTGGCATTAAATACAACCATATGGTTGTACGTGGTCAAGAGAGCGAACAATCGCTCAACCAGCTCTTCCGCGCTTTGGCGGATGGCACGCGCCGTGACATCTTGGCGCGCTCGTTGACGGCCGAAGAGTCGGTCTCCGAGCTGGCTTCGCACTACGATATGAGCTTCGCAGCGGTGCAAAAGCACGTCGCCGTGCTCGCGGGCGCCGGACTCATCAATAAACGGCCTAGCGGGCGCGAGCAGTTGGTTTCGGCGAACCCCCAACGACTGCAGCGTGCGCGCGAGCTGCTCGACGACTTTGAATCAATCTGGCGTCAACGGATGGCGCAGCTCGATGATCTTCTCAGCGACAAATCGAAAGGATAACTATGCCCATCACTTCAGTAGCCAAAGATCCCGCAAAGCTAACGATGACCGTCATCGGCGATTACCCAGTCTCGCAAAAACGCCTTTGGGAAGCCTACGCGGACGCTCGGCAGCTCGAGCGCTTTTGGGGCCCGCCCACCTGGCCCGCGAACTTCACCCGCCACGACATGAAGGCCGGTGGCCGCTCCGAGTATTCTATGACCGGCCCCAACGGTGAAAAGTCGCGCGGCTACTGGAAGTTCATCGCCGTCAATCCCACCAGCTCCTTTGAAGTACAGGATGGGTTCGCGAACGAAGACGGCACCGACAACGTGCAGTCGCCGTCGATGGTGATGAACTTCCGCTTCGAAACCACGACGAACGGCGCGCGGATGACGTGCGTGACCACCTTCCCCAGCGTCGAGGCCATGGAGGAGCTGGTGAAGATGGGAATGGAAGAGGGAATGCGTTCGGCGCTGGAACAACTGGACGGGCTGCTCGCCGAGCAAAGCTAACCACCAGCGAAAATGGCAAGGGCTATCGTTTTAATTGGCGTTGCGCTTCTTCGGAGCGCCAATTTTTACGAACACCACACTGTGTTTAAGCACGGTGGTCGTAAAGGCGTCCGATCGCATCCCGAGATCCTTCGCGCGCCACAGATCACGCACTGGCTGTTTGCCGCTGATGCCCAACATTTTCCACGTCGCTGAAGCTTTTGCGGGCGTAGCGCCCGTGTTGAATAGACCCACCGCCAGGGTTCCATCATGCAAAGGGCGGGACCAAACTTGCTCAGTTCGATCCGTGATACGCCTATTGCCTTGGCTTCACTGATGGTGGCCGTTGCGAGGGCACGTCCTAGTCCCAACGTCCAGTGTTCTTGAAGAACGTTCAAGCCCAAAACCCCGGCGTGTCTGAGTCTTTCGCGCGGCTCTCTGCCACAAGATGCAAGACCGGCGACCCTGCCATCGACAACGGCTTTGAGCATGACGCCGTTAGAAGGCGTGTCAAATCGCGAAAGGTGTGCTTGCTCCTCTTCCAAAGTCGTCTTTTCAATTTCGGCAGGCTGAAAGCTTGAGAACGTTGTCTCGTTCCTCACCAGCTTGAAGAAAGCCAAGACATCTCGTGCGTCGGCTACGGAAACCTTTTGTATGGTGGCCACGTCGCCGTTGCGAAGGATAAGCGTCTGACTTTCGCCCATGCTCCATATTCGTTGAGGATCCTGAAGAGATCAACGCCGGCCCAACCCCTTTGACTCTTGAGTCCCAGTCGCGGCTATGGGATTCTATCGTGGGCTTCGCGGGCTAAGCCACGACATTGGAGCAGACTGAAATGTTGCGGATGGTGAGCTCAAGACTTCTGGTCCTCCTTGCAGTGGTCAGCGTTTCAGTGGCTTGCGAAGAAACGCGCTGTAGGACGCTGCAGGCGCACGCGGTTGACGAAGGCCAAGGTTGCTTAGGGCCGGCCATAGACATTCCTGCCCTTCGCGCATGCGGCCCCTATCCACCGAGTCGCGGCATCCGGGTTTTCTGCTTGGTGGACGACAGAGCAGAGCTGTACCTCGCCGGAGGCGGGGACTCCGAACTCCTCTCCGGAAGCGGCTACCGTTACACGGGCGGGACGGGGCGGAACGCGTTGTCAGGTGCCGATATCGCGCGTTGCGAAGCAGCGATCGAGAAAATTTGGGATCCTCAGCCCGCAAAGATCTGCTCCTCGTGATCTTGGGTGCGGCAGTCGTGCCTTGTGTCGATAAGACGCCTGTTCGCCACATTCGTGCGCGTGCTATTTCCAATTTTCAAAATGACATCGCACCATCAGTGCGGCGATTGCCGCGCAGGACCCTTTTCTCGCCATTGCGCCTGGCTTTGCCTCTTTGTCGCATCGTGCTTCCACGCGCAGCCGTTGAACCAAAAAGCCGCTGCAAAGTTTAAAGACAATTCACCAGCACCAGTGGTGGTTCGCTACGAATCGGATATGCCTTCAGGTGACCTGCACCTGCACAGCGTTGTCGCCGGCCTGAACGGTTCTCCAGTTTCCGCGTTCAAGGAGCTTGCGCCCGGTGGTCATCATCGCGTGGATGTCGAGGCCACCTTCTCCCAGGACACTTGGCTCGGGTTCGGGTACGAAGACGCGCCTCCTTTCGCCTCATTCCACCAGCATTGGGAGGTGGACTTGACCGAACCACGCCACATCGTGGTGGTCTTGAAAGCCAAAGAGCGGAGCAAGGCGGAAGGCCGGGAACGGCTCTCGGTAACTGCATCGATTGAAGTCGTGGAACCACTGACGGGGCCGCCCACCACACCGACGCCGGAACCCCTGCGGTTCCGCGTTACCCCTCAACCATCCCTGCCTCCTTCGCTCCTTAAGGTGGGCGTTGATTTTTTTCACATCGTGAGGATGTGAGTCGATCAGAAAGGCGCCGTCTATGAACAGTGGCTTTGGCGGTCATCGCATCCTGCTTTCGATGGGGCTTGGTTGGACGCCGTCAGCCGCTGGCGCGCAGACCCGGTGGTGATAGATGGTAAGCCCCGGCGCGTGTGCATTCACCACAAGCACCATCTGACATTCGCCGATGATCTAAACCACAAGACTGGAGCGGAATGGCCCTAGAAGTCCTTGAATTCGACTGCCGACGTAAGCGCAGACAACCGAACCAATTGCCTGCTATTGGCGTCGAAATTCGCAGACGCCAGCCAGCGACCAAACGCTTCCTTCAGCGCGGGCCACTCCGCATCGATGATTGAGAACCACGCCGTGTCCCGGCTTCTGCCTTTGTAGATGGTGGCTTGACGAAAGACGCCCTCAAAACAAAACCCAAGCCGCAAGGCCGCGCTGCGAGAGGGGGCGTTGAGGGCGTCGCACTTCCACTCATAGCGCCGATACCCCAGCGCAAACGCATGCGCCATCATCAAGTACATGGCCTCTGTGGCTGCGGGCGTGCGCTGCAAACGCGGCGAAAAATTCAGGTGTCCCACTTCAATGCATCCGACGTCAGGAGCGATGCGCAGATATGCCGCGACACCCAAAGCCTCGCCTTGATGGTTGCAAACCGCAAAGAAGAGAGGATCCGTGCTGACAGCCCATGAATCGACCCATGCTTCGTACGCTTCCGCTTCGGGGAAAGGACCATACGGCAGGTAGGTCCAGTTGCGTCCTTCACCATCAAGCGCATTCGCAGCATAAAGAGCCGCGGCATGCCTTTTTGCACTGAGCGGCTCAAGCACGCAGTGGAGGCCCTTCATAACATCGTGGCTTGGTTGCCGCGGAGGCGTCCAGGCGCCTATCGACGGCCCAATGGGTTGACCCAGGTGATTTTGCGTGTGCTTCAACATGTACCGGAACTTTACATTTCGACAGCGGATTCTGCTCGCGCGTATAGTGCACCCATGCTCGCACCCGCAAAAAGGACTAGCTTTTGTCTGCCGCTGCTCGCCCTCATTGCCGTTGCGTCGTGTGGAGATGACGGCATAACGTTTGAATCCGGCAGCACCATCGACTCTGCCGCAACCAATGACGCCAGCCTCTTCGTAGATGGTCAAACGGCAGATGACGCCCACACACCACAAGACGTCGCGCCACCCGATGCCGAAAAGACCGGCAACGACGCATTCGATTCCGCAAGCCTTTTGGAGCCAGACGCTGCCCAGGACACAGCTCCTTTGCCCCCATCGCCTAACGGCATGGCGTGTGGCAGTGACAACCAATGCCAAAGTGGACATTGCACGGAGGGCTTTTGCTGTGACCAGCGTTGTGGCGGACCTTGCCAGAGCTGCGGACTCGCAGAGTCTTTGGGAAGGTGCAAGAACTTGCCCCTGGGCACAACCGCCAAGAACAAGGAGTGCTCAGCAGAGCCAGCCAGTTCATGCGGCCGCATCGGCTACTGTGATGGACGCGGCGGTTGCGCCGTGTACCCTCCGGACACGATCTGCAGCGCCGCTCGATGCGAAGACGAAAAGCTCGTCCCGGCGGGACGTTGCAGTGGCGACGGCGTTTGTCTAACGGGCGCGAGCTTTTCGTGCGCGCCTTTCTTGTGTATCAACAACAGCTGTTTTGCCCCGTGCTTGGACAATTCGGTCTGCATTCCGGGTGCCGTCTGCACGCCGCAAGGCTGCCGCCGCCCGGTCTTGGCTCCCCCTCCGTAACCGACCCCCGCTTCGACGGTTAGTGCGCGATGGAGCGCGAGGTTGCCGAGCTGCCTGCACCGGCTTGCGCCTGTAGAATCAGCTGCAAGGTGTACGTGGACGCTGAGGCGCCAACGCTGATGCCGATGTCCACAACCACGCGCCCCGTTGCGATGTCTTCGGCGGTCATGGTCTCACGGCCGCAACGTAAACCCCTTACGGGCTGCATGAGTGCGATCCACGCGAGGCCGTCGTAGTTATTCGGGATGGTAAAAAGCACAAGAACAAAGGTCCCGAGGTCGCTCGCGAAAGCCAGCCGTTTGG
>JBBSJE010000369.1:0-5663 GCA_038257535.1 Polyangia bacterium
CCGTCACGCCATCAGGACTCAGCGCTGACGCCAACATTCCAATACCATGGGCAGCGCTATCCCACTTGTAGAGGGTTTCGCGCGGCGCTCCCCATGAGCCCCCCGTTGACCTCTTCTTTGTCGCACGCCCCAGCAAATCAAGCGTAAACTCGTTGCGAACACCGTTGCTATCGCTAACAACGCGCTCCTCGCCAAAGGCGTTGAATTCAAACGTCGACAGGCCGGTGGAGGGATCTTGAAGCTCGGTGCGCCTTCCCAACGCATCGTATTTAACCTTGGTTTCCTGCCCTGCGAACAAGATGCGCTCGATCAAGCCATGCGGAAGATACTCGTACTCCGTCACAAGCGAAGCTCCCTCGCTAGCGGGGCGACGCTCTACCCTCTTGACGGTCTGTTGAAGGGTATCAAATGTGGTTTCGGTAACCCGACCAAGCTCATCAGTGTCGTGACGGTCGAAAAACGTTGGATACGCCGACCCACGTGTGGCCTCCACGACAATCTGATCGGAATCAAGGAAAACCTGCCGATTCAGGAGCTCACTTGCGGTAAGCCTATCCAGAACATCGTACCTGCGCCGGATGACCTTGTCGGGCGTGATCATGAGCCTCGGGCGGCCATGAGCGTCGTAGACGGTCTGAAATCGGTCATAAGCACCTGCACCGCGCCCATGTACGGGATGCCGCTCTTCCACCGAACGCCCCGCGCGGTCCTCCCAAACTTCAGAGAAACCACCAGAATTGTCGGTGGTGCGCGTAACCAGCCGGCCGCCTTCCGCACCGTAGCGAGCAATTTGAAAGCCGCTCTGACTGGGCCCGTCAAAGCTGTGAAGGTTCCCAAAGAGATCGTACTTCGCTCGGTATTCCAGGCCATTCTCATTCTTCGCCCAAACCGCAACATCAAGCGCCGGATGGAATTTCTGCCGGCTCATGTGCCCCAGAGCATTCACTTGGATCTCTGGATAGATACCTTCCTCAAGATCGAAACTAACCCGTTCCGTTCTAGCTTCACCGTAACGATCAGAGCTGGTTGCTATCTCAACCAACCCATCGTCGTTGTATACGAATGACGTTGTCAGCGTCAGGTCCGGTCCATTTGGAAATTCCGGACTTGCAGGCATCGCTGTTGTCGATAGAACGACGCCCTTTTCGTAGTTATTGCTAAAGCCAACGTGCCTGACAGGAGCATTTATGGCAACATCAAGCGGGCTGCGTTTTAACCAAGCCGTTTCTATCTCTTGAGTGGGTAGTCCCAAGAATCGGCCTTCAGGGGTGAGGGAAATTCGGCGCTCGGTTTCGGCCATGGCCTGCTTCCCGGTGGACGTACGTCGAAATGTTGTTGAAGCATTTGCCAATCGATTGCCGTAGTCATCATAGACGAACCTATCTTCCACGGACCGCCCCAAGCCCGTTGCCGTATCGAAGAACTCGGATTCTTGTGCCTGCACAAAGACACGCGCGATGCGAAGATTCTTATCGAAAGGCGTTCCAGGAACGCCTCGCCGAATGCTAACCGCGGGGTAGGTCACGCCGTTGAAGGTGACGGGCTTTATCTTCTTACTCTCAGTGAAGTTCTCCCCAAGCGCGGTTATTGTTCGCACCTCGCTGGTCATGATGCTGGCGTACAAGAATTGGTTTTCATCCAACTTGTGAGCATCTGCAAACTCGCGGATTCTCGTATCCACAACGCCTGTGCCAAGCACGGTCCGCTGTGTTTGAATCCGCTTAAAGCCGAGCCATTGACCTGTCACGGTGTCCGAGCGACCATCAAAGTACTTATAAAATTCCCGCGTCTGCCCCACATCATTCTCTACGCCAGTCTCCCAAGACATTTCACGCACTAGCCATCGTCCGCTCTTCAGGCAATTGTAGGGATAGCTGCAGTCTTGCGCGGGTTCATTGACGGCACGAGATGATGCAGGAAGGTAATCGGCCCTTGACGTCAAGCCTCTCGGGCTCTTAACACTCGTCACAAGATCGGCCTTAGGCCCTCGCTTCAAATAAAGCACAAGGCGCCCATCCTCGACCTGCGCCAGGTCGGACAGACCATCTCCATTGGCATCAAGCGCCACTGAGGCTCCGTAAGCAATGTCGATGGGATTGTCCTGATACGCAGGATCGTTCTGCGTCGGGTACATCAATATTGTGAAGTAGTTTTGACACTCACAAGCCCCGTCACATTTGACGCCAACTGTGTTGCAGACCCTTACGTGCGGAACCTGCTTGATGTAGCACGAGCGCTCATGCGGGCAGAAGTCGCCACAAAAGTCATAGATGCTTTCACGCCCCCAACATTGCGTGACTTTGTTCCAACGGCAACTCACCCCTGTGCCAGCAATGTTTTTGCACACCTGCCATGTCGTGTGGCCTGCCCCCCTATTTGCGAACTGGCCCGGGCTGATGCTCGTTGATGGCTCGAATCTACGCCCACGCTGTTCAAACACATGGCTGCCCTGCGAATCGAAGACCACTACATCCTGACGGCCATCGCCATTGAAATCGCCGACGGCATGGCGACCGGAGAATCCGTAGCCAAACGTCACGGGCGTTGTTGGAAATCCTGACCATCCGCGGTCGAAAGACGCTGGGGGCTCTTGAGGCCCCTTTTCGTATCGCCCCCTGTTGACCAAAACCTCGCTGTGGTCGGTTACCAGATCGGGCAGACCGTCTCCATTGACATCAATCGCGGTGTATGAGGCTGGCATTGACGACGGCTCGAACCCCTCGTCTGCGCGCATACGGGGATGCACGATAATTTCTTGTACCGGTCCTAAAGTTGTCGGAACGATTTCGTCAGGGTCCGATCCTGTTCCCACGCGAACAAAATCCATGATCACGCCATTGGGCATCAAAATGTCCTGCTTGCCATCTCCATCGAGATCGAAGGTACGGGGAACCCCCTCGCCAAGGCGCGCAGTGACGTAGGTGCCCACGGCGCGGGTGCGAGGTGGATGAAGCGTTGGTTGATAATCGGCGTGCGTGCGATACTCGACTGAAATCGTCGCACCACTGTTATTCCGGCTGCCATAGTTGGTGACATTGAAATGGGTGAGAAGTTCGGGCCGCCCGTCCCCAGTCACGTCCGCTAGTTGAGCCAACGCATACTGTTGAGACTCAAGTGGCAAGGGCCGAAAGAATTTCGTTCCGGGTATCCCGAAATTTTGGAGAACGGACGATGAGGCACTGTCGAAATAAGGCTCCACCCGGTACGTGTCTCTGATGGTCTGAGCCGTGCTGTCTTGCAAGCCCCGATCCGGAAGGAGAAATTCTGGGATTCCATTGCTGTTGATATCGACGGGCAGCGGAACAGCGTTGTGAACCAAACTAGTTTCAGTGATGGCACTGGCCTCGAAGAATTTCCCCGTCCCCGAGTTGAGGACGACCCGCATGTATTCCATTGGGTGCAATGTATTCACGACCTCATCAGAGTCCACTGGGTCCTCCGTCGGTGGAGGGGAGTTTTTCTCATCGCCGTAGATCACATCGTCAAGGCCGTCGCCATTGACGTCAGTTGCCATCACATAGCCAGTCACGAATCGGTGGAACCTCGACGCCAAAAGCCCGGTAATCCCTGTCTCTACTCTCGAGAACCCAGAAACGCCGTCTTGCCATGTGAAGGTGGTTGGAGGTCGGCAGATTTCAGCGCCGGTTTCGATGGCGCATTCTGTCACTGACTTAACCCGGGAGCGCTTGGTTTGCGGACTTTGTTCATAAGCCAGCTTGTAGTTGCGAATTGGACGAACGGCAGCCGGGTTGGGTGCCGAGATCTCCATGTGCGCCAACCTTCGTGTGGTCTCGATCTTCACACCCGCTTCGTAATGAAGCCTTTTGTCGTCTTCTGGGACCTCCTCCCATCGAAGCTTTACACTTCGTTTTGCCGCCGCTGGGTTCCCAAGCTTTCCCGACCAGCTGATCAGAGTGGGCAGAATCTCTCGCGCACCAAAAAGCTCGTACGCGTAAAGAATGGTGTTGCTGAAGCGATCTTTCGTAAACGCGATGGGGTATTGCAAGGAGGGCTGGGGCGCCCCAACAGGAATAGAATAAGTATGTATGAGGCCGCTTTTCTCGAACACCTCAAACCGTAGGGGATCGCCGGCCTGATTATCAAATCGGACGATCCTCGAGAAGTTGTCTATCTGCGTTCGGTACTCTTTCTGCGAACCCGGGATCCTTCCCTCTGCCGGCAGGTCCTCCACCTCAACGAGCTTCTTCCCATCAAGGCAAAATGCATCGTCGGGTCGCAGGCGAACCGGCCCTACCTTCGCATCGTCACGCAAGTTGGACTTGCATCGCGTGATTTTCGACACGCCGATAAGATGAAAGTCTACACCCAAGGGGCCGTCCCCTGAGTTACTTTGATAAGAGAGCGCCAAATTGGGTGCTAACCCCCGACGCCCGTCCGGCAGATCAAGGGTGAGGGAGTAGACGGCATCACCTGAGTCTGTGGTTGCAAGGAGACCGGTTTCTTTCCCTGGTGCCAACCCTCCCACAATGCCGCTGGTGGCCGCGCTCACCAGAGTCTTGGACATCAACTTCTCGTTGTCGTAGCGGATAACAAATTCGGTAGGCTGGCCGCCGACATTTACGACGATGGCTTCGCCGTCGGGATTATTGTTGTTGAGCGTGCATGGCTTCTGGGCCACTTGTGCGGCTGTGGCTGTGGCGGTACGCCCCTCTAGAGTCCAGGAAACCGCGCCGCCTGAGGATTCAACGACGAGAGCAGCCGGATGTATGCCGGGCTGAAAGACTTGCGGCTGCTTCTGATACGCGGGCCCCGGCGAGACTTCATTTCTAATACCTTCAGGAACATAGGTATTCTCAGGCGAAAGATTCTGAAATCCAAACACGGCTCTATATGAGCCAGTTGGCCCAGCAATGCCGCACGTGAACTCCGGCCTGACGGTTAGACCAGTGAGGTTCGTGGCCCAGCGAACAGCCGCATCGAAAAGGTTCCATCCTTTGGTGCTCAGAACCTCGGGGGCAAGGTTGCCAGCAAAGAAGCCTACGCGGCGAGCGGGGGCGTTGAATCCATTGAGCGGCACGCCCTTCTCGTAACCAAAAATAGTGGCTTTGGCGCTCAGCTCATCAAGCGAGGCCACCACTTGGGCGGCTGAAAATGGCACACCCCAGACAAGCTTCGTGCCGGAGGTCGCAACGTCGATAAGTCCGTTGGGGGAGCCTCCTGCCAATGGGTGAAGCGAGTTGGTGATGAATACCTGCGTGCGGTTCGAGCTGTCACCAAAATCCGTCTGCCAAACCGCCCCTGTAAGGCCAAGATCATCCCATAGCGCTGGTTCCAACGAAATGACCGGTGCCGGCGAAGAGGTAAGTCGGGTGCCAATTGCGGCGCTTTTGACCGACTCCGAAACGACAACGGCGGCCACCCCGTGGGCGTTCTGCAATTGCACCTGCGAATCCTGGATGACAGTTACGCTGAATCCCAATGTTTGGGAGAGGCGATTTCGTAGATTGATGTCGGCTATAGACGGCGGCATCGCTCCCACAACCAACAGCACGCGACGAGGAGGAGCCGATACCCATTTTGCAGCTGCATCGAAAAGCGCCCAGCCGCTGCTGTTCAGGCTGCGCCCCGCGTTCTCACCCAGAAAAAACCCAGCTCTACGAGCCGGAGCCACGAGTCCCGGCATGGCATCGCCGGCCTGGTAC
>JBBSJE010000370.1:0-5647 GCA_038257535.1 Polyangia bacterium
AAACAGAGACACTGAGCCAAAGCTTGCTCGCAAAAATCACTTTGGATCACGCGTCGGAGATGTATTTCAAAGGCTTGTCCTGAAAAAAGCAATGAAGCGTCTGATCTATTGAATTCGCTCTACTAATTGACTATTCCGATGGCTCAGAAAAAGACACTGTCCCCAGGAGTTTCTCGTCAGCTTGTGCGGCGGCTTGCCGTTGACGTTGATCGATACGAGACGTTCGCCAGCTATGTAGATAGGCTGGCGGAGCACCACGACACGGCCCTCGGCAGCATGATGAGCCGGCTCGGACTGATCACCGAAGACAATCAAAAGAATCTGGCAGGGTACGGCGTCACACTTGAGCCAGCAATCCGCCAGAGGTTCGCCTTCGTTGCTGGCTTATCGGAGGTTGAGGTCAGCAACCTGCTGCTGGCACGATTCAGCCCGAGGTTGATTGTCATTCCGGAAGGAATACGCGGGGGTGACGGCAACGCCATTCGCAAGGCCGCTGTCTCAGAGTGGGCGTACTTCAGCGGCTCGCATTTCTGCCCAGACTGTCTCCGGGAGTCGAATGGCGTATGGTCCAGTCTGTGGAAACTTCCTTGGTCTTTTGCCTGCGTGAGGCATGGTGTTCTTCTGCACGACTCTTGTCCTGTGTGCCAGCGACGACCCCGGGCAGGGTTGAGAGACGGCCGTCTTTATCCACCTTTCCACGCGCAAGTACCGACCCCGCTGCAATGTAATAATGCAATGACCAACGGCGCTTCAGGCCGGGGGAAAGCGGGGCGCCCATGCGGGTGTTTGTTCTCGAGCTTGCAAAGCATCAGAGCCTCAGCAGCGATGCTGCAGACCCAGACGCGCGTCGACCAAGAGGTGAGAGATTCCATGGGTAAAAGGCTTCCAACCGACGGGGAGCATACATTTTTTGCGGAACTCAGATCGGTTTCGGCACTGATGATGTACGGCGGGGAACCTGAGGACTTGCCCCTCGTGGACAGTGTTGTGGGCACGGCGTTCAGGGAGCACGTCCGTGCACGCGAAACCATTCGGGAGCAACGTTCTGAAGCCATAGACGGTCGCAACGGCCCGCGCCAGCGCACTTACATTGGCGTGCCTACCAGTGCTGCGCTCATGGCCGCCTTGGTGCAGACAGCGCTGCCCATTGTGGATGCTGCGTCCCCAGACGAACTGCGCAGTGCCATGCAGCCGTTGGCAGATCGAGTTCGCTCCCGAAGCCCCAAGAATCACTGGGACGTTGCGGGTTACTTCCAGCTGTTGCCCAGGTTGCGAACTGCTCTCGCGGAGTGCGCAGAGGTGCGAGGTAATTTCGACCGACGTGGTGGTGCTAGGTCAACGACTGCGAATACCCACAAACCCCACCGTTTCCAGCCGCAGCACGTGCCTCAGCTCTTCCCTCCGGAGGCGTTTGCGCGGCGGTTCAAGCGTTATTTCCCCGCGTTGCAAGAAAATCTCGCCCGCAGATTCTGCTCCATGGCGGCCGTGAAGCTTTTGGGCTTCACTTGGGCGCAATCAGGGCAGGCGCTGGAACTTCCTGAAACCGCGGATCGTCAAGCCAATCACATGATCACGCAATTAAATAAAAACGGGTACTACGACGCGTTCACCCGGGAGCTTCAGACGTGGGCGCGAGTCTTGAGCGAGGGTGAAAACCGCATCGATTATCAGTTGCGACGGGACGCGTTGAGAGCCGTCAGCGACTTTTCAAGATCAGTGTGGTTGGCTCTGTGCGCGCAGGGCGGGATTACGCCTGGGCACCGCGGCAGCCGCAGCCGCTATGCCGCAGCATGGATGTGGGCCGACTCAACCTGTGGCGACTGGGGCTTGTCGCCGGCCTTCCGCGGCGAAAGCACAGCCAATCAGCGCGACGTCTACAAAATCATGACCAAGTTGCTCCAGCCAGAGATGAGGGACGCGTTGCGAACCGAAGCTAACAGGCGCGTCTTGCAATTCCAGTCAGTACAATCCGATCCTCTGGCAAGGCAAGGAAGCCTTAAATAACCAGGTCGTCGTCCTCATCTTCATCAGCTTCTTCTGTTGTTCTAAATGCGCCCTCAATGATGTGCTTTGCTTCTGGCTGAGCGTGTCTGAATAAGCCGGACGCTATGGCGTCTGATTCCTCTGCTTCGTCCATTTCCGGCGCCGTTGATAACACGCCGCTTGCAGTGCTCCCAGGTGGCGCGAGGCCCCGGTCCTTTGCTGCGTTGGCCGTCTCTTGCACGTGCTGGGCGGCCAAGCGTCTCTCCTTCTTGCCATCCAACTGCTGAGCGTCCATTCTGTCCAGAAGTTCGTTCAGTACGTGCGTCAAGTCGCCGTGCGATGACGGGTCCAGGTGTCGAGTGATGACCAAGCTCTTCGCATAGCTCAGCGTTTTTGCGCTAAATGGACGCAGGTATCGATCCGCGCCGTTCCACTTCAAAGTATGCCAACCGCGTGTCTCGGGATCCCTGAAATACACAACGCTGCGGTCGCGCGGGTCGTATTTAAATGGCCATCGGCCCTGATACTTCCCCCCGTAAGGGGACTTACGATCTCTGAAATCGTTGAGGATATCCCCATCGTATCGCACATTGATCTCTACGCCATAGTGCTGGATCGTGCGCCACGCTGTAGGCAGAAGTTCATAGTAGAGATCGCTGTTAGGAGGGGCGTAGACAAACCCCGCCCGTGCAATTCCTTCCTCCAGCATGTTGTTAGGGCTAAGTTTCAGCGCAGGCACGTGCGGCAATTCCAAACCTGCATGTTCTCGATTTTGGAACCAAGCGGCAGCCCATTCTGCGAAGTTTTCCTCAATCTCATCTATGAACCAGAAGGCATCAGATTCGATGTCTTTGCCGCGGCTGTGGATGTCCGGGCCCTTGTAACCGGCCAGATTGGCAACGAAGTTCTCCCGGATGGTCTTGAAGAATCTTTCCACGTGCGCTTTGTCCGTAGGCGTGTACGGCCTAGCAACCATCAAGTTGATCCCCAGGGTACGACACGCAGCCATGAACGTTTCGGAAAGGAACACACGTCCCCGATCGACTAACACCGATTCCGGATGAAGGAAGGGAAGCGCCGCCAAAGGCAGGGGATGGTTCGCGTCGCCGCCTGCTTCGATAAGGAGATTTTCCGGCACACCTGCGTAAGCCCATTTCAGCGTGGGCTTCCAAGTGGGTCGCATGGGTTTGGCTCTCAAGATGTCGTAGAGGAGAAGTGCAGCGTCGACAGCCTTCGTGCTTACGGGAGTGAAGCGCCAAGCCATAAGAGACCGCGAGTAAATGTCAATCGCCACCGTCAGCTGTACACTGACCCATTTAAAACTGTAAGGGTCCATGGCGAACGCATCCAAGGGCGTCGAATCGATAACGATCAGCTCACCGGGCCGGTTCGCATGGAAGTGGCTGTAAGGTTTGTCAGGCCGATTTGCATTGCTGCGGCGTTGCTTCGCAGAGGCAAATAGTTGAGTTCCCTTCTCCAACTCCGTGACCAGCCGGTTGAACGTAGGCTCGGATGGTATAGCGACATTATCGCCTGGATATTTCTCGCGCACCATGTTCTCAGTAAGCCGCTTGAGTTGCTTCCTAGATGGGTTTGACTTCTCTTCGAATTCACCCATCACTGCAATCAAGGCCTGCCGCACACGGGCGTCGACTTTCATCCCTTTTTGACGCAGCGCTCGTTTATCTACCAAACCTGCAAGCCCGAACTTCTCGTAGTTGTCTTTCATCAACCAAAGTGCGCGCTTACCCATTTTGAGTTCGGCGGCTTTGTTAGCCAATCTTTTGCTTGTTGAAAGGCTTTCGGGGTCGTATGCCGCCTTCGGTTCTTCCAGAAGTGAATCGTCACTGCTGCCTGAACGGTGGCCGGTCAAAGCCTCTAAGATGTGCGCCGCCAGTTCTTTTGCTTTCAGTAGCGCTGCCTCGGGAACGCCTTCGGTACTAACCTCCGACGCCACGTCAGGTAGGGTTTCTGTATTCGAGGTAAAGCCGGGCGTGTTGAAAAGCGTCCCGAATTCAAACTGCTCGAGTTTTCCGCGTGCTGATCTCGCGGTTACACCTGATCCGTTTAACGAAACTACTGAGTAGTTTTCGCCGCTTATCTGAAACTTCGACCCAATGGAAAACGGTTGTTGTTTAAAACTCATTGAGCATCTCCACACCAAAGCTCCGTATCATCCGCGAGTACCCGAGTTGGGTCGAACCCGATCTGCCTGCTCCACATTAAGTAAAACAGCACAGGTCGAGCAAATGCTGTCGGCTCCAATTCCCGTAACGCAAATCCAATCGAAAGCCCTTGTTTCGCTCGATCTAGAAGTTCATTTCGAAACTTTTCGAGGGCGAAAGGGCGTCGCTTATAGCCGTTGAGCCAATTGATGTTTGTTGCGTACTCAGGTGGCGGTTCAGATCGAGTGACGTATTCCCAGTTCAGTCGCTCTGCAAGATAGGTACAGGCTGAGAAGCTCCGCATGCTCCTTGCCGACGACAAGTGCCGCTTTGGTTTGGCGTTTACCAGAAGGCGCGTACCATCTTTGAGGATCAGCAGAAAGTCGGGAACATGAGTGTAATTTTTACCTTCCCATTTGAACGACAGCAAAAACGGTTGAGATACGGCCCACTCAATGTCCCGCTCGTAATCAAGCGTTTTCAGCGTCATCATTTCCAGCCTGCTCTCATACCAAAGGAGATCTTTCGTTTGTTCCATCCAGAAATAGCCTGGAATATGTTTTTGCGTTTTGTAGGCCCCGGGCTGCCGGACACTTACCAGGTCTCGCAACTCCATCCTTCCGAGCAACTCGATCTCTCGACGTTCGATTGGTTCACCGTCTGCGAGCAGGAGGGACACTGTTATTTTCTGCATCTGAACTCCCTTCACTCAGCTTCTCCGCTGAGTACGCGGTTGGTTCAAGTGGACCTAGCGTCGTAGCTGAGCCACTTCGGAGGGGGCACTGTAATCTATCTTGATTGGTACTGCAAACTATGATGAGTGGGGTTGCAGCGACGCGTTGCGGGAGCCCGCTTGGGCAGCTCTCAGCTGCCAGCGTTCATCTTGTAGACGGGGCACTGGGGCACTGCCGCCGTCGGGATGCGCACTGCAAACATGGCATGTGCACTGCAAAGTAAGTTGAGTGGACTGGCCAGAGGTTAGGTGCGACTTCTGGTTCAACCTGGCGTAGAAGCTCCGCGCCATGGCAGGGCCCTAGGTTAACCCGAAAGGCCAACTTTTCGGGGTTTACTGCAAAGATCGTGATCGAACTTGCCGTTCAGTGCAAAGTGACTTGAGTGGCAATGCCAATCGGGAGCTCAGCCTTTGCTTCAACAGGGGTCGCTTCCCATAAAGGGGCGGCGGCAGCTCGCATGGGGTTCATTCACGGCCGCGACCCCTGGGTGCGCCACGCGCCCGAAAAGGCCCACGCACCATCCTAAGTGAGCTAAATGGATGTACGGGCGCCTGAAATCACTGCAAAGATGGTGATTGGAAATACCATTTCACTGCAATGTTACTGCAATGTATGATGAGTGAATGCAATGTATGATGAGTCCCTACAACACCAGCATCAGACCACTTGGCCCAGCTTGAAGATGGGCAGGTACATGGCCACCACGATGCCGCCGATGAGTGTGCCCAGAAACACGATGATGATCGGCTCCATCAGGCTGGAAAG
>JBBSJE010000371.1:0-5645 GCA_038257535.1 Polyangia bacterium
ACCCTCGTTCCACGCAAGACTCGGTTGCGGTTGGCGACCACCCTTTTCCGCGCGGGATTTTCACCCGCAAGATCCCATTCGAAGGTTTCTGTCTCACTTTCAGGTCATGACATTCTCCTTCGCCAGGCGTCCTGGCGCACAACAGGCGCTTCGAGGCCAATTTCGCGGAAGCGGGGGCTCTCGCCGTTGCCGGTATCCACGACAGTGTGTGGCCGGGTGCTGGTGACATGGCCATGGTCGGCGATCAACAGCACGGCCCGGCGCGCGTCTGTGGCCAGCTCAAGCAGCGGCTGTAGTGCCTTGATGGTCGTGCGGTTGGCGGAGACGTGGTAGCCCGGCTTGCTCGTCAGCTGATCATCTACGGCATTAACGACGACACCCACCACCCGCTCGCCGCTTTGCACCAGCTTGCGGGCGTTTTCGGTTAGTTCACCCGTCTGGCTCTCGGCATCGGTTCGCAGAAGCAAGGTGGGACCATCGCCGAAGGCTTTGACGAAGGCCTTGTTCTGTAGCAGTCGCTCGGGATCTCGGGTGGTGGAGGTGGGTTCCCCGGGGGACGGCAGCTTGCCCGCAAAGAGAGCGGCACGGCTGACGTCGGTCATGGTGGGCAAAGCTGCGATCATGGGCACAGGAAGCCCGGGGCGCTCGGCCCTGGGAGGTTGCCAGCGCAAAGGCGAGTAACCCATTTCGCTGATGTCCAGCAGGATTTCGGCCGCGCTGGCCCAGGACATCCCGTCCATCACCAAGATGAGCAGGCGGCGCTGGTCACCGCCCTCAAGAAAACGAACACCTAGCTCGGCCAGAGCGTTCTCGATCGGCAGAATCCGTCCGGCACGTCGATCCTCGTTCCACAGGGCAAGGGCACGCCCGAAGCGCCGGTCCATCAGATCGCGGCAGGCATCGGCCGCGTCGGCCACACGGGCAAGCGCTGCCTCCAGAGCATCGCTGTCGTGGCCCCCTCTCACCAACTTGCGGGCCATGTCTACAAAGCCGCCTTCGTGCGCAAACCATTCGGCCAGCCGGTACACAGGCTCTACGGGGGTGGCGTTGGCCAGTTCGGTTTCCCAGTCGGTCCGGATCGAAAGAAACGCCAGGAGCCGCAGCCCCATCATGGTTCGGGCGAGGGTCGGCGCGTTCTCGGGCGCCTTCGCAAGGTGATGCTCGCTGAGCTTCCGGTAAAGCGCCTCTGCCTTGGCGACCTCCGCGCGGCGAACCAGCCCAGCGCCTTGCGGGTTCACGCTGCTCACAGCGTTTGTGAGTTGGGCGGCAAGTTCTTGCTTGGTGCGATCAAATCCGATGCTGAGGAAGCGACTGCCGCCGAGGAATTCGTCCAAGCCCGGCGCGTCCACCATCGCATTCGCTTTTTGCAGCACCGTAGGGAAGCGATCCCCAAGCCGCAGGTAAAGCGCCGGTGCAAGCCGTGCCCAGCGTTCGAGCAAACTGGCGGTGGCGATGCTTTTGGCGTCGCCAAGGCTTGTGAGGCGAAGGCTCAAAAAAACCTTCACGGCGCCTTCCCCTTGGCGAGCAATGAGCCCATCAAGAACAAAAGTCATCGCCGCCACGTCAAGTGCGCGGCCCGCGCGCCAATTGATCCAGCAGAGGCGGGCTATGGGCCCGACGGTGCCGCCCCAAAATTGTTCAAGCGCCACCGCAAGCTGAGGAACCTCCTCGATCAACTTATGCAGCAGCGGATCCGCGGCACTGGGTGATCGAAGGGCAAAGAAGTCGAGCAGCGCCTCCTCGGTGAGGGCAGCTTCGGTGGGAAGGCCAATGGCCCGGCCAAGAAAGTGCCGCCATGCGGTTCCCAAATCGATGATGGGGGCAGTCTTTATCGGCGGGAACACCCACCCCGAACGCAGCAGCGCTTCGGCCAGCGGGCTCTCAACCAAGGCGGGCGCCGCCCGGGGAACGCCGAAGAGGTTGACCAGCCGTCGTTCGGGGCTGATGAACCGCAGGCTTCCCCCGGCGAGCCGGCCCTGCACATCAACGGGAAGCCGCTGGTCGTAGTCGACCAGCAGGGCAATGGCCTTGCCTTCGGCCTCTGCCTCCTGAAGTTTCTGGCGCAGTTCCAGCTCGCAGGTAACCGGCACGATGTCAAAGCGGCGGGACTGCTGCTTGAAAACGACGTCGGCATGGTTAGGGTCGCCGCGCCCGTAAAAGGCGGTGTTGGGCGTTCGGTGCGCGCTCCGGTGAAATTGAGCCAGCTCGGCTCGCACGTCCTCCTGCGAGAGAAAGGGAGAATCAGGCATGCCCTACTCCGTGCCCCCACGCATGACTTGCCAGCTTAAAACCAACTCGGCGTCGTCTCCTGCGGCCTCCAAAGCGGCCAGCGCCTCCTGCGTGACACGGGCAACTTCACCAGCGGCCTGCGGGCGCCGGATGGGCGTCGAATGCCCTTGTTGCACCGGGCGGGGCGCGGAAGGGGAATGTGTTGGCGCTTCGGGGCGTGGATGCAGCAGCCGCTGCGCCTTGAGTGCACACTCTTGAAGGCCTGCCACAAGCGGGCGGGTCAGCTCGTCCGCCGAAACAATGCGCTGAACATCTGCGGCGATGCTGGCCCCGGCGTTTCCTGGCAGATCGGGCAGCGCCAAGAAATTGTTGAAGAGCAGGTCGCTCTTCAGCGTATCAAGAACGGTCGAAGCTGATCGCATGTGGCGCTGCATCGCGGGCAACGACGTTCGAATGTCCACCAGAGCCAGTCCTTGGACTTGGCTTACGGGGTCGTTCGTGCTGACCACACCCAGCAGGTTCGACACGGCCTCGGCGGTCTGCAGCCGGTTTGCGCCCTCGGGCAAGCCCGGGATCTGGGCGATGCGCTGCCGCAGAAGGTCTGCGATCTGGTGGGCGTTGTCGGCCAGCGCCTTCTTCACGGCCATAGCGAGCTTGTCTGAGAAGGTGCGCAGGTTGTTGACGTTCAGCGCCTTGCTAACGGCGATGCCGAAAAGCCCGCCGGCGCGATCCACGGCTTCGTTCCACTCGGTCTGCGACGGCAGCGGGGTTTGCACCAGATCCCAGTCGCTGCCAAGCTTGCCGAGCTTGATGTCGGAGACGGGGCTGCCGGCGCGCAGGATTTCGCGGTGGCTGACAACGGCGTAGCAACGAACGGCGAAGTCGGCGACTTCGGGCAAAAGGCCCCGCACACCTTGGGGGTCTAGGCAGTGCTTGACTTGCCGAACAGTGGGGGTGGAGATGCTGTCGGCGCGAAGTTGTTGGTCGATGTCCTGCTGAAAATGCGGCCGGATGCGCACCATGGCTTCGGACATCTCCAGCATGCCAAGCTGGTGGGCCACGGTGTACTCTTCAAGGTCGCGGCGGGTAACAGGCAAGCGCTGCTCAACTTCACCGCATAGGCGCTCGAAAGCCTCGAAGGAGTGCTCAAGGCGGCCGATGCTGAGGGACTTATCTGCAGGCTCGAAGTAGGGGTGGCGGGGGTAGCGGGCCTCCATCAATTCCCCGACGGCCGACTGGACGGCGCGAGAAAAATCGGTTTGGGCGGGGGTGCGAAGGCGGCAGTCTGGGTACAGGGAAAAAAAGTGTTTTTGAATGGATCGCGATTCGTCAAGATCGGCGGAGGCGCTGTCCACTGACTGAAGGCCATAGGCAACGGCAAGGGCCTTGCGAACGAGGGATCGCTTCTGGTTGCGCAGGTGATCAAGCGCGATTCGGGCGCGTTGCTGCTCATCGGCGCGCATGGCGGCCATGTGATTCAGGTAGGTTTCGCCCTCAAGGATGCGATCAATAATCACGAGCTCGCCGAGGGCGCGCTGCACTTTTTCGCCGAAGAAGCTGGGGATCCAAACGATGGCGGGGCCGGATCGTCCCTCCTCCAGCAAGCGGGCGATCCGGGCTTCGTCCTCATGCGGGCCGTGGCCCTCCTCATCGAAGGGGTAATCCACGATCAGGCGGAAGTCGTGCTCGCGGGGCACCTGGAACATGAGGGGATCCATTTCGCGCACGTTGCCGTAGATAACGGCGCCAAGGCGGCGGGAGCCTCGCCAGATAACCTTGTGCTCGATCTCGGTGCTGCTGCCTTCGAGGCCAAGCGCGGCGTAAAGGATCTCCTGCAACTTGGCGCGGCGGGCGCCGCCTTTGTTGTAAATGCGGGCGCCTTCAATGATGGCGGCGGTGTCAATGTCGTCAAGGACAAGCGAGACGGTGGGGTCGGCGCCATCTCCCACGCGCAGGTTGTGGACGGCGGCGGCCCATTCGCGCAAAAGGCTGGCCACCTTTTGTGCCTCGGCGCCGGGAACCAGGGACTTGACGGTGCCATGGTTAAGCTGCACGAGGCGCGAGACGGTAAGGTCTTTAAGCGACTTCACCTTGGGCACCAAGGCGGCAAGAATAAGGGTTTTGACCAGGCGTTGGTCGGCGCGGGCGTCGCCGCTGCCGTGGGCGCGCAAAATGGGCAGAAGGTCGAACTCGAAGACGCGTTTGGCTTGGCGAAAGAGTGCGCGGTGGGCGCCGTCCATGGGCTCTTCGCCAGCAGCAAGAACGTCGTACAGCTCGCCAACGGGAACCACTTGACCGGGTTGAAAGTCGGGCATGTGGTTGGGGATGTGCTCAACCAAAAGTTCCATCAGCACCTTGAGGGCGGTGCGTTCGCGCTGAAGCAGGTGTGATAGGGCGATGAGGGTTTCGATAAGAACGGGGGAGAAGGGATAAACTTTGCGGAAGGCGGCCTCGTTGCCGTCGCTGCCTAGCAGGGTGCCGAATTGGTTGTTGGAAAGTCCGGCGCGCAGTTTGGCGAAGGCTTGGTCAAGGACCTTGCGGGCTTCGGGGCTTTTGGCGCGGACAACGCGCTTTTCAACGATTTCGGGAAGGTTTTGGTCGCCAAGTTCAATGGTGTTAAAGCGGCCTTTCCAGTAGTCGAGGGCTTGGCGCAGGCTTTCGTGCTCGGGACCGATGAATTCTTCACCAACCATGTCGGCGATGTCGCGCTGGCGGGCAACGAAGCTAACAATGGGGGCGCCGCCAGCTTGGGTTTGTCGTTCAACGAGCTTGCTAAGCTTGGGCACTTCGCGGGTGAGGCGGGCTTTGTCGGCGGCGATGCTGGCGAGCCACAGGACAAGTTCGTCTAGGAACAAAACAACGGCATCGACCTTGAGGTGATCTTTGGCGTGGCGGCAGATGGCGGACAGGCCTTCGTCGAAGCTGACGTAGGCGTTGTTGGCTTTGGCAAAGGAGGAGAAGTGGCTGCGGGTGAGCGCGGTGACGAGCTGGGCGCGAATTTCGGGGTCGGCGCTGGCGGCGCACTCGTCAAAGCGGGTTGGGTCCCAGGCGCGGGCTGCCTTCAGCTTGCCCCAGCCGGTGGAGGTGGGAATGGCGCGTCGACGCCACCTCCCCTGCCGGGTCTTCTAAAAGACTCTAGACGTTTTCAGCGTAATCCGGCATAGTGCGTCACGAAGGAACAGCCTACATGAAGAGCCTAACCATCAGAGGTGCAGTGGGTCCGAAAGCCGCAAACAACAAAGACGACGTTGCAACGGTGCTGAACTTATTGCGCATCCGGGCCCGGGAAAGCTGGTATTCGCGTTTCCTTGGAACGCTTAAGATGCCCGAACCATCCTCGAAGGGGCTTGAGGAAGAGCTTTTCGCTGCCATTAGACTTCTACAAACGAAAGTTCAAGGGCTTACGAAACCGGATG
>JBBSJE010000372.1:0-5607 GCA_038257535.1 Polyangia bacterium
GCGCGCTCGGCCCCACGCCGACGACGCGAACGAAGACTCAAGATCAGGAGGCCTGCGATCACGAAAGCCATGGCGATATGAAAAGCAGTGCGCCGATGCATAGGTGCAATCAGCTCGAAGGCCAAAACCACATCTTGTGAGCGACGGGGGCCGCCCGGCCCCTGAATCACCGCTGCAGCTTCGTAGCGGTAGCGACCCGGACCAAGATTCGCCAGCATCGTGAGTGGCCGGTCATTGGCTAGATGCCATTCGTCACTCAAACCCAGAAGACGCCAGTGATGTGCAAGCCGATGCCGTCCTGCAAACATCGTGGTTGATAAACGAACCTCCAATTGCCCTTCCCCAAGCGGTAGGCGAACGGGGGCGGTGTGAGCGAAATCCACCGCAAGCGGGCGTCCATTGATAAGGACGCGCTCGAGCTGCGGGCGCGGAACCGCAGATTCATCGCTTGCCGACGATGATGCAGGCATCACAACCAACCCTGCTTCGCTGTTGAACCATAAATTGCCCTCAATGTCGGCGGTGGCCATGTTGACAAACCGGCCCAAGAAGGCGCTTGCAGGCAAACCGTCACGGGCGTCTAGCGCCAGCACAGGCAAAGGCACGTTTCGATCGTCGGCGCGTTGGTGCAACGCCTCTTCGGGAACTCGAAACAGCCCCATGCGCGTTGCCAGCCACAGATAGCCGCGCGCCACCAGCGCGGTTTCGATTCGCAGCGTGGGAAGTTCAGGCTGCAAGGGTACGGTGACCACGCCGCGAGATCCATAACGATAAAGCTCTCCATCAACCGTGGTGATCCACAAAGTGTTTTGCATTCCGGTGGTGATCGCGCTGACTTGTTTGCCTTTAAACACTTCCTGCGGAATCGGGCGCGCTCCTGGCTGCGGCGACAGCGACCACAACCCGGCCTCCGCGCCCCCTAACCACAGTATACCGTCGGGCGCGGTATGGCCGTGGGTCACGCCGGAAATTTCGTGCGACGCGAACACGCGACCGGGTGGGTCCAGCGAAAGGCGTTGCACGGTGCGTTCACGAGCCACCCACACCGATGTTGCATCATGAGCCAAGATCAGCGCTTGTTGTTCATCGCGGTCCAACCATGGCACCACGCTGCCTGCCCGCAGGGTGTACAAACCAGCGTTGAGGCTGCCTATCAGAACCTGCCCTGCGGTTGTCTCGATAACAGAGCGCAAGACAGCATAGGGTGCCTCTTTCGGCTGCGAATAAATTGCTACCGCTGCACCGGAGCGCTTGATGACTCGTCCATCGGCCGTAACGGCCAAGATCCCGCCTTGAGCCACAGGCGCCACGCCGAACATCGCCTCGGCCTTGTCATGGCGAACGACTCTGAACGGTGCCCGTCGGTCAAGCCAGTGCAGTCTCCCATCGGAGGTGCCCAACCACAAACCCCAGGTTCCTTGCGCCAGCATCGAGGTGACGGTGGCGCCAACAGCGGCCACGTCATATTCGCGTTGGCCTGTGGAAAGCGAAAGCACAGAGGCTGCGGAGTCACTGGCGAGCCAAAGCTGTCCTGCCGTCTCCCATGGTTCAGCAGGCATGAAGGCGCCAAAGCGGCTGTCCACCAAGGGCACTGCAGTAGCATTTGCTTTGCTGCTGCCGATGCGGAAAAGTTTTTGTGTCGGCGTCCAAGCGTAAACCTCTTCGTTGGCTGAGGTTAACGCACTCACCGGTGCAGCCGACCATACGGTACGCACTTGCGGTGCGCTCGTTTTCCCAGGCCACGCCGCGCGCATGACGCCTGCGGGCCCCCCAACCCAAACCCCATCGGGCGCGGGCGCTAAAGCCGATACCGGACCCGTGTTGGGAACCGACATCACCTTTGCTTGATTCTCTTGCCACAGGAACAGCCCGGCATCGGTGCCAATCCAAAGCGCCTCGGCGATTTCGATGAGCGCCGTTACACGCTGGCCAGCCAAACCCTGTTGTGGTCCAACCAGCAACGCGGCGCCGTCAACAAAGCGCCAAACCTCAGGCGCAGCCCCTGCGCCGATGAACACGCCTCCTGCGTGGCTTGCAACCAAAACATCCACCGTTCCTGCCAAAGCAGCAGGAAGTTCCAACCAGACGGGCTCAGCACCGTCCCAGCGTGCAAGGCCTCCGTCGGTGGATACCCACAACGGCCCATCCGCAAGCTGCGCCATCGATCGCACCGCATGCCCGAGCGCAAAGCGATGCTGCGGCGGAAGCCAGGCCGCATCCGCCGGGCGCAGGCAAACGAGATCAACGAGGGCGATGCAGGCGGCGAGGAGCACGCCCGTGCGCGGGGGAGGCGGGGAAAGGAAGATGGACAACGCCGTGAGATTATCGCACTTTCGTGATTGGGAGGCTTTTGCGCATCGCCGACTGGTTAGGTATCACGCGCCTTTGGTGGCAGGCCCGACTGCATGGAGATTTACAATCACAAGGTCGTGCAGTCGTCGATGGGGTCGGCGCTGGTCGAAGAATTGGCAGCGCTTCAGGCGGCGGGGGCGCAGGTTCTGTTGGCGGACATGAATGTGCAGCAATGGCCGACACCGGAGCACCCTCGCACGTGGAGCTTCGCTTTGACTTTTCACGAACACTTCTGTGATTGGATGCCCGGTGTCGGATGAGGGAGTACGCACGTCATCGTGCTTTAGATCTATGGCGTGGAAGATTTGCGGAATTATGCCCTGCCGGCAAGCAGGGCTAACCGCCCCGGGTGTTTGCGGCCTGAGCGGTCTTGCGGAGTTCAAAGACTTGGGTGATTTGCGGGCCTCGCGGGGAAGCTAGCTTTGCCTTTGACGGCCTTAGGGCGTGGGGCCCCTGTCAGTCGCTTGATGTAAGCCACCTCTTGCGGATCGTAGGGCCGCCCGTCAGCATGGAAAATGTCGTGAAACCAAATCTCAGGAGGTTTGGCGTACGGCTTCGTCCATGAATCCCAGGGGTAAATGGTTTGGGTCTTTCCAGATACGAACCCCCAGCAATAGGCCGACACATTGTTGCGTTTGAGGATTTCCAGCGACGGATCAAAAGTGCTCTGTTGCGCTCGGGCCATGAACTCGGTGCACAGCAAAGGGCGACCATAGCGCTTAAGTTGCGAGATCTTTTCTTCCAGGCGTTCCGGCGGATCGTAGGAATGGAAGCTAACGACGTCGGACTGACTCAACATCAGCTTCTGTAGTGGTCGTAAGCCAGAATCGCTGGTCCAATCGCCGTTCCAAATGCCAGCGGTCAAGGGCTGGGTGGGGCGCGCGGCGCGGGCCCATGTGAAAGCCGCCGCTAGCAAGTCGGTGGTGCGCGCTTCCTTGTCAGCCAGTTCTAGCTTGCCGTAGCTTTGCGAGTTGGCGTTGTCGGGTTCATTGAAGATGTCCCAACCGTGAACGCGCTTGTCGTTGCGGAACGCACCCACCACGCCTTTGACGTAGCCTTCCAAAGACTTGTGCTTCTGGGGCGCGTCCAAAATCGCAGCCCCGGGGCTTTGCACCCAACCGGGATTGTGCACATGCGGTTTGGGAGCTGACTGTTTGCCCAGACGCGGTTGGGGATCCCAAACGCCATCGAAGAGCACCAGCAAGGCGCCAATTTTGTGGCGATCGGCCACGGACAGAAATTCGTCCAGGCGTTCGATGAAGCCTTTGGAGTCCTGCCACAAAAGGTCATGCAAGAACACGCGAACGCTGGTGAACCCCAACTCTTGTGCCCAGCCTAGTTCACGATCGATCGTTGCGGGATCAAAAGAATCGGCTTGCCACATCTCAAGCTGATTCACTGCCGTGCTGGGGATGAAGTTGCAACCAGCCAACCACCCGGCTTGCTTGCCCCACTTTGCCGCTTGGACCTTCGACCACGCGGCTTCCGCGCGGTGTGGGCCGTGAACCCAAGCGGCTGCCGCGAGGCCGGCGGTCATTGAATGTTGCAAAAAGTTGCGCCGGGAGAAGGCAGAACCGTGCGGATGCTTCATAGGGGGACCGTACAAGTTTGTTGTTAAGTTATAGGTCCTAGCCGTGTGGCGCAACGATGAGACCATTTTCGCATGCATCGAAAAACGGTCTTGACCAATTTTCGATGGGCATGAAAATAGTCGCGTGCAACCCGTCCGCCAGGGCGGCTTCGCGGAGTCAGCGCATCAGAGCACGCGCGGCTGCGGCATAAGCCCCGCTGGGAAACTGGCGCAAGTATCGGCGCGCCGCCGCGGACGCCTCAGCTGATCGTTGCGCTGATTGCAAAACGCGAACCCGCAGCCATGCCACGTCTTCCTTATGAGGGCCGTTCGCGAACCGCAATTCGTAATCATCCACGGCTTGCAAGGCGCTGCGGTGATTTTCTTGGCGATGGAAGAGATCGATAAGGCTAAACGCGGACAGGGCCGCCCATTCGTCGCTCTCGTTCGCCAGCGATCGAAACATCGATTCGGCACCCATGGGGTCGCTTGCCTGCAGCGCTTGGGCTTCGGCATAGGTTTGGGCGCGAGTTGAAGGGATAAGATTGTCAGCTGCGGGTGGTGTTATCGCAAAGCTGGAGGATCCTCCCGCCGAAAGCGTGCTGCTTGCACCGGGGGCATCTACGCGCACCTGCCCTCGCTCAACCTTCACGACCACCTCGTGCTCGCTGCGTTGTACGGAAAAGCGTGTGCCCAGTACCACCACCGTCACCCCGGCGGCGCGCACGCGAAACGGTGGACGTCCCACGCGTGGTTCCACATCACATACAACGAAACCGGATTCGAGCAGCAGGGTGGTTCCGCCGTCGGACTCATTGCGCACTTCAAGCTGGCTGCCCTCGGTTGTATGAACGACGGCTCCCGAGACGGACACAGCGCGAAGGCCTGCGCTGCTAGCGCTTTGCACATCTGTCACATGGGTTGCGGCGCTGCGGTAAGCACCCGTCCACACAACGAAAAGCACGAGGCTGCCAGCCATAGCTGGCACCATGAGCGCCCACGGCCTCCAGCTTCTAGTCAGCTGCGGCGCTGGCGGGGAGGCTTGTGCAAGCCGCTCAAACAAGCGCTTTTCTACACGATCTCGGCACGCGGCAGATGGCGGCGGCACGTGCACATAGATTCTTCGCTTGCTCATATCTTCCCCTCCTGTGAGCTGATGTAGCGAGCCAAAGATTCGTGGCGCAGGGCCATGGCTTCCACGACCTTGCGTGCGCGCCACACCCGCAGCTTGGCGCTCACCGTGGCAATCTGCAGAATTTCGGCGACTTCAGGCAAAGACCGTCCTTCGATTTCGTGCAGCACGAAGGCCAGACGTGTGCCGGGTGAAAAACCATCCAGAATCTCGTAAAGCTTGCGCAACCCTTCGCGGGCCCAAAGCGCGCTTTCGGCGCTGTGGTCTGCTGGCACATCGGCTTCGTTGTCTTGCACAAGACTCAATCGTGCGCTGTTGGCGCGCTGGCTTTTGATGCGCCTAAACGCCACCCGCATGGCCACAGTGTCTAGCCAGGTGGCGAACAGCGCGCGGCCTTCGTAGTTGCGCAGTGACCGAAACGCCTCGAAGAAAGCCTCCTGCGCCAGATCTTCCGCGTCGTGGCGGCTGCCCGTTACCCGGTATAATGACGCCAAGAGGCGATCAAAATGGCGGCGAAACAGCTCTCGCTGGGCGCCTGGTTCGCCCTGCAAAC
>JBBSJE010000373.1:0-5604 GCA_038257535.1 Polyangia bacterium
CATGACGCTGAACATAACTGGTGGTGCGTCTATTGATGATACCTAAGCGCACAGCCTCCCGCAATGTTTGTGACCCAACCAACAGATATTCCCGCAGGAATAAAGCGACGGATGCTTCCTGTGGTGTCCGGACCACGGCTGGGTGGCAGGCGGGAAACGCGCGCCAAGCACTCACAGCCAGAACATAGAGACTTCGGGGCTTTCTGACCGCCCATCGCCGCTGGCCCGCCGTTTGAAGGTGCACAGCGACGGCATGAAACCCGTTCAGGAGCTTCAAAACATGACAATGGCAAGCGAAGCGGCTCAGCCTTCTTGGACCTTGATGCGAGGTGAAGTGTTGGCGGGGACCTACCGGGTTGTCCGTAGGTTGGCGGTGGGAGGCATGGCTGAGGTGTACTTGTGCCGGCACGCGCGTCTACCGGGCTACTTCGTAGCCAAAGTTCTAACGCGTGACTTTCAAGACTCCGCAGAGAGCGTTGTTCGATTTCGGCGTGAGGCCGAAATGTTGGCCTCCTTGCGACATCCCAACATTGTTCAGGTCTTTGATTTCAATGTTTCGGAGCGTGGACAGCCGTTTTTGATCATGGAGTTTCTCGACGGACAAGACCTATCAACGGTGTTGCGTCCCAACCAACCGCTTGGTCAATTGCAGGCGTTGGACATCGTTCGCCAAACGGCCGCGGCGCTGCAGTCGGCTCACAGCATGGGCATCGTGCACAGAGATCTGAAGCCCGAAAACATCTTGTTAGCCAAGGCGCCAGGACAACAACAAACCTTCGTCAAAGTGATTGATTTCGGCATCTCACTATCCCCCGGAAGCCGCCGGATAACTTCAAGTGAGGTGCTCATGGGCACACCTCATTTTATGTCGCCGGAGCAGGCGTTGGGTCGTCGAGACAACGTTGACCATCGCTCTGATCAATTCACCCTAGCTTCAATGACGTACCTTATGCTCACGGGACGTTTGGCCTTTGACGGCGACGACCCGTTGTCCGTGCTTTACAAAGTGGTCAATGCCTCACCAGATCCGTTGCCAGCGCATCTGGGCTCAGAAGTCGACGCCGTTTTGCGCAAGGCACTCTCGAAGTCCAAAGCAGAGCGTTTTGAAAGCGTCATTGCGTTCTGCGACGCCCTTGAAGCGGCAATGATCCACAATGCTACTCCTTTAGACGAAAAACCAGCGGCGTGGGGCAGCGACCCACAAAGCCTCAAAGCCGCGTCGATACAACCGGTTCTGCTCAAAACCCACAAACTTCGCAAACCCACGGGAAGGGGGAGCGCCATGCTGATGGCAGCGCTCAGCATGGGTGTGGTTGGCCTGAGCGGGTGGTGGCTGGTGCAAAACCTCAACGTCTCAGTTGAGGATGTTCACGCACGTGTTATTGGCGGCCGCCATCACGTGACGATGTGGCTGTTCCGCTTGTGGTCATTCGTTACGTTGAAGTGACGAGCCGTGTGGTTTGTTACCCGTACCACTCGGTACCAGTTGCCACTCAACGTAACCAACGCGATTTATAGTGGTTCGCTGGTGGCATGGCTTTTGAAACGAAAATCGGCTGAACCTACCAACCCAACCCCTACGGAGGATGATTATGAGCCTTGAAGATAAGGTGAAGAGTGTGGCGAGTGAGGTCGGAACCTTTGCAAACGGGCTTCCTGACAACATCGAAGATGCGCGGCTGATTGCTGAATCGTGGCAAGAAAAAGCCCGTGTGTTCGTGCGCCAAAATCCGGGTCCCGTGGTCATCGGTGCCTTCCTTGTGGGCTTCATATTGGCAAAGGTGGGTCGTCATGCCTGAGTTCAATCCTGACATGCCCGAATCCACAACTCAGCCCTTACGTGGTGACTTAACGGCGCGACCCAGCGATGTTTGGGAAGATGCTTCCGGCGCCTGGCGGCGCGCCACGCAGGTGGTGAGTCGGGAAGTCGATCAGCGACCGATAAGGACGGCTTTAATCAGCGTTGGGGCGGGCTACCTATTGGGAGGAGGTCTATTCACTCCGTTAACGGCAAGACTCGTGGGCACCGGACTTCGTTTGGCGCTCAGGACCCTGGCCCTTCCCGCGATCGCAACCGGTGCCATCACTCTCGGCAAGCAATTTTTGTCTGACGATGGACATCGACCCAACAGGTTCGATTGAAAGGATGACATCATGAAATCCGCCTCGGTTCACAACCCAAGCGCGTCACACGTGGACCTCAGAGGGTCCGGGTCGTCTGAGACATACGCAAAGGTGGACGGAAATCATGCCGCCAACTCGGTGTCGACCCTCGCACGAAACACATTAGAATCCTTGGTTGATTTGGTGGGCGCGCAGATTCGCCTAGCCAGAACCGAGCTTTCTATTGATGCCAAAAAAGCAGCTGCCAAAGCGGGCGCCATTTCGCTGTTCTTGCCCATGGTGTTGGTGGGGTACGTCATGCTGTGTTTCGCCCTGGCGGCCTTGCTTTCCCAAGTGATGCCGGTGGCCGGGGCGTTGGCGATTGTCGGTGGACTTCAAGTGCTTATTGGTGCGGCAGGCACCTTGCTGATGGTTCAACGGCTGCGACGAATGGAAGCTCTTGACCGAACCAAGGACTCGGTTGATGCCAGCGTTTCCCAAGTGGGGGCAGCGATGTCCGCTCCAACGCACGCCCCCCCCTCGCGGCACTGATCGCAGAAGGAAATAGAAAAGTCATGAACAAAACTTTGGTTGCAACCTCCGGGCAAACGGAGCTTGATCGGCTTGAAGGTGAGATTGCGGCTCGTCGCGAAAACTTGGTCGACTCGCTCACTGACTTGCGCGACGAGGTCGCCGAACTAACGGACTGGCGCACGTGGGTGAGACGCAAGCCTCTTCGTGCCGTGGCCATCAGCGTGGCGGCCGGCTGGGTGGTGGGAAAGCTGTTGCGGCTGGGTTGAGACCACGTTGATCGGTACGTGCAATGGGCAAGGCGCCATCAGGTGCTTTGCCCATTTGCATGTGCGCGACTCAGACTTGAAGGTTGAACTCCGACTTCGCCAAAATGCGGTGCAGCTTGTGCTCCAAAACTTCAATGTCAAAGGGCTTGCAGATGCTGTCGGCTGCGCCGTTGAGCTCTGCCGTCTCTTGCGCGTCAGGGTACGCAGACATCAAGATGATTGGAGCTGTGGAGAGCTTGCGCGAGCGAATCTCGTGGATAAGTTTGGTCCCATCCATGGTCGGCATCATCAAATCCACCACCACGACATCGAACACGCTGGTTTGCAACATCAGCAAGGCATGTTCGGGGTTCGAGGCAACCTCTACCACCTCAAATTGATCTTCAAGGACCATCTGAAGGCCCATCAACACGTCGATGTCGTCATCGACGAGCAGAATTCGCTTGGCGATTGTGCCCATAGCTCCCCCTCCCCCCAGCAAACAACGACAACACGGTGCCGGCCCACGACGCGCGGCACCGCGTTGCAAAAGGCCGTCATCTTAAAGGCGCACGGCCTTGAATGACCCGCACAAGAACCACGACAACCGCGACTGCGAGAAGAACGTGGATGAAGCCACCCACCGTATACGATGAGACCATTCCAAGTCCCCATAGCACCAACAACACAACAGCTATTGTCCACAACATTTTTGTTTCTCCTCGTTCATCCAGAAGCGCCCGTTCATTGATAAGCAGGCGTTTCGTTTTTTGTTGGTCTTGTTCTCCTTCAAGTTTGATGCCAAATCGGTAGTCACGGTCCTTTGGTGTGCTTTATCCTCTGGCATGTATTCTGCTTCGCCACGGCGGGCACGGTTGATGAGAAGCATTTTCAAAAACCATAGGGGGTTCAAACGCGGTGTGATTGTTGCGCTATTGCTGGTTGGCCTGGTGATAGCTATCCGGCTTGTTCTCGATCCACTGGCGACCTGGGCGACACGTCGCGCCTTCAAGCAGGCGAAAGGTGTGGATGGTGCTTTTGCCGACGTTCGTGTGGGGGTGATTCCTCCTAGTTACGAGATCGAACGTCTCAAGCTGGTGGTAGCCGACAATAAGGACTGGGAGAAGCCCTGGGTTTATGTGGAGCACGTACGTGCCGTTATGGACGGAAGGGCGCTTCTGAGGGGAATGTTTTCGCTGGCTTTGGAAGTGCGGGCGCCCAAGCTGCGCCTGCCGGGTGGGCCCTCGTCAGATCCAGAAGAGGCCGTCAAACCATTCACCGAAGTGCTTGAGGAGCTTCCAGAGCTAAACGTCACTCGAATCCAGGTATACGATGCAGAGGTTGTGGTGTTGATACCGGAGGAAATTGTCAAGGGCGGCAAGGGCGGCAAGCAAGGCAAGCCAGCGGAATTGTGGATTCACGATGCTGAGGTGTCGGTGGAAAATATCACCACGCGGAAGTCGCTTGCTCAAGGCCAGCCTGTCAATGTTTCGATGCGGGGCAAGATGGAACGCTCGGGCGTGATTCGTGCCTTTGGCACAGTGGATATGTTTGCGGAGCATCCCCGCTTTGCCGGTCAGTTTGAGGTGCGCGGCCTGAAACTCAGTCGCTTTTTTGATCTGATAGCCCCTCGCACAGGCTTACAAGCCACCAAAGGCACAATGGACGCCTTTTTGGAGCTGTCGGCGCGTGACGGGCGTGTCGAGGGCGGGCTTAAGCCGGTTTTAAAGAATTTGGAAGTTGGCGCGGCCAACGATGGCTGGACCACGGCCTTGAAGGCATGGGTGGTGAATCAAGGGGTCGACTTGATCTCCGATCGGGTTCCCGGGCGTAAGGCTGTGGCCACGACCATACCGATTCGGGGCGACCTTTCAAAACCAGACGTTCAAGTATGGCCGGCCGTTTTAGGAGCCATCCGCAACGCCTTCGTTTCGGCTTTGGCTTCGGGCTACTTCAACGTGCCGCCAGCGGTCTCTGGAGAAAAACAGGGCCCGCTCAAGCAAGCCGCGGAAGCGCTCACCGACGACAAGCCGCCCAAAGCGCAACCCAAAGCCACAAGCAATACTAATTAGGAGCGCAACCGTGAAGAAGTTTTCGTCCACTCTGGCCGGTCTCGCTGGGTGCGCGCTGTTGCTTGTGGCCTGTGGTCACACAACCGCAGTCACCGACAACCCATCCGAACGCGAGAAAACAACCGACGACAAGGCAACAAAGCCAGCAGCAAAGCCAGCTGCAAAGCAATCATCACCCACGGGCAACAAATCCAAGACGGCCGGCAACAAGAACGAAGCCGACGCCGTTCCGGTTGCAAGCTCAGCGTCGCAAATGCTGGAGGAAGGTGCCCTCAAAGACCTTCAGCGAAAGCTTCAGAAGGAGGGCATGCTGGCTGAGGGCGACAAACACGTAACTGGAAAATGGGACGCTGCCTCGGAGCAGGCGCTGAGACGGTTTCAACGGGACAACGACCTGCCGGCTACGGGCATGCCCGACCGAGCGTCGGCCGGGGCCCTGGGATTGGACCCGGACGAGCTGTTTAAGCGAGCAGCCCAAGAAGACTGAAGAAGCCCACAAAAACAGAAACACCCGCGTCGCAAGTGCGGCACGGGTGTTTTCTTGGATGCTGAATCGTCAGCAACCCAAGGCTTACGCTAGGTCAACGCGTTGGTTTCGGATTCCTGGCCGCGGCTGGCGCGGCTTTTCAGATCTCGGAATTTATTGCCTA
>JBBSJE010000374.1:0-5602 GCA_038257535.1 Polyangia bacterium
GACCATATCGATCGATTTGGAGGCTTACGAGAAGCTTCGGCAGGCTCGAACCCGCCCTGATGAATCGTTTTCTATGGTGATCAAGCGGGCACGGTGGGGAGACGGGACCCCGAACGCTGACAGTTTGCTCAAAGCATTCGAAGCGCTCAAACCCGTTTCCGACGAAACCATTGCAGCCTGGGATGCAGCACAGGCTGCAGACGCTCCAGCGGAAGATCCATGGAAGCCATGGAAAAATTCGCGCTAGATACGAGCTTCCTTATCGACCTGCAACGGGCGGCAAGGAGTAGGGCACAAACCAACGCCGGGGCCGCTGCGGTGCAATTCCTTCGTTCTCATCAAGGCGCCAGACTGTACTTGCCGACCGTGGCGCGGGGTGAGTTCTTGGAAGGATTTGCCAACCCACAGTCTTCCGAAGCCCTGGCACTTTTGCTGCCCTTGGAAGACCTTCCTGTGACCACCGAAGTCGCTGCTCTGTACTCGCAAGTGTCTAGAAAGCTGCGAGCGGAAAAAAGACTGATTGGGGCAAATGACACGTGGATCGGATGCACAGCGCTCGCGGCTTCATTGCCGTTGCTCACAAGCAACTCTGAGCATCTGTCCCGCATCCCCGGATTAGCCGTGATCGCCTACACCGCGCTCACCTAGTCCCTTCGCCCCAAAAGGCCCGTCCGGTCGAATCTTCCTAAGCCCCGACGTCGGCCCCTTAAGTCGCGCCGCAGCATCACTCACCCGCGTTTACACATGCCAACCATTCGGATACCTTGGCAGCCGTGCCCAGCCGCCGAGACGAGCTTCTTGAGACCTACCGCAGCCAAGCCGGCCATCGGCTTGTGCAGGCCGGTTTAACCCTGGCGGCACGGCAGGGTCAGTCGGGGCCAGGCCGGGGGGCGGTGGCCATGTGGGAAGGCGAGCCCGCCGAGGACTTTCATGGAACTTTGGCGGCCATTTGGTTGTGGTCGCGGGCGCAGCTTGTGTCGGGCGAGCCACGGTTTGGGCCCAACATAGGCAACGCTTGGGTGTTCGTGGAACAGGCATGGTCGCGCTTTGTTCCAGATTCGCTCAACGCCTCGGTCAGCGAAGAGGCGCCGTTCGATTGCGCCATGGTGCTTCGCGCCGGCCTCGCCACCCATGCGCTGACCCATAGCGGGGATTGGCGGCGGCATGCCGACCGGGCCGCGCGTTTGCTTGCGGCTTACATCGGCGATCTAGACGATTTGAAAGCGCGGGGGTTTTCCGACCCTGGCTTTTTGGTGTGGAACTTGGCCGAGTACGCACGCGCGGTGTCTGATCGTGGTTTGCTTTCCGCGGTGGCGCGATTTGTGGATCGAGCCTGGAGCACAAAGCTGCCGCCCGATTTTGCAAACGAACCCAGCAGCCAAGAGCTGTTCGACTTTTCGTCCACTTCCGCCACCAGCATGTTGGCAATGATGGCCAGCGAGGGCGAAACACCTTTTATCGGAAGCTGGTTGCGCGAGCGCGTGGCGCCGCACTTTCCGCAGACGTTTACGCCACGGTTGATGGACGAAAACTGCTGGAACGCCTGCGTGGCCGCCGCTGCGGGGCGTGCATACGTGTTGTCACACGACGATCGCTTTTTTGAAAGCCACCAGGCCATCACCAATGAACTCATCCTGCGCGCCACGCAATCGGGCGGGGCCCCGGGGCGCGCGCCCGGTATGGCCTCTGAAACGTTGGCCGCGCTCTTCTATGGCATCGCGCTTGATGCTTTGGTGGTGGGACGGTGAGCGAACAGTGGGACGCAGCGCCCGATCCTCGCGAGCAATTGCGGCAACTCACGGCGCAGTTTCGCACCCGCTTGTCGTGGTCGGTGCGCTTTGGAACCATGGGCGTTCCCACGGGCAACAGCCCGCGAACCCTGCCAGCGCTGGCAACACGAGATTCGGATGTGGCCGAGGCGGTCTTGGAAAGCGCCACCGAGGCCGAGGCTGAAACGCCCAGCGCCATGGTTGCCGGAGGCGAGGGCGCCTGCGTGGGGCAATCGCCGCCCGCCAACGCCGAAGGACTTGCCGTGGTGCGCTCCAACTTAGGCGATTGCACCCGTTGTGGCTTAGCCCAAGCGCGAAAGAACATCGTGTTCGGTGTAGGCAATCCCAATGCCGACCTGGTGTTCGTGGGCGAAGCGCCCGGCGCTGATGAAGACGCCCAAGGCGAACCCTTCGTGGGCGCGGCGGGGCAGTTGCTCACCAAGATGATCGAGGCGATGGGTTTCGACAGATCCTCCGTTTACATCTGCAACGTCATCAAATGCCGCCCCCCTGGCAACCGCAACCCTATGCCCGATGAAGTGGCTCAGTGTGAGCCTTTCTTGAAGCAGCAACTGGCGGCGATTCAGCCGCGCATGATCGTGGCGTTGGGCAAGTTCGCCTCGCAGTGCCTGTTGCAAACGGATACGCCCATCACGCGGCTGCGCGGCACATGGGGCACCTACGAAGGCATTCAAACAATGCCAACGTTTCATCCCGCATACCTGCTGCGCAATCCCGACGGCAAGCGCTTTGTCTGGCAAGATCTTAAAACCGTGCTGGCGGCGCTATCGCAGATGGGCATCGAACCGCCTCACGCGCCTCGCGCTTAACCCGATTCGCTGCGTTTAAGCGCCGCGCGCATCTTGGGCCAGTCGGCCACCCAAACCGGCCCGCGCTTGCGCCACAGCAAAGGCATGCGCTTGGCTTCGGGTGTGGCCAAACACAGGTGATAAAGCGCATCAATGCGCGCATAAAAGCCGCGCGTATGGGGCGTGTCTGGGTATTGCAAGTGATGAATGTCCAGGTGGTGACAAAACTCGTGCACCAGCGTGTTCAGCAGGCCTCGAAAGCTTGTCACTTTGCCGCGGATGGCGGTGCGCATCCACACCCGAATTTTTTCTGTGTCGGGCGTGTAATCGCCAAACAACTCGTAGCTGTATTCGCCTTCCAGCACATGATGCGGGCGCAGCCCCAACACCGACAGCCCCGGCCGGCTGACGCCATAGTGGCTTGCCAAAACACCAAGCAGCCCCAATCCCGCCTTGCGCACGGGCGGCGCCAACTCGGTTTGCATGGCGGTCTGCAATGCCAAGGCGGCCGTTTGCAGCGGCTGTGGCGGCGGCAAGGCAAGCGTGTCGTCAGCGTCGCTGCGATCGAAGTCGCGGCGCGCGGGCGCGTCCCGAGGTGGGCGATCCGTAACCACCCCAGGAATATAGCCGCTGGCGCTTCACGCAACTTGCCTGCAAGTCGTAGGCAGGCGAAGCTGACCCTTGTATGCGGCTTTTGCAAAGCGCTCTGTTATGCATGTTTGCGACGGCTTCTCTAGGCGTTGCCTCTGGTTGTGCCACCTCGCTTTCCAGTTTTCGCCCCGCGCACGTTCCCGAAAAGGGTGGGGTGCATGTGGCCGCGGGCATGGACATTTCGGCGCCCACCGGCAGCATCGGCGACGTGGTTGACGCTGGCAAAACCGCCGCGCGGGCCGCCAAAACGCGCGAGCTCACCCAATCCGAACGCGACCAGATCTTCGATGCGGGCGTGGTGCTGGCCACCAATCCACCCTCCATTTTGCAACATTTGATGTTGGCCTATGCGCCTTTGGATCGCACCGAGGTGTCATTGCGCTACACCGGCGGGGCGTGGCGTTTGGGCGGTCGCTATCAGATCTGGGAGCAAGGCAAAGGCCACGATTGGGATTTGACCGCAGGCCTAGGCGTGGCTCGCCAAAGCGTGAGCATTCCAGTGGGCAACGTCTTGGACGTTTTGCGGGTGAATGACTACGTCCGCTGGGGATTTGACCTGCCGGTAACCATCGGCCGGCGAGGCCAGTGGTACCGGCTTTGGGGTGGACCTCGCCTGATGTACACCCGCGGCGAAGCAGACTTTCGCCTGAACCTGCCAGCAATTGGGGGAAGGCCAGCCAGCACGGAAACCGCCAGCGCCGAAACGCATGGGTTTTATTGGGGCGGCCAGGGCGGGTTTGCTGTGGGGTACGAACGCGTGTTTGTGGGCTTCGAGCTGAACCTGGTGCAGTTCAACGGGCAAGCCACGGTTGCGGTGGGTGACCGCACCCGCTCTATAGATGTAAGTACGTTCATTGTTTACCCCGGCTTGGCCCTGATGGCTGAGTTCTAGAACCCATGCCGCTCTCCACAGCGGCATGACGCGGCCGTTGACACTCCCCATACCCGGCGTTAGTTTGCGACCGGGCCGCCGCACACGTGCGTTGGCCGCACTCTGCACAAAGGACCAAAGACCTCATGGCCGCAAAAGAACCTTGTCACATCGGAAGCAGCGTTACCGTAAGCGGTCAAGTCTCGGGCAACCAGGATTTGGTTGTTGAGGGCCGAATTGAAGGGCGTATTGGCCTTGACAGCCGGCTTGTGGTTGAAGCCGCAGGCTCGGTGGAAGCTGAAATTGACGTCACCGAAGCGGACATTCACGGCGCGGTCAAAGGCGATGTGGTGGCGAAGAAGCTCACAACCTTGCACGCAACGGCTCGTTTTGTAGGCAACATTCGCGCGCCCCAGGTGGTGGTGGCCGAAGGCGCCATGTTCTCGGGCGTGATCGAAATGGATGTCGATCTGCCCGCAGGCCTAACGGTGGCGGGATAAACCAGTCCCCGCACGCCTTGAACTTCAGGACCGCGACAAATGGCGAAACAAGAGAAGGACAGCAATTCGATGGCGAACACAGTCATTGGCACCAACATCACGATCGAAGGCGAAATTCGTGGGGAAGAATCCCTCACCATCCTGGGCACTGTGAAGGGCAAGGTGTCCGTGGCCCAAGGCCTAACGATCGAGCCCGGCGCCAACGTTGAGGCTGACATTGAGGCGCAGTCCGTCTCGGTGGGCGGCAAACTGACGGGCAACGTGGTCGCTCGGGAACGGCTTGAAGTTCGCCCCGAAGGCCGCATGGTGGGCGACGCTCGCGCGGCCCGCATTGTGATCGCAGACGGTGCCTCGTTTAAGGGCAACGTTGATATGGACGTTTAAGGAACACCATGGCGGGCAAACAAACAGTCATTGGACAGGGCACCCATGTGGTGGGTGAGGTTCACGGCGACGACGCGCTGGTGGTTCAGGGCCGCGTTGATGGTCGGATCCAAATCGGTGACGCGCTCACCGTTGAACCGGGTGGCATCGTGCAAGCCGATGTCGAAGCCCGCACGGTGGTGGTGGCCGGCGTGGTCGTGGGAACCATCACGGCCAGCGAATCGGTGAGGCTTACGCCCAAGGCCCGCGTGGTGGGTAGCATCTCGTCGCCCAAAATTGGCATTGAAGCCGGCGCCGCTTACCGCGGTCGCATCGAAATGGGCCCCGTGGATTTGGAGCGCGCCGCCTCGGCGAGCGCCAGCGGCGACCGCGGTCGTTCCGCGAGTGCCTCTGCGTCAACAACGGCCAAAGCCCCGCCTAGGTTGGCGTCACCTGCTCGCGTGACAGCAGCGGCCGCAGCACCGGCTCCTCCCGCACGTCCCGCTGCCGCTCCGGCGCGGGCGGCCACGGCTCCGGCGCGCCCCACCACGGCCAGCGCCCAGGCGCCCTCGTGGGCGCGCAAGAAGCCCGCCAAGCGACGCTAGACGCAACGCCAACCCGCCGAAGCGTTCACTTTGC
>JBBSJE010000375.1:0-5507 GCA_038257535.1 Polyangia bacterium
CTTGCTGGAGCCGTGGGCTTCGCTGCAATCGCCATCAACGACGCCCGGTTCTTTGCTGAAAGCTTTATCAAAATCGGTTGGCTCATGTTGCCTGAACACAACCAATGTCGCATTGATTCTATTTCTCAAGCGGTGCACTAGGCTTAGCAATGAGCCCTGAAGGCGTGATCCTGAGATAGCGTGCGGCAATATGCGAGCGGGTTGTGACAGGATCATGAATCCAAACATTCGACCTCCACGAACGAGCCTGTCGGTCCTCGCGATCGCCTCGCTGATTGCGTGTGCTCACGGGGCGGAGCGTGAGGCGGAACGACCGGCGAAAGAGGCTAAGGCATGTTGGTCGGCTGGGCGAACCGATCGCTCCACCCCGGTGCAGATGACACTCCGCAGCCCCATTCGGTGGGAGGCAGGCGAGAAGAAATGGGAGATCGTGCTGGAGGTGAGCAACACGTCGAACGACCTGCTTTGGGTGAATAAGCGAGGCGCGCACGGCCAGCATGGGCTGCCAGGCGAGTTCGAGATTTCCCTGAGGGTGGAGTCGCGAAGAGGGCAGGTGCGAAAAGGGAAGGTATATACGCAGGGAGATCAGCCGAGCATGGACGACTATGCGGTTCTTCGACCGAACGAGATGCTTGTAATCGAAGAGTCGATTGATGCGAGTGAGTTCGACATGGATCCCGGGGAGTACGCTGTTTCCGTGTGCTTCTGGGATCAAGCCCTGAGCATTCCGCCACCACCGGAAGGCTTGATTCCGTACCAGGGACCATTCGTGACTGGGCCAGCAGCACTGATTCGGCGGTAGTGTAACAGCGTAAGGGTGCCCCCATTAACCGGAATGCCCACCCAAAAACAGAATCGCCCCCAGGTCTCCCGACCCAGGGGCGTTCCAAACATCCGTCTTTATCCAGCCCCTAGCGCAAGAACGCGTCCGTGAGCCCACCGTCCACGTTGATCACCTGACCCGTGGTGCGGGGCAAGCGGTTCGACACCAACAGGAACACAGCTTCCGCCTGATCTTCCGGTGTGATGGGTTGCTTCAGCAACGTGCGATCAGCGTAAAACTGCGCCAAGCTGTCGCGAAGCGCTTCGGTGGAATCGCCCTCGTTGAATGCGATGTTGTATTTCGTGAGCGATGAAATCACGCGATCCCGTGGAAACATCGTGCTGCCCTTGACCACCGTGGCAGGTGCCACTGCGTTCACGCGCACGAGCGGTGCCAACTCAACCGCCAGTTCGCGGATGAGGTGGTTGGCCGCTGCCTTCGAGGTGTCGTAGGCCACGCTGCCTTTTTTCGCCACCGCTGCATTCACCGACGTGGTCACAACCAAATTGGCGGGCGTTCCTTGCGCCTTCCAGATCTTGGCGGCTTCATCAGCCACAAGATAAGGTCCGATCACGTTGATGTTGTAGGTAAGGTTCCACTTGTCGTCTTCGATGCGACCCGATTTGTCTGGTGGCACGAAGATGCCGGCGGTAACCACAACCGTGTCCAACCCGCCGTAGGCCAACGTGACCTGCTGCAACGCCGCTGCGATGCTCGCGCGGTTGGTGATGTCTGCCGCCAGGCCCACAACCGGTCCGCAGCCCGAGATGCCCGTGCCGGCCACACCAATGCCCACGCCATAAACCTGTTCGAGCTCTTTGGCGGTGGCTTGCGCCGCCTCCAAGTCGCGATCAACGCAGGCCACCGTGGCGCCTTCCTTCATCATGCGAATGGCCACCTGCTTGCCAATGCCATTGCCCGCGCCGATCACAGCCACAACTTGGCGCGACAGCTCTTGCTCAGCGGGCATGCGCTTGAGCTTGGCCTCTTCCAAAGCCCAGTATTCAATGTCGAAGGCCTCTTGTTCGGGAAGCGCCACGTACTCGCTCATGGCTTCTGCACCACGCATCACTTCCACGGCGCAGTTGTAGAATTCGGCCGTCACGCGGCTTTCAGATTTGGTTTTGCCCCAGGCGATCATGCCGCAGCCAGGAATCAGCACAACCGAAGGGTTCGGGTTGCGCATGGCCGGCGAATCGGGCCGCTTGCAGCGTTCGTAGTAGGCCTTGTAGCCCTCGCGGTAGGCCTCGATGCCCGCCGTCAGCTTGCTTTTCAATGCGGCCACATCTTCTTTGGCCGGATCCCAGTTTACGTACAAAGGCTTGATCTTGGTGCGCAGGAAGTGGTCGGGGCAGCTGGTGCCCAGATCCGCCATGCGAGGCGCGTCTACAGAGTTTACGAACCGCAACATGGTCTCGTCGTCTTGTACCGTGCCAATCAAACGCTGGCCTTGAAACGTGATCTGCCCCCGAATGCAGGGCAGCACCTCGGCCAACGCTTCATGCCGTTGCGCTTCCGGCAAAGCCTGAAACTTTTGCCCACCAAAGGTTTTTTCGCCCTTGTCGCATTTGGCGATGTAGGCATCGGCCTTTTCAATCAGATCGATCGTGAGCTCGTAGCAAGCCTTGTCGTCGTCGGCCCAGTTGATCACGCCGTGTTGGCCCATGATCGCGCCCTTGGCCTTCGGGTTCTTTTTGCAGATCTCCTGCAGCTCAAGCCCCAATTCAAACCCGGGCCGCAACCAGTTCATGTAGTCAAGCTCGCCGCCGAACACCTCTTGGGTCAGCTTCTCGCGATCCTTGCAGGCCGCCACGGCGATCACCGAATTGGGGTGCATGTGGTCCACGTGCTTGCGAGGCACGAACGCGTGCAGGGGCGTATCAATCGAGGTCGCGCGGGGGTTCAAGTTGAAGGTCGAGTGTCTGTACATATCGACCATCTTGTCTTCCGCTTCGGTCTTCGCGCCGCGCTGAGGAAAACGAGCGTAAACATCTTGCAGGGCCATCACGCGCTTTTGGTAAAGCGAAGCAAAGCCGTCTTTTTTCGACGTTCGCAGATCGCCGCCCGAGCCCTTGACCCACAACACCTCAACCTCTTCGTTGGTGATCGGATCTTTTTCGCTCAGCTTGGCAGACGTGTTGCCGCCACCCGTGTTGGTGATGCGTTGGTCGGATCCCAGCAAATTGCTGCGGTAAACCAGCTTGCCCACAGCGTCTAGCTTGGCTACATGGGCTTCATCCCACTGGGGGTAGGGGCGCTTCGTGTTCTTGTTGTTCTCTCTCACTTGGTGTCTCCTTCGTTGTTCAAAGCCATTCACCGCCGCAACTAGGCGGCCAAAACCGTTTTCTTGGGCAGCTTCACGCGCGCCGCCGCCAGCGTGGCTGGGGATGCATCCGTGAGCAGCTGTTGAATTTGCGAAAGTGGCAGCAGAAACACCGCGGCCTGCTTGCCCACCTTTTCCGCGTCCACGCAAAAGATGGTTTCTTCAGCCGCCGCGGCCACCGCTTTTTGCAGGGTCACCACATCGCCCACTGAGTTCCACAACCCTTCGCTGGTTAACCCCTCTGCGCCCAAAAAGGCCGTATGAAACCGCCACGAAGCCACCGCGGCCAAAGCGTGTCCACCCGCCAGGATGGAGCTGCGCCGAAAATACTGCCCACCCAGCAAATGCACCGCGATCTGTTCGTGATCAGCCAGCAACTCGGCCGCCGGCAAGTTGTTGGTGACGATCGTCAAGTCGTCCAGCGGGTTGCTGGCGATCGCCTGCGCCACCGCGTAGCAGGTGGTGCCGCCGTCCAACCAAATGGTTTGCCCGGCGGTTATGCGAAGCCGCGCGGCTTCAGCAATGCGCTGCTTGCGAGCGTACCCGTGTTCCAGGCGATCGCGGAAGGAAGGAAAGCGGCGGTTGTATTCCGAGATCGCCCCGCCTCGGGTGCGGGTGATCGCATGGTCTTGCTCCAACGCCACCAAATCGCGACGCGCTGTGGCCTCGCTGATGCCCAGGCGCGCACACACCTCCGCCAACGGCAGGTACTGCTGCTGCCGGAGCATGAGCGCCAGGCGCTCGCGGCGGGCTTTGACGATGTGCAGCGGAACTTTCACGGTTTATGAGCGTTATACTTCATAAATTTATGATAGAAGTCAATCATAAAACGCTGGCGTCGGCGCTTCCGGCCCTTTAAGATGCAACCAAAACGCCGTGGGCCGCGCGACCCATCGGTGCCCCCCCAGCGCACGACATAAGGACAACAAATGGCATCCGCGTTCGAGATCAGCGACGACTTCATAGCCGCGCAAAACAAGAAACTGGAAGCAGACCTGAACGCCGATTACGAGGTGCTGGGCAAGCAGCTGGCGCGGCGGAACATCGACATTGAAGCGGTGGCCCAGCAAACCCAGCGTTTTGGTGTGGCGCTGCCTTCGTGGGGCGTAGGTACAGGCGGCACCCGGTTTGCGCGGTTTCCCGGCGTGGGCGAGCCTCGCAACATTGATGAGAAGTTGGCCGATTGTGCCACCGTGCAGAAGCTGGGGCGCAACACCCCCACTGTGTCGTTGCACATTCCTTGGGACAAGCCCAAAGACGTGCAGGCGATGAAAGCGCAAGCCTCGGACTTGGGTCTGGGCTTCGACGCCATCAACTCCAACACATTCCAGGATCAAGCGGACCAGAAGCTTTCGTACAAATACGGCAGCCTCACGCATCCTGACGCTTCGGTGCGTGCGCAGGCCATTGCCCACAACATCGAGTGCATTGAACTTGGCGACAAGCTGGGCTCAAAGGCGCTTACGGTGTGGGTTGGCGACGGCGGCAATTTCCCCGGCCAACAAAATTTTCGCCGCGCGCTTGAGCGGTACCAAGAAAGCTTGTCGCAGATCTACAAGGCGTTGCCGGCCGATTGGCGCGTGTTTCTTGAGCACAAGCTGTTCGAGCCGTCGTTTTACTCAACCGTGATCAACGACTGGGGCACCAGCTACATCTGTGCTGAAAAATTGGGGCCGAAAGCCTTCTGCCTGGTGGATCTGGGCCACCACGCGCCCAACGTAAACATCGAAATGATCGTGGCGCGCCTTGTGGGCTTGGGAAAGCTTGCTGGCTTTCATTTCAATGACAGCAAGTATGGCGACGACGATCTGGACGCTGGATCCATCAAGCCCTTCCAGTTGTTCTTGGTGTTCAATGAGTTGGTCGACGCCGCGCAGGCCAAGGTGGCCAACTTTGATCCCGCCTACATGATTGATCAATCGCACAACGTGACCGATCCCATTGAATCGCTGCTCAGCAGCTCAACCGAGATTGTGCGCGCTTACACCCAGGCTTTGCTGGTTGACCGTGCGGTGCTTTCGGAAGCGCAAGACAAGTGCGACGCCATTGCGGCGCTGGCAACGCTCAAGAAGGCGTACAACACCGACGTTTCGCCAATCTTGGGCATGTCGCGCAAGCGTGCCGGTGGCGCCATTGAACCTGTGGCCGCTTATCGCGCCAGCGGGTATCGCCAAAGCAAAGCGGAAGAGCGACCTTCAAGTGGTCGCAGTGGCTCTGGCATCGTGTAGTGTTCTTGCCCGTGAACGTCAACGACGCCCTTTATATTGCAGTTGATCTAGGTGCCGGCAGCGGCCGCGTGATGCTGGGGGGCGTTGCCCCCGGCGAGCTTCGTTTGGACGAAATTCGCCGCTTTACCTATCC
>JBBSJE010000376.1:0-5502 GCA_038257535.1 Polyangia bacterium
AACATGGTCGTTGAACTTGAGCGCAAGGGTTTCATTAGGCGGGCGCCCAGGCAGGCACGAAGCATCGAGATCCTCCTACCATCACACCTCTTGCCGCCCTTGAACGCGCAAACGATCAAATCCTCTGTGGAACGGTACTAGTCCACTTGGCATCGAAGGCCAAACTAAACTCACTGCCGCGCTCGATCTCAGTGGATACGAAGGTCCGGGCGCCATCTTTCAAGGTCCAGCGATCGCTCTTGCCCACGCGTTTGCCCCCATAAATAGACGAGCCTACGACCAATTCCCCTAGTCGATAATCAGCCACGAACAAGCGGCCACCTACGGCCTTGTGGTTGTCGTAATCTACATACTCATCCGCAATGCCACGCCCGTTCGATAGGGTCAGGTGGTAGCCTAAAACGTTGCTGGCAAAGCTTTGGCGCCCGTGGATTTCAACGCCGGTTTGGCGTTCGGGCAAGATGGCTTCCGTAATGACGAAGGGACGTCGAATGCCGATGATGGCCGGTGAGCCATGGTCCACGTTCCAGATGCCGTAGGGCGTGAGAAACTGCCCCACGCGCACAGTTAAAAGGTTATGAAATTCATATTCCACCCAAGCGCGCTCGATCACCACGCCACCCCAGCGCATTTGCCGATTCAACTCCAGGGGATCCCGAACGGTGGTGTCGACATGCTTCACGCTGCCGTCCGACTGAATTTGCGGTTGCCCATTTGGCAAATAGATGAAGCGTAGTTCCACCAAGCTGCGGACGCGTTCGCTGAGGTTGCCTCTGAGGTAAACATTGAGGTTGCCCACCCCCATCGTGGTGTTGGGATTGATAAAACCATTCCAACGGCTTTGTTTGGCATTCACCATGCCCGTGACGGTGAAGTCGGCGAAACCATAGATGTCCAACTTAGAGGCCGCTTGCCGCGGATCCTCGTGCGGCAACAGCATGCTCGGATCAAAGTTGTTCATAGCGTCGGTTCCGACCGCAGCTGCTGTGGAACTCGTCGCGATCCCAGGTGCAGGAACAGGCGGCGCAGGGATGGTGGTTTCTGTGGCCTTTGTAGGAGGTGTTGCAACCGGCCCTGAGGTCTCGTTCTCCTGTGGTACATCGACGTTTGCAGGGATTTGATCGCCAACGTCTTCCTGCCCCCAGGCCCACGTTGCCGGTGCCAAAAAGGCCACGAGCACCAACAGTTGCCCAAGCCGACGCGCGGTGGACGTCATGGACAAGCTCCCACGGGCAGGCAGACGTTCTTCGCCGCGCCCAAGGCGGTCAGGTCACAGCAAAGGTAGCCCGCGGAGCAGGTGTTCGCCGCGGGGTTGCAACCCTCCACGAGGCACTGATTCAAAACCGGCGCACAAAAGGTTGCTTCCGTGCCCGCGCACATCTGCGCTCCCATACAGGGCAATCCCTGCCCCGTGGGTGGGCGCTTGCAAACGCCACCTGCCTGCGTGGTGTCGCAAGCGAACCCCCCTGGGCAGTCAGCCGCGCCCGCGCAGCCGGCTTTTGTGCAGTAGCCCTGCTCACCCGCGGGTTGACAGAAGGCATAGTTCGGACTTGGACAAGCGGAAGCGGCCGGATTGCACGTGTCGCCCAGACCCTCGGGTTTGACCACACAAACCCCGTCGCTTGCAGCCACGAAGCCAGCCGTGCAGGCGCAGGCGCCCGCTTGCACAACTTGGTTGGGGCCGCACTTCACGCACGCTCCATAGGTATCAGGAGCGAAAACGGCATCGGGCTCGCAGGTGCAAATGTTCTCGGCCGTGAGCACCATATTCGGCCCGCACTGTCGATCTGTTTGAAAGACACAAGCGACTTGCACCACGAGGTAGAGGGACAGTCCCAGCTTTTTCATCGACCGCTTCATTTGCCATCACCCACTAAGGGATATCGCGCCGAACCGGGAGGATTTGCATCAATTTCTACTTGTTGCAGCGAGGGCAACACTTGGTCGGGGCGCAGGTAGGCCACAGCACCAGGGAATCTTTCCACGACCCGGGCGACCATTTGCGGTGGCGACAAGTTGCGTGGCGCCCCTTTCAACCCGCGCACCTTTTGATCGATCCAGTAACGCGCCATTTCGTCGGGCGACATACCCAGGACCCGCCGATCGAAAAGCTCCCGCTCTGCGCTTTCGGGCGGAAGGTTAAGGGGCACCAGCTTGTTGCCGGCGGCATCCCGAATGGTTTCCCCCAAGAACAGCTGCCGTAGATTGCCTTGCGAAATGTTCTGGAGCGACGTGTTGGCCGCTGTGACCAGCACCAGCGACAAAGCAGGCGCTGCTTCGATCTTCTGCGCGGAAAGAATGGATGCCAGGCCCGCTGGCAGCGAACCCAATAACACACGGCGCGGAAACGAAATCGGCACCAAGCCCCCGGGCATGTATCGGCGCGCTGGGAGCAGGCTTTAGGGCCAATGCGTCGATTTTGCCTGCCGCCTTGCCGAAGGTTGGCGGCTGAAAACATGCCAAGCCCAAAGGTCTTATCCCAGGATCCGTCCTTAAAAGCACGCGCCCCCCTCGTCGTGGGGCGGCGGGTGCGCTAGGCGAAAGCCATGAGCTACCAAGCGTCCGGCCGGCTGCTGAAAAAATTCGACGTGAATCAAATTTCCGATCGCTTTCGCAAGCGGGAATTTGTGCTCGAGATTGCCGACGGCAAGTATCCGCAGACGGTTATGTTTCAACTGACGGGCGACCGCTGCGAGCAGCTCGATCAGTTTGACGAGGGCAAGGTTGTTGAGGTCGAATTTAGCTTGCGGGGGCGGGAGTGGACCAGCCCCAAAGGCGACGTGAAGTACTTCAACACGCTTGATGTGTGGACGGTTAGTGCCCCCCGCGCGGGTGTGTCTGACGAAGGCCCCATGCCTGACGACTTCATGGAGCCCGTTGACGATGTCCCGTTTTAGCCGGTGGATCGCCACCTGACGCCGTCAGCGCTATCAAAAGTGCGTGTAAGTTCATCCCAGCCCTCGGTATACTTGAGCGGGCTTCGCCGCGTGTCTGTCGTGGCATCTGGTGCTTCATGAATTTTTTCGTTGCACGTTTGGTGGCCTTGGCCGTGTCGGTGTCGGTCAACGGCTTTGCCGATTGCACCTTGAACAGCGACGTCCAGGCGCTATTTGAGGCCGCACGGGTAAGTCAGGCCCCATCGCCACTGGCCGAGGTTCAGGTTACCGGCCAGCCCGCAGGGGGTATGCACGTGGTGCTTCGCGATCGCCAAGGCGAGGCGTTGGCCAGCAAAACTTTCGTGCAGCCCTACACGTGCGCCGAACGCGCGCAGGTGGTGGCGGTGTTTGCCACGACCTGGGACACCGCTGCAGGCCTTAGCTCGGCTTTGGCCGATGTGCAGACGGAACCACCTCCCGTGCCAGAGGTCAAAGCCGAGGCGCTTCCGCCTTCACCCGCCACGGCCGAAATGGCGCAAACGGCCTCACCGCCTAAGTCTTTGCGAGCGTGGCGGCTGGGGGCGGGGCTAGCGGGCGTGTCAGGGGCCAATTTTTCGGCTGGTGGCCAGGGGTTAGGATTCGCGCTTGAATTTGAAATTCGTCCTGCGCCCCGTTGGGGCTTGAAGAGCTGCAAGCTGAGCTGAGTTTTGATACAGATTGCCACACCGCCAAAGCCGCGTTTGAACAATTGGTAAATGTGTCTAGCTTGCCGCACGCCGCGCGCGAGCGTGTGGCGTATGGTGCGGCAATGGCGCAGTGGCGATGTGGCACGCGCAGCTTGGGGCGAGCGCGGCTTGAGCGCTTCACGATTGAGTTCCCCGAGTCACGAAGAATAAAGAACGTTCGGCAGCATTTGCAAAACAATCTGTAAGGCGTTGGGGCCTAGGAACAAGAGGCTGTGTGAGGAAAGCCTGTGTGTTCAGCTCAAAAGGAGTGCCCATGAAGAATGTGTTGCTGAAAATGAGTGTTCTTATGCTGTCGGCTTGCGACGTTGCGTATCAAGTGGGCGCCGGCCCCGATGCGGGTGGTGGAGGCTCCGGGCCTGCAACTGGCGGAAGCAGCGGGAGCGGCGGCGGCTCTGGAGGTGACAACACGCGGTCACTGGCCTTTGCTTGTGATTTGTGGGACACAGGCAAGCCCATGTCCAGCTTGTCTGGAGGTCCGTGGCATTGGTTTTCTCACGCCGTGATATTGGCTTGGGGCGACAAGTACAAGAACGACATGGACGTGGTGGAGCAAGTGTCCGAACGCTACCTTCCCCTTATCAAGACCACGGGCGACTTGGAGTGTGTCACCCGCGACTTGCTGTGGGACGCGCGCGCACGCGGCACATTAGGTAGCTTCTATCAGAATTGGCTGGAGCTAGATCCCACCGCACCGCCGGAAGCTAGCCCCTACACGCCGGTGCAGTGGAGTGAGATGGTGCAAGACACGCTTACGTTTGCCATCGACACCACCGCATCGGGCGTAGACAATTTTCGCCGCTTGTACACTTCGCCACGGCCCGTGACTTTGGCGCCGAATGCGGACCCGAGCAAAGTTGTTGCGCGGGAAACATTGCAAGCGGGGCTGCTGTCGGATTCGGCGGTGGTGGCGCGCGCGGGGGTTAGGGATTTTCCGACTTTCCGAGGTGTGTGGTTCTGGGAGACTTTTGTCTGCCAAGGTGTTCCCGCCCCTCCCCCAGGGCGGTTTCAAATTGAACTGGGCGACCCTGTAGGCGGCTCACTTCGACAACGGCTGGAAAATGCGGTTTCGGAAGGGGCATGCGGCCCGTGCCACAAAATGCCTGATCCAATCGGATTCGCCATGGCGCCTCTGGACTCCTTCGGCCGCGTTCGCGACAGGGATCCGTTCGGTTTCCGCTTTGACACCACTGGCGATGTGAGTGTGATAACGCCAGAGCTGAAGTTCGATGACCTTAACACTTTGGGCGCCAGCCTGGCGCGCACGTCCGAGGCGGCATTGTGCTACGCCGCACGCTGGAACAACTTCCTATTCGAGCAGGATCTCAACAATCCGAAAAATTCAACCACCGCTAAGGCAGGCGACCTACTGTTGTCCAACCGAGGCGACATGCGCGCTGCCATCGCGCATGTGATTGTGCAAGGCATGCTTCCCTAATCAATCGTTTGCGTGTGGCCTTTACGAACAACGCAGGCGTGGCCTTCATTGAAGCCTTTCAATGTCGGCCATGCGTTTGTTAAGCCACAATGTAAGGCGCGCGGCGTAGCCTTTGCCGTGGCCGCGATTGATGTGACGAATGATGTCGCCTTGGTCCATCACGAACACGGTTGGCAGTCTGTCCGCGCCCCAGCGCGCGTAGGCGCGTTTCTCAGAGTCGAGGGTAACAACGGTGTTGCGGAAAAGCTTCTCTTTGCCCAACCAACGCTGCACAGTTGCCTCGCCCTCGCCCACGTCAACAATCACTAGCCCTAAAGCGACAATAATTCGCTGTATTTAGGCGGCGAAAGGTAGGCGCTCCTCAATCTTGTCGTAGGTTTCTTGGACATCGAAGTTGGTGGCCAGCCGGATCCGTTGTTGGCCGCTGATGTTGACAAGTCTCGCG
>JBBSJE010000377.1:0-5495 GCA_038257535.1 Polyangia bacterium
ACCCAGGTGTAGGTGAGTTTCTTGAGCGCTTCGATCTCGACGAACTGGCAATTTACCGTCCCGTCCCAACCGGGATACGGCTGCGTTTTAAACGTAAACGCGGCGCCTGCGTTGAGATCAAGACCGGTGACGGGCAGCAACCATTCGCTTAGCAACTGTGGATCGGTCAGCGCACGCCACACCTTTTCGGGCGGGTGCTGCAAATCGAATTCGAAGTTGATGGATGCGGTTTGAGTTGGGTCCGTTTTGTCGTTGGGTTTCATTCGTCCATTTTCTCCAACAATTGTTCCAGGCGATCCACGCGCTCCGTCCAGAAGGCGCGGTAGTGCGCGATCCAATCGATGAGCGGCTTCATGCCCCGAGGCCGCACGCGGTAGTACACGCAGCGCCCCTCGCGTCTTCCCTTCACGAGCCCGGCGTCTTTCAACGCGGCCAGATGTTGTGACACCGCGGGCTGCGAGATCTCGAAGCGCGCGCTGAGGTCTTTCACAGCCACTTCGCCGCGCGTGATCGATTCGAAGATCGCCCTGCGGCTGGGATCCGCCAGGGCTTGGAAGATCTTGTCCTCGAGTGCGGCCGCGTGGTGCATCCCCAATCAATAAGCCACTACTTATGAATTGTCAACGAATTGCAGTTGGCGAAATGCCGCTTGCCGCTATGGTACGAGCCATGATGATTCGTCTCGGAACCGCTCATAGACGGAAGGTGGGCTTTGGGGTGCTGTTGATCGTGAGCGCCTGCGCTGGCCGCCCAGCCACAAAACCAACCCCAGCCACAGCGCCACCACCTCCCGCAGCAGCCCCACCGCCGACCATGTCAGCCCGCGTTGCCAAGCTGCTTTCGCGCATGACCCTCGAGGAAAAAGCGGGGCAGCTCAACCAGCTAAGCGGGCGCATGGCGGTGACGGGCCCCTTGACCGGCAAGCCCGAGCATATGGATCAAATCCGCAAGGGCCTCGTTGGATCTTTTCTCAACATCCTCACCGCCGCACGTACGCGCGAGTTGCAGAAGGTGGCGGTGGAAGAATCACGGCTTGGCATTCCCCTGCTGTTCGCCTTCGACACCATTCACGGCTACAAAACCATCTTTCCCATTCCGCTTGCCGAAGCCAGCAGCTGGGATCTGGCCGCAATGGAAAAGGCCGCGCGCGTGGCCGCCGTGGAGACCTCCGCGGCTGGCGTGCATTGGACGTTTGCACCCATGGTCGATGTGGGGCGCGATCCGCGTTGGGGACGGGTGATGGAAGGCGCCGGCGAAGACGCATTTTTGGGCGCCGCGGTCGCGCGCGCCCGTGTGCAGGGGTTTCAGGGTGAAGACCTTGCGCGACCCGACACCGTGTTGGCGTGTGCAAAGCACTTTGCCGCTTACGGGGCGGTGGAGGCAGGGCGTGAGTACAACACGGTTGACGTATCCGAACGCGCCTTACGCGAATTTTACCTTCCCCCGTTTCTTGCCACCATTGATGCGGGTGTGGCCACCTTCATGGCGTCGTTCAATGAGATTGCCGGCGTGCCTTCGTCTGCCAACCGGGTTTTGATGCGCAACATTTTGCGAGAGCAGTGGGGCTTTGACGGTCTGGTGGTTTCGGATTGGGGTTCAGTGCGAGAGCTGGAGGCGCATGGGGTGGCCGCCGATTTGAAGGACGCCGCGCGGCTGGGCTTGTGGGCGGGCGTGGACATGGACATGGAGAGCCACGCGTATCGTGCGCATCTGCCCGAGCTTGTGAAAACTGGCGTGCTGTCGGAAGCGCTGCTTGACGAATCGGTGGCGCGGGTGCTGACGCTCAAGGAGCGTTTGGGACTTCTTGACGATCCCTATCGCTACAGCGACGAAGCGCGCGAAAGCGGGATGACGATGACCCCCGAGCACCTCGCAACGGCGCGCGACGTGGCTCGGCGATCAATTGTGTTGCTAGCGAACCAGGCGCAAGTGTTGCCCCTCGCCGCAAAGCCTGGGCGGGTGTTGTTGGTGGGGCCACTGGGCGACAGCAAGCTGGACATGCTGGGCAACTGGTCAGGCAAGGGCGAACCCGAACAAGCTGTAACGTTGTTGGAAGGTTTGCGTGCACGGCTTGGCGATGGTGTTCGCTACGTCAAAGGTGTGGATGTTGAAGGCAACGACGAAAGTGGCATCGCGACGGCTGTACAGGCCGCGCGGCGGGCCGACGTGGTGGTTGCGGCGCTGGGCGAATCTGCGCGCATGAGCGGCGAAGCGCGCAGCCGCACCAACATTGAACTACCGGGGCGGCAGGAGGCGCTGCTGCGTGCCTTGGTGGCTGCGGGCAAACCCGTGGTGCTGGTGCTGATGAATGGCCGCCCACTCACGATCCCCTGGGCGGCCGAGAACGTGCCCTCGATCCTTGAGACCTGGTTTTTGGGCACGCAAGCAGGGCACGCGATCGCGGATGTGCTGTTTGGCGATTACAACCCTTCAGGAAAGCTAACCATGAGCTTCCCGCGCACCTTGGGGCAAGTGCCGGTTTACTACAACCAGAAGAACACGGGCCGCCCGATCACCGAGAAGGAACGCGAGTGGGTTAGCCGCTTTCTTGATGCACCCAATGAGCCCCTCTACCCTTTCGGCCACGGCCTAAGCTATACCAGCTTCGCTTATGGCGATCTGCAAGTGAGCCCAGCGCGGGCAGGCGCGGATGAAACAATCAAAGTTTCATTCACGCTCACCAACACGGGAAGCAAGAGCGGCGAGGAGGTGGCGCAGCTTTATGTGCGCGATGTGGTGGCGAGCGTCAGCCGTCCGGTCAAGGAACTGAAGGGTTTCGCGAAGGTGGCGTTGCAGCCGGGGCAAAGCGAGCGCGTTGAGCTCACCGTTGCGCACAAGGATCTCGCCTTGTGGAATCAGGAAGGCCGTTTCGTGGTGGAGCCGGGGGCGTTCGAGTTGATGGTGGGTGGCTCGTCGGCAGGCATTCAGTTGCGGGGCGGTTTCACTGTGGCCCGCTGAAGGAGCAACCCCCTCTTAAATTTGGGTGCCTGGCATGTGACCCGGCTTGCGTCCTGGGTGCCCTTAAGCCGCATTTGACGCGGCTTTGACGTTCCCTTTACACGCACGGTGCTACCTTTAGCGCCATCATGCAAGCGTCAAACCAGCGAAATTTAGGCAATTTTCGCCAAATCTGGACCCTACATTCGCTGGCAGGCGTGGTTTTGATGCTGGCTTGTCAAAGCCCCACGCAACCCTCAAAAGCGTCCCTAGCCAGCCAGGTTACGCCGTTGGTCGAAGCCGTCGAGGCGCGAACTGGGCGCTTGCCCTTAGAGGCGCGCGCCACCGGCGTGGTTCGCGCACGCAACCAAGTGGAAATTCGCGCTGAAATCGAAGCCCCAATTGTCGAAGTGCTGGTTCGCAGCGGGCAGCGTGTGCAACGGGGCCAGCCGTTGGTGAAGTTGCAACCTGAGTCGCTGCAGAATCAGCTTCTACAAGGGCAGGCCGACGTGAAAGTGGCGGAAGCGGCCGTGGTGGCGGCGCACGCGCGGGTGGCCGAATTGCAAGCACAAGTGGCGGCCACTCGCGCGCTGTCAGAAAAAAAGTTCGTCAGCGACCTAGAGCTTGCCGCACATCAAGCGCAGTTGTCGGTGGCCGAAGCCGCCGTGGTGCAAACGCGGGCCCGTGTTGATCAATCCAAAGCGGCCCTGGCCGAGCGGCAAACAAATCTGAACAAAACCGTGGTGCGCGCGCCCATCAGTGGCCGCGTGGGCCATCGCAACGCCGAAGTGGGCATGATGACCAGCCCTGGCACGATTTTGTTCACCATGGGCGATTTGTCGCAATTGGTGGTGGAAGTGCCGCTGACCGAAACGCAACTGGGACAGGTTGAAACTGGAACCCCCGTACAAATCTCTTCCGATGTGGCCGGCACAAAGCCTCATGGCGCAAAGATCGCCCGAATCTCTCCGTTTCTCACCGCGGGCAGTTTCAGCACGCTGGCCGAAATCGACATGGCCAACACCGATGCTTCGAAATGGCGACCAGGCATGTTTGTGGTGGTTGATGTGTTTTATGGCCAAAGCGAAAACGCCGTGTTGATTCCTCAAAGTGCGCTCTGGGAGGATCCCAAGTCGGGCGTCATGGGCGTGTTCGTCATTGCAGGCCACGGCAGCCCTGAGCCTGAAAAATCACATGCTGTGCGGTTACAACCTGTTTCCGTTCTGGCTTCAGGTCGCGACACGGTAGGGGTTTCAGGCCTTGAGCCAGGCAGCTGGATTGTGACTTTGGGCCAACATCTGCTCACAACCGCCCCAAACGCGCGTGTGCGGGCCAAAGATTGGAGCCATGTGATGCGGCTTCAAGATCGACAAGCCTCTTCATTGCTTGAAGAGTTTTTGGCCAAGCAGCAAGAGGTGGCGCGCACGCTAGGAGCCGCCCCACCATCGAATCGCAATTTTGTCACGGGCACAACCGCAGCGGCCCCCTCAAAACCCAACTCCGCTGTCCGCTAAAGGAGCCAGCAGTGTCATCGCTAACGCGGATTTCGGTGTCCCGGCCGGTGGCCACCGCCATGGCCTTTTTGGCGCTGGTGGTGGTGGGCGTGGCTTCATTTCAAAGCCTACCGGTTGATCTTTTGCCTTCGATCGATTTCACCCAGCTCACGGTGCGCGTGCGCTACCCCAACGTGGGCCCCGAAGAAATCGAGCAGATTGTCACGGCGCCGATTGAGAACGCGCTATCTGGTCTGCCCAACCTGACGAGCATGTCATCGGGCTCTGAGGAAGGCTCAAGCACCGTACGCTTGAACTTTGCGCGCGGGACCAACGTGAATGAGGCGGCAAACGATGTGCGTGCCGCTTTAGACCGCGTGAGGGCGGCATTGCCCTTGGAAGCGGAATCGCCGCAGATCTTTAAGCTCGATCTGGACAGAGCGCCAGTGGTCGAATTTGTGGCCACCACCACGCGTCCGCTTGTAGACCTCACGCGGCTATTGGAGCGCGATTTGGCTCGACGCTTGAAGCAGATTCCTGGCGTTGGCTCGATCGAGCTTTCAGGCGGCATCTATCGCGAGATTCGCGTAGAGCTGAACCGCGACCGCCTGATGGCTGCGGGTTTAACCTCGGGGGACGTTGAAGCCGCCTTGTCGCGCGACAACCTGAACCTGCCGGGCGGCAACGTCAAATCAGGCGTCAAAGATCTGTACGTCCGTACGCACGGCGCCTACCAATCACTCAGCCAGATCTCATCGACCGTGGTCAAAATGACCGGCGCCTTCCCCGTTCAAATCAACCAAGTGGCCGAGATCAAGGACGGGTTTCGAGATTTGGTTGAATTGACCGAAGTCAACGGTGTGCCTTCGGTGGGCATCAGAGTGCAAAAACAAAGCGGCTCGAACACCGTGGCGGTGGCCAAGCGCCTGCGCGAGGAGGTGATGAAGATCAACCAAGAGCGCGATGACATTCATCTCACCGTGCTGTCGGATCAGAGCGAGTTCATTGAACGTTCGATTGCCAACGTGCGCTCCAGCGCCATTTGGGGTTCGTTTTTGGCGATCG
>JBBSJE010000378.1:0-5476 GCA_038257535.1 Polyangia bacterium
ACACTGGCGAAGCACTATGGACTTGAGGGCAACTTCGACGCCTCTTTCACGCAAGTGGATCGTGAGGGCAGTTCTGGAATCCTCACGCAGGCTGGATTTATTACTGCGCACGACCCTCCAATCCGAACCTCTATTGTGCTACGCGGGGTCAAGCTCAGGACCCGTCTCATGTGTCAGATTGTCCCAGCCCCTCCGCCCGATGTGGACACCGAATTCGACCCGGCCACCGCGGACCTTCCGCAAAAGGAACGCTTGGCCCGCCACCGCGAAGATCCATCCTGCGCTGGTTGCCACGCGCTCATAGACCCCTTAGGGGAAATCTTTGAGTCATACGACGCCGTGGGGCGCCTTCGCAGCAAGGATGAGACCGGCAGTGACGTCAGCACCGCCGGAGAGGTTACCGACTCAGTCGACGGAGAGATCGATGGAATGGTGGCCAATGCCGCGGAATTGGGGGCAAAGTTTGCCGGAAGCGAGCAGGTTAAAGATTGCTACGTAACCCAAAACTTCCGCTTCTTCTACGGCCGTGACCACGCCGAAGAAGACACGTGCTCCAAGGCGCGACTTGCGAAGTCGTTCGCTGACTCTGGCTATCGTCTCAAAGACATGCTGCTGGCGCTGACCCAAACAGACGCTTTCCTCTACCGGCCCGTTGCCAATCAATAAAGGTGCAACTCATGAAACGATTAAGCAGAAGAACTGTTTTGCGCGGCGCAGGTGGCGTGGCGTTGGCTCTACCCTTGCTTGAGGCCATGCGCCCGCGCATGGTTCAGGCACAGACTGCAACGCCCCGCCGTGTGATGTTTGTGTTCATGCCCAACGGCAACGACATCAAAACCCGATTCACGGCAAAAGGTGAAACCACCTACGCCTTGGGTGAATTCCTCAAGCCGTTAGAGCCCTATCGCAATGAGATGCTGATGCTCAACGGCATCAACAAAATGTTAAATCTGTTGTCAGGCGCCAAAGGAGACAACCACCAGCAAGGTGGTGCCGGCCTGGCACCTTGGAAAGCGGGAACCGGTTCGTTCCCAGTGGGCGGCGGTAAGTTTACTGTAGGCTACGTACAAGGCCCTAGCGCCGATTACGTAATCGGTGAAAGGGTGCAGGAGAAGCACAAGTCTGTGCCTCATCGCCACCTTGTGTACCGGGTTGGTGAAAAGGGGAACAACATCTGGTCGGTTTGTTCTCACGGTGGCCCGGTAGGCCAACAGAATCCCATCTCTCCAGAAACCGACCCCTACCGAGCCTACGCACGGTTATTTTCCTCGTATAACTTCAGCGCCGCAGGGAAAGCCGACCCGCTCGTTTTGCGCAAAGTGGCGGCTCGGCAGTCTGCGCTGGATCTGGTTATCGAAGAAGCCAAGGGACTTGAAAGCCGACTGGGCGCCTCTGATCGCTCCCGGATCGAGCAGCATTTGCAGTCGCTTCGTGACATCGAACGGTCGATGCAAACGCCCACGGAAACCGCCGTGCGCGCTGGTTGCGAAAAATTGAACCTAGGCAATCCGATCGATGCTTACAACGACGACAACCACGCCGTGGTGGGTGACCTCTTCTTCAAGATCGGCGCACTGGCGTTTGCATGTGATTTGACCCGATCGATCAATTTTGCCTGGCATCGCAACACCAGCAATCGCGTTTACCGAAACCTTGGCATAAGCGAAGGCCACCACGACATCTCGCACAAAACAGACGCCGGTTCCTTCGACAAGATTCGCAAGATCAACCGCCACCTTTGGACACAGAATATCAAGTTACATGAGACGTTAAAGTCGATCCCAGAGGGCGACGGCACAGTGTGGGACAACACCCTGGTCGTGCACTGGAACGAGCTGAGCGAAGGCTACAACCACGACATCAACGATGACCTCGTGGTCCTAACAGGCGGCGCCTCAAAGCATTTCAAGATGGGGCGGCTGATGGAGTTTAACAAGGTGGCCACGTTCTCCGATCTGCTTGTCAACGTCTTTCACTACATGGGCTTCACCGACGTGAAGACTTTCGGTGAACCGATCTTGAGCAAACGCAATGGCCCCATCGCTGGCCTCACAGCCTGAATAGTTTAAGTCGTCATAGAAGAATGGATTTTGCAATGAAACTATATCGAAACGTTGTTTGCCTTAGCTTGATGTGCGGCGCCGCCGCGTTTGTGGCCTGCTCTGCCGCTTCCGACTCTGATGGCGGTGATGGGGAAGGTGGCGAGGGCGGCGAGGGCGGCGAAGGTGGCAATTCCGGTGGCCGTGGCGGCAGCGCTGGGAAATCTGGTGGATCAGGGGGAAGCAAATCCGGCGGATCAGGGGGAAGCAAATCCGGCGGATCGGGGGGATCCCAATCGAAGGGAGGCAACACGGCTGGCAGCTCCGGCACAGCCGGCGGCACGGCAGGCGCGGGAACCGGCGGATCCTCAGGCGGCATGGGTGGGATGGCGAACGCAGAGTTCCCACCCAAGACCGTGCCCGTCCCTCCAAAAGACGGCCTTATCCTTCACTTCAACTTCGACGAAGGCACAGGTACCGAAATCAAGGACAAGTCCGGTGCAGGCAACAACGGCGTCTTCGTCAAAGGCAAGGCCGTGGACGCCCCCGCCAGTCCATCGCCGGTTTGGGTGGATGGTTTATGGGGCAAAGCCATCTATCCCAACAAAGGCGCCATCGTCGATGAGTGGGTTCGCGTGGCCAGTTCAGAATCAATCAACTCCACGGGCACGAAGAACGCCATCACGTTGGGCGCGTGGTTGAACCTTGAATACTACAATCAGCAGTGGAACATGCTGGTGCATCGGCACATTTCGCTCATGTCTTCCGAGCGTTTCGCGATCGGCATCAATGAAAGCGTCACGCTGGGATACATTCAGCACAACACAACCGCTGGCATGAGCACAGTGTTTCCGAAGACGTGGATACACATCGCCATGACCTACGATGGCACCATGGTGCGGCTCTACGAAAACGGCATGGAAGTGGATGCTGTCCCATCTGATCTGGGCATCCAAGCCGGAACCGAGCCCGTAACCATCGCGAGCGGCATCAACTCCCCAATTAATATGACAACCAAGATGCCAGAAGAGAGGGCCGGTGAGGTTGTACATGGCATCATTGATGAAGTTGTCATTTATAACCGTGCTCTAAGTGCCGAAGAGATTGGCAAGCTCGTTGGAAAATAAACGGCTCGTCTAGCGACGGACCGGCGGCCGCCTGGCGGCGCAGCAGTTGGCGAGATTCACATCCCGTAGTTCTGTTTTAGGAGAGGTGATGAAAGCTATGTGCCCAGGAAAGAAGTTTGTGATTGCCTTGGCCCTTGCGGGTCCCATGGCGTGTAACGGAAACATCACGTCTGGATCGGCCGAGAACGGCAGTGGGGACGGATCGAACATCCCAGGCAGCGTCATTGGCGATGACAGCTGTGAAGATGGAAACGCTCCGCTGCTGCGCCGCCGCATTTGGAGATTGTCCGCGAAACAATATGCCAACACCGTTGCCGACATTTTTGGCGTGACGGTGGACGCGGCGGCGTTTCCCGCCGACGGCGTCACCAACGATGGTGTTACAAGCTTTGACACCAACGCCGACGCCAATCCCGTGTCGGACGTACTGGGCACCCTGTACAGAGACAAAAGCAACGACATAGCCAGGGCGATGGTGACGCGGCTTAGCAGCGCCAAGTCGTGCCTGGTTTCGACCACGCCGGATGAAGCGTGTGCGCGGCGCACCCTCGCCGACTGGGCCACGCGCGCTTACCGCCGGCCCACCGATGACGCAGAAGTGGATCGTCTGCTGGCGCTCTACACCAGCGCGCGCAAGGCGCACGGGGAGACAACCGCCACGCGCATGGTGTTTGAGGCGCTGTCGCAGTCCCCTTCGTTTCTGTATCGCACCGAATTGGGCGCGCAAACCGATTCAGACCAGGTTCAGCTGACTCAGCATGAGATTGCCAGCCAGCTCTCCTACTTTTTGGCTGATCGACCCCCAGATGATTTGCTGTTGCAAGCGGCAGAACGACAAGAGCTTGCCGATGCCGAAGGGCGAAAGGCCCACGTAGAGCGCCTGCTTGATTTGCCCTCTGCGCGCGCAAAAATGGGCGACTTCTTTGTTAGTTATTTCGGGCTCAAGAAGCTTGTTGAAGGTAGCGCGAAAGACGCAGACATGTTTCCCACGTTCAACGACGGCCTGCGAACCGCGCTGGTCTCGGACGCCCGAGACGCCATCGAGCGCAGCATCTTCGACGGGCCGGGCACGCTTGAGGGTCTGCTGACTGAGAATCTGCCGCTGGCGTCCACCCTCGGCGCCACCTACGGAACGGCAGAGCGCCCTGGCATCGTTACCCACCCTGCCGTTTTGGCTGCGCTTTCTAACGAGTCCACGACATCTCCGGTACACCGTGGCTTGTTCTTTTGGCAAACCTTGCTCTGCAACCCATTGCCTGCACCACCCGCCGACGCCGCCGATTCGCCCGCGCGCTTAACAGACCCCAACAACCCCGACGGCAGCGAACGCGAACAATGGGCCTATTTTCAGCAACAAGAGCCTGCGTGCGCTGGCTGCCATTCTCTGTTTCATCCCGTTGGTCTTGCGCTTGAAAATTATGACCCCATTGGTCGCCAGCGCGAAAGCAGCCACCTTGACCTAAGCGTCACGTTCGACGGCGTTTCAGATGAACTTGATGGTCAGCACGAAGATGGCGTGGCTTTGGCCAAAGCCATCGCCAGCAGCACGATGGGACGAGCCTGCTTGGCCTTGCAGCTGTCAGCCTTCGGCTTCGGACGTTCGGTGGACGACGGCAACAATGGCTGTTATCTGCGGCAAACCGCAGAGCGTTTCGCAGGCGGCAACCTAGAAATCAAGGCTTTGCTGGCAGCCCTGACGGAGGATCAATCCTTTGTGCACCGGCACAATCGCGCAGACGAAGGGGGCCAGTGATGAAACCGGTGACTTCGCAAGCTCAACGCTCAGGAGGACAATCGCAGATGCAACCTTTCTCTCTTCGTCGTCGCGATCTGTTGCAAGGCATTGGGGCCGGGCTCACGCTGCTGTCGCCCTTTGCCAAGGAAGTGCGCGCTCAAGCGTCGGGCATCGCCACGGGCAACTTCATGGTCTACTACACCCCCAACGGCCATGTGCGCAGCAAGTTTGGTTCCGTTGGCAGTGGCGACAGCTTTACGCTGAAGCCAGCGTTGGCACAGGGGCTCAACGCCTTCAAGCACAAGATGTCCGTGGTTCATGACATCTACAATCCGGGGGCTTCCTCGAAGGCCAGCCACGAAGACTGCGTGCGAACCTTAACGTGTGTTGGGGGCGGTCACATATATGAAGCCTATGGCCCGTCCATCGATTGGGTGGTTGCAGAAAGCAAAGGCCAAAGGCCCATCACATTGGCCGCGTCGTGGGGCCAAGCGCCCAACTGGCAATCCAAGATCAGCTGGAAAGCCGCCCGCGTGTTCGATCCCCACATCGACGACCCCAAGAAGGCGTTCGAC